>NZ_CP095742.1:3069642-3376607 GCF_023078495.1 Luteibacter aegosomatissinici | reverse complement strand
CGCCGCTGCGGCTGGATCGACCTGGTTGCGCTGAAGCGCGCCGTGCAGATCAACGGTATCGACGGCCTGGCCATCACCAAGCTCGATGTGCTCGACGGCCTGGAAAGCATCAAGGTCTGCATCGCGTATGAATACCGCGGCAAGCGCCGTGAGCTGGCCCCGCTCGATGCGGACGGCTGGGACGAGTGCAAGCCGGTGTACCTCGAGTTCCCGGGCTGGGAAGAATCCACCGCGGGCATCCGTGACTGGAACAAGCTGCCCCCGGCGGCCCGCGCGTACCTGCGTGCGGTGGAAGAGCTCTCGGGCTGCAAGCTGGCCCTCGTGGCCACCGGTGCCGATCGCGACGACACGATCGTCCTCGACGATCCGTTCGGCGGTGCCGATTGCTGATCGCGTCCAAGCGATAGCCGGAAAGGCCAGCCTCCGGGCTGGCCTTTTTGTTTTTGGCTCGCCGCTGCCATTAAGCTTTACCGTACTTTCGTTGGGCTCCCCGCCATGCGCCACACACCCGGTATCACCGTCACGACTTACGTGGGGCAGGCGATCCTGTCCGTGGTCGATGAACTTGCCGGGCTGCGTATCGCGGTCTTCCGTGACTGGCCGTATCTCTATGACGGCGATCGAGACTATGAGCGCGATTACCTGGCCGCCTATGCCGCTTCGCCGCGCAGCGTGTGCGTGGTCGCAAGGAGTCCGGCCGGTGAGGCGATCGGTGCCTCCACGGGTATTCCGCTTGCCGATGATGGCGAAGCCTTCCATGCCCCCTTTCTCGCGCATGGCATGCCGCTGGACAGCGTGTTCTATTTCGGTGAATCGGTACTGCTGGCGCCGTGGCGCGGGCGCGGCGCCGGCCATGCGTTTTTCGATGCGCGTGAGGCACACGCACGCAGGTGCGGTGATTTCCGCTACACCGCGTTCTGCTCCGTGCGGCGTGATCCCGCCGATGGGCGCGCTCCTGAGGGCTACCGGCCTAACAACGCGTTCTGGCGCGGGCGCGGCTATGAACCGGTACCTGGCATGAGCTGCACGCTATCGTGGAAAGAACACGGGGATACAGCGGCGACACCGCACGTACTTGATTTCTGGATGCGCGAACTGGACCGCGCGGAGACTGCCGCATGACCCGCACGCTGGACCAATGGCTCGCGTACCAGGAAACCACGAACGTGCACGAGATCGAGCTCGGCCTTGATCGCGTACGTGCGGTTTGGCAGGCGATGGGTGCGCCCCGTCCTGCGCCGGTGGTCATTACCGTTGGCGGTACCAACGGCAAGGGCTCCACGGTGGCGCTGCTTGAGGGCATGCTGCGCGCCGCGGGTTATCGCACGGGCTGCTACACATCGCCTCACCTGGTGCACTACAACGAGCGCGTGCGCATTGAAGGCGTTGATGCCGGCGATGCGCAGCTCATCGCCTCGTTCGAGCGTATCGAAGCCGCACGCGGCACCCTTCCCCAGACCTATTTCGAGTTCGGCACGCTCGCGGCCATCGACGTGATGTCCCGGGCCCATATCGACGTGGCGATCCTCGAAGTGGGGTTGGGCGGACGGCTCGATGCGGTGAACATCATCGATGCCGATGCCGTGGTCATCACCACGATCGATCTCGATCACCAGGCATGGCTTGGCAACGATCGCGACAGTATTGGCAGGGAAAAGGCGGGTATCGCCCGCGCAGGCCGGCCCGCTGTCGTGGGTGAGCTTGATCCTCCCGAAGGCTTGCTCGATGCACTCCGCGGCGCGGGGGCCGTCATCGAGCGTGCAGGCTCGTCGTTCTGGTGGGATGTGTCGGTAGGAGAGCGTGGCGCGGGCCATTGGCAGTGGTTCCACACCGATGGCACCACCCTCGACCTTCCGCGGCCGGCGCTCGCGGCGCCTGTCCAGTACGCCAATGCATCGGCCGCCATCGCATGCCTGCACGCGCTGCGCGAGCGACTCGCCGTGCCCGCCGCGGCGGTTGCCTCGGCGTTGGCGAACGTCCATGTGGAAGGGCGGCTCCAGCGAGTCGGGGAGCGCCCCCTCACCCTCGTGGATGTTGGCCATAACCCGCAGGCCGCCCGCGCGCTGGCGGACTGGCTCGATGCGCAGCCGGATATGGGAAGGGTCATGGCCGTGTACGGCGCCCTCGCGGACAAGGACGTGGCCGGGGTGATTGCAGCGTTGGGTGACCGGATCGATCACTGGTTCCTCGCCGGCCTGGATCGGGATACGCCGCGGGGCCTGCCAGCGGCAGCGCTGGAAGAGGCCTTCCTGGTCGCCCTACCCGGGGCCGCGCGGGAAGGCTATCCGGATGTCGACTCGGCCTGGCGCGCCGCGCGGCAGGCCTCGACAGCCGACGACACCGTTCTTCTCTTTGGTTCGTTTTTCGTGGCGAGCGCGGTGTTGACGACGCGGCCGTGAACGCCGACACGGGGGAGGGCATCGGGCCCTGCCCATTGCCGGTTATAATCGCGGCGATCCGCATTGCGCCGGCTGAATGGAGCCTTCCTTGAAAACACGCCTGCTGGGTGCCGCCGTCCTCATCGCCTTGCTCGTCCTGATCGTGCCCATGCTGTTCTCCAGCACGCCGCCGAAGAGCGACACCGACCAGACGGTCAGCCTCGAGATCCCGCCGGCGCCGGACCGCGAACTGCAGTCGCGTACGCTGGATGTTTCCCCCAACGGCACGGCCACGCCCGCTACCGCACCCGCGCAGGCGCCGCAGCAGCCTGCGGCCACAGCCCAGGCACCCGCACCGGTTCAGCCGGCGCCGGCCGCGCCGCAGGCCGCAGTCACCCCCGGTAGCGGGAGCCGCCTCGCGTCCGTGGATATCGCCTCGCGCAAGCCGGTAGACGCACTGCCCGAAGATTTTGCCAAGCCGGCACCCGCGCCGGCCAAACCGCCCAAGCCGGCTGCGACCCCGACCCTGGCCACGCCAGCGCCTGCGGATTCGCCCGTAGCCGCTCCGGCTGGTGCCGCCGCCCGTGGCAGCTACAGCATCAACCTGAGCGCCTACGCCGACCGCAGCAAGGCCGACGCCGTTGTCCAGAAGGTTCGTGCGCTCGGTTATCCGGTGAGCACCTCCAGCGCTAATCAGGCCGGGAAGGCGCTGACCCGCGTGACGGCCGGCCCGTTTGAAACCCGTGCCGCCGCCGAGGCCGCGCGCCTCAAGATCACCGCCGCGGTCCCGGGCGCCCCGGCGTCGCTCACCTCGAAGCCCGAGGCGCAGACCGCCGATGTGCCGGCGCCACCCAAGCCGGCCGCCGCGCCAGCCGCCCAGCAGGCCCAGGCCGCCGCTGTTCCGGTCGCCGCGCCGCGCGCGGGCGGGTTCGCCGTGCAGGTCGCGGCGGTCAGCAGCGAAGCCGAGGCTACCCGCCTGCGTGACAAGCTCCGCGGCGCGGGTATTGCCGGGTACGTGGACAGCATCGCCTCCAGCAGTGGCGCGAAGCTGTGGCGCGTCCGCGCCGGCCCGCAGACCCAGCGTGACGATGCCGTGCGCCTGAAAGAACAAATCAAGGCCAAGGTCGGCCTCGATGGCGTCGTGGTGTCGGCCCCGTAACGGGCCGCGCCGCACGCCTGTCGCCACATGGAGAGCAGCAGTGTGAATTGGGCCGATTACGTCATCCTGGCGGTGCTGTTCATTTCGGTCTTGATCGGCCTGGCGCGTGGCCTCATTTCCGAGGTGTTGTCGCTGGTGATCTGGGTGGCCGCCTTCTGGGTCGCCTGGGCCATCGGGCCACAGCTGGCCCATTACATGGAAGGCTCAGTGTCGAACGCCACCGCCCGTGTGGGCATTGGCTACGCTCTGGCGTTCGTCGTCGTCCTGGTGGTCGGCGGTATCATCCGGTTCCTTGTGTCGCGCCTGGTGGCGAGTACGGGCCTGGGTGGCACCGACCGCCTTTTCGGCATGTTGTTTGGCCTGGCGCGTGGTGTGCTTATCGTCAGCCTGGTGGTGTTCATCCTCGGCTTTACGCCGTTGCCGAACGACCCGTGGTGGCGTGAATCGACCATGCTCCAGCAGTTCCGGGCCCCCGCCGCATGGATCGGCGAGCAGATACCGGCGAACGTGCGTGATTACATGCACCCGCCAGAAGCGCTGAAGAATATGAAAATGCCGGACGTCCAGCTCCCCAGCAAGGACGATCTCATGAAACTGCGCGACCTGCCTATCCCCGGGCAAAAGCGCGACAATAGCCAGGCTCACCCCGCTGCCGCTTCCACGGCGGCCTCTTCGTAGAAGGCAACACCATGTGCGGAATCATCGGCATCGTCGGTACCACGGAAGTGGCATCGGCCCTGTATGACGGCCTGACCGTCCTGCAACATCGCGGTCAGGATGCCGCCGGTATCGCCACCGTGGATGGCGCACGCCTGCGCCTTCACAAGGGCAACGGCCTGGTGCGCGATGTCTTCAATTCGGCGGGCGTCGGCAAGCTGCGCGGCCGCATCGGTATCGGCCACTGCCGCTACCCCACGGCAGGCTCCGAGGGCACCGAAGAGGCCCAGCCGTTCTACGTGAACTCGCCTTACGGCATTGCGTTCGCGCACAACGGCAACCTGGTCAACACCGAGCAGCTCCGCAAGGAAATGTTCGAAGACGACCGGCGCCACATTGACACCGATTCCGATTCCGAAGTGCTGCTCAACGTGCTTGCGCACGAACTGCAGCTGGAAGATCGGGGTGACCTCACCCCTGAACATGTTTTTGAATCGGTGGCGCGTGTCCACGAGCGTGCGCGTGGCGGTTACGCCTGCATCGCGCTTGTGCTGGGTTACGGCCTTATCGCGTTCCGCGACCCGAACGGCATCCGTCCGCTGGTGCTCGGTGAGCGCGAAACGGCGGAGGGCCGCGAGTACGCCGTGACGTCCGAATCGGTTGCGCTCGACGTGCTGGGTTTCAAGCGCCTGCGTGATATCGAGCCGGGCGAGGCGGTGATCATCACCGAGGGTGGCCAGCTGTTCTCCAAGCGTTGCGCCGAAGGTGCAGTGCATGCGCCGTGCATCTTTGAATACGTCTACCTCGCGCGTCCCGATTCCATGATCGAGGATGTGTCGGTGTACAAGGCGCGCCTGCGCATGGGCGAAAAGCTCGCCGAGAAAATCCTGCGTGAGCGCGGCCCTGATCACGGCATCGATGCGGTCATTCCCATTCCGGATACGTCGCGCACCGCGGCCAGCTCGCTGGCCCAGGCGCTGGGCGTGCCCATGCGCGAAGGCCTGGTCAAGAACCGCTACATCGGCCGTACCTTCATCATGCCGGGGCAGGGTGAGCGTGTGAAATCCGTACGCCGCAAGCTCAACGCCATCGATCTGGAATTTCGCAAGAAGAACGTGTTGCTGGTCGATGACTCCATCGTCCGCGGCACCACCTCCAAGCAGATCATCCAGATGGCACGCGATGCCGGTGCGAAGAACGTGTACTTCGCCTCCGCGGCACCTCCGGTGCGCTACCCGAACGTATACGGCATCGATATGCCGGCCGCGTCCGAGCTGGTGGCCGCGGGCCGTACGGTGGAAGAGGTAGAGAAGATCCTCGGCGCCGACTGGCTCGTCTACCAGGACCTGGACGACCTGATCTGGGCCGTGCAGGACGGCAACGAAGACCTGAAGCGTTTCGATACCTCGTGCTTCTCCGGCGAGTACGTCACGGGCGTCGATTCCGCGTTCCTCGAACAGCAGGAAGCCCTGCGTTCGGATGGCGCGAAGAACGAACGCCGTACGGCCTGATCGAGCGTGCGGCACGCGTCATGCGTGCCGCACCCCCTGATCTGATGCAGGATCTCCACGCCGCCGCCCGCCGCTGCCTCGACGCGGCCGATCCCGCCGAAAAGGTGCGGCTCACCTTCGAGACGTTCGCCCGCCTGTATGCGGGGGAGCTTGGGCCGGATCCGCTATCGCCGCCGGCGCAGCCCATTCCCTTGCCGGGCCGCCCCGAGCGGCCACGACTGGTATCGCCGCGTGAGCTTTCCCAGCGGGGCCTGGGCACGCCGGAAGGGCGCATCGCGCTCGTCCACGCCATTGCACATATCGAGTTCAACGCCATCGACCTGGCGTGGGATGCGGTGTACCGGTTTCGTGGCAAGCCCTTGGCTTACTACACCGACTGGGCGTCGTGCGCCAACGACGAGGCTCGCCATTTCATGATGCTGCAAGGGCGCCTTGGCGAGCTCGGCCATGCGTATGGCGATTTCGATGCGCACAACGGTTTGTGGGAAATGGCCGACAAGACGGCGCACAGCGATACGGCGCGTATGGCGCTGGTGCCGCGCGTGCTCGAGGCTCGCGGCCTGGATGTGACGCCGGGCATGATGGATCGCCTTCGCCACCAGAAAGATGAGCGCACGGTGGCCATCCTCGAGGTCATTCTTCGCGAAGAAGTGGCGCATGTCGCCGCCGGTACGTGCTGGTTTCACTGGTGCTGCGCGCGCGACGGCATCGACCCAGAGGCGACGTTCGCGACGTTGCTCAACGACTACATGAATGGATCGCTGCGGGGGCCATTCAATCTCGAGGCACGGCGTGAGGCGGGGTTTTCGGAGAGCGAGCTGGCGTGGTTGGTTACCTTGTGACGCGATCCGCGCAACGCGCGGCCTCCTTACGGCAGCTTCAACCCACGTAATTCAACGCTATCAGGCTCTATGCGCAGCACCGAGCCATGGTCGTACCAATCGCCCAGCACGATGCGCTGCGCAGCGGCGCCATCGAGCGTGAAGTCATGCACAGCTGGCCGGTGCGTATGCCCGTGGACCAGCCGCGTAACACGTGCCTGGCGCATGGCATCTTCCACGGCGCCCTGGTTCACATCCATGATCGTTTCATCGATTCGACCCGTCCGAGATTTGCTGTCGCTACGTGCCTGCGCGGCGAACGCGCGGCGCGCAGCGAGCGGCATCGACAGGATCTGCTGTTTCCACTCTGGCGTGCGCACCTGCTTGCGGACCGCCTGGTACTCCACGTCATCCGTGCACAGCACATCGCCGTGCATCAGCAGCGTAGGCACGCCTTCAATGTCGTGGACCGTGCCGTCCTCGAGCAACGTCATGCCTGCACGTTTCGCGAATGCTTCGCCGAGCAGGAAATCGCGGTTCCCGACCATGAAGTACACGGGGACGCCTGCATCGCTCAGGCCCTTTGTGGCGGCGGCGATACGGGAAGGCAGTTCGGCGTCGTCATCGTCGCCGATCCAGGCCTCGACCAGGTCGCCCAGGATATAGAAGGCCTTCGCACCACGCGCCTTATCGGAGGCGAGGTAGTGTTCGAACAGCTCGGTGATATGGGGGCGGGCGTCGTCCAGGTGCAGGTCGGCGATGAACAGCGTGGTCATGGCGAGGTCTTGGCCGCCGGCTTCTTCTCGGCCTTCTTCGCGGGAGGTGCTGCCGCAGGGGCGGGCGCCGCCGGTTTTGCCACCGTGGAGGCGGCGGCAGGCGCCGCCTTCTCCTCACCCACGACCTGGGCGGAGTTGATGATCACCAGTGGGTTAGGCACGTCACCCACGAACGGGCCCTGCGCCTTGGTCGGTACCTTGGCGATCTTGTCGATCGTATCCATGCCCTGGACCACCTTGCCGAATACGGCAAAGCCCCAGGTCAGCCCGCTCTGGTTGCTCACGTAATCCAGCCGGCGGTTATCGACAAGGTTCACGAAGAACTGCGAGGTGCCGGAGTTGGCATCCGCGCCGCGGGCCACCGACACGGTGCCGCGCAGGTTGGACAGGCCGTTATCGGCCTCGCTCGCGATGGGGGCGCGGGTACGGCGCTGGGTCAGGTCGCGGCTGTACAGGCCACCTTGCACCATGTAGCCATCCACCACGCGGTGGAACACGGTGCCGTCGTAGAAGCCATCGCGCACGTACTGGAGGAAATTGGCAACGCTCTTGGGTGCCTTTTCAGGGAAGAGCTCCAGCGTGAAATCGCCCGAGCTGGTGTGCATGACCACCCGTGGGTGATCGACGGGACCGGGCGCAGGGGCCGCCGGCTTGGCCTGCTGTTGCGCCAGGGCGGCAACGGGCAGGGCGAGGAGGAGGCTGGCGAGGGCGGCTTTCAGCATGGGCAACCGGTTCGTGCAAAGTGACAACCCCACCATGATACCCCCATGGCGGGCGGGGGCACGGTTATTCCGTGACGATCTCGAGTTCCAGCCCCAGTTCAGCGAGCGGTTCCCGCTCCTGTTCCAGATCCGCTTCGGTCAAGGGGTGCTGGTCGAGCCAATCGGCTGGCAGGGTAATGCGCAGGCGCTGGCGCGTGGCATTGACGCGGATGCGCGGCAGCGACTCGGCGCGCCGCGCACGGCGGAACAGCACGGCCAGGCGCAGGATGGCGGTGATGTGCCGGGCCAGGGCCCGGTAACGCGCAGGCAGCGCGCTCATCACCGATTTCTCGGGCTTGCGCCGGTGCGACTCGACGATGGCCGCCAGTAGCTGCTGCTCCTGGCGGGAGAAGCCGGCCATGTCGGCGTGGCGCAGGATGTAAGCGCCGTGGCGCTGGTGCTGGCTGTGGGCGATGGCCAGGCCCAGCTCATGCACGCGGGCGGCCCACGAGAGCCATTCCCGGCCGTCATCGTCCAGTTTCCACACCTTGGCCAACTGGTCGAACAGCGACAGGGCGGTCGTCTCCACGCGCCGTGCCTGGGCCCGGTCGACCCCGTAGCGCGCGGCCAACGAATCAATGCTGGCCATGCGCGGATCCGTACCGGCGGATCGGCCGATCAGGTCCCACAGCACGCCCTCGCGCATGGAGCTTTCCGACACGCCAAGGCGCTCGATGCCCAGGGCTTCGAAGGCGGCTTCGAAGATCGCCACGCCGCCGGCAAAGACTTCAGCGCGGTCCTCGGCAAGCCCGGGCAGCTTCAACGGAGCACCGTTGGCACCTTGTTCAATGAGCGCTTCGCGGACGGCCGCAAGGGCATCCGGAGTGATGCCATTGTCGGAGAGCTTCATGGCGCGTACGACGGACCCAATGGCCTTGGCCGTACCCGACGAGCCGTACGCATCCGCCCAGCCGGCTTCCCGGTAATCCTCGGAAAACTGCTGCAGTAGGACGCCGATCTCGCGGCGCGCTTTCTGCCAGCGCTTGCGTGTGATCTTGCCGCCGGGAAAGAAGCGCAGGGTGGAAGCGATGCAGCCCACCTGCACGCTTTCCGTCAACAGCGGCGAGGTACCACGGCCAATGATGAACTCCGTGCTGCCTCCCCCGATGTCGATCACGAGGCGGTGATCGCGCGACGCAGGCAGGTCGTGGGCGGCGCCCAGGAAGATCAGGCGGCCTTCCTCACGACCCGAAACGATTTCGACCGGATGGCCCAGTGCGGCCTCGGCAGCGGAAAGGAATGCATGCGGCGACGCGAGGCGGCGTACGGTATTGGTCGCCACCGCGCGAATGTGCAATGCCGGGATGCCGGCCAGGCGCTGGCCGAACCGCGCAAGGCTACCCAGGGCAGCCGCGCGGTGCGCGGCATCCAGGGTGCCATCGGGGCGCAAGCCCACGGCCATGCGAACCGAATCGCGCAGGCGATCGACGACACGCGGTTCGCCGTGCTCATAGCGGGCGACCACCATGTGGAAGCTGTTGGAGCCCAGGTCGACAGCGGCGATGAATTCGCCATCGTTGATCTGCGATTTACCAGATGAGGCCAAGAGGAAATGTCCGCAGCGGCGTATCGGGGAATTTTGTCACGCCTTTACCGCTTTGGGGAAACCGCAGCGCGCGATTTCGGCATGGCGGATAGCGCATACAACAGGATGCAGAGGAAACCGAATACCCAGTAGTCCGTGGGTGCGGGGCCCCACCAATGGCGGTGCCAGGGCACGTTTTCCGGGGTGAAGCGCGCAAGCCCGAAGGCTGGGTTCAGGATGAACCAGAGCCCATCCTCGGCCACCCAGAACAACATGACGCAGGCGATGATGCGGACCTGCGCGCGCCAGCTCCAGAATCCACGGAACACCATGGGGAAATGGAAAGACAACGCGATGAAAGGGAACACCCACGCGTGGTAGCCCGTCATGGGCCGGCCACCCCAAAGCAGGTCGAGTAGCCAGTGGTTCTCGATGCGCCATGTCGGCAGGCTCGTAGCCCAGCCATGGGGACCCTCGATTTCCACCTCGACGTGAGCAAAGAGGAAGGCCAGAAGGAAGGTGAAGGCCGCGGTCGCGAGGACCGAAACCATTCGCCTGCGCGGGGAATGGCTCATCGGTGGCCCAGTTGCGCAAGCACGATGTCAACGACATCGCGGGCAGCGTGCGGCCGGCCGATCGCACGGGCGCGTGCCGCCATGGCGGCCAGGTGGGCGGGGTCGGCACGCAAGGCCTGGATGCGCCACGCCAGCGCAACCGCATCGATCGCCTTCCAGGCGGCCCCCTGTTCCAGCAGGTAATCCGCATTGCGTTCTTCCTGCCCTGGGATCGGCGCGTTCACGATCATCGGCAAGCCCATGGCCAGGCACTCCGAGGTGGTGAGCCCACCTGGCTTGGTGATGGCCAGGTCGCAACAGGCCATGAGCTGTTCGACGTGCCGTGTGTAACCCTGTGGAAACAGGCGTCCAGCGTGTTTGCCCGCTGCCAGGCGGCGCAGCCGTCCGAGCATGTCTTCATTGCGCCCGGCCAGCACGACGAGCTGGAAATCCCCGCCAGCCGAGAGCAGCGTATCCGCCAGCTCATCCAGCGCGCCAACGCCCGCGCCACCGCCCATCACGAGGTACGCAGGACGTGTTGGATCCATGCCGAAACGGTGCGCCAGCACCGAGCGATCATGGCGTTCAGCAAATGCCGGCATCACGGGAATACCGGTGGTATGGACTCGCTCGGCGGGCAGGCCCACGGCATGCATGCGGTGGGCGATTTCCGGGCTGCCGGCGAAGTAACCGCTCATGCCCGGCACGAGCCACATGCGGTGAAGGTCGAAATCCGTCACCTGCAGGTACACCGGCGCGGAGACACGGCCCTTGCGGATCTGCCGGGCGAGCATTTCGGCGGGCAGGAAATGCGTGCACACGATCGCGTCCGGAGCGAAGTCCGCGATGGCGGCACGCAGGCGCCGGGTGTTCAGCCGCTCGATGGTCCGGCGCATGCGCTGTACAACGGCATCGGGGCGAGCGTCATCGGTGATGCGGTAGAGCATGCCCCACAAGCGCGGATAGCGGGTGATGAGGCCGAGGTAGAAATCCGCATAGATGCGGCGGAAGCTGGACGGGACGAAATCCATCACATCGAGGTGGAGCGCCTCCACCTGGCCACCCTGCGCGGCCAGCGCCGAGATGGTGGCTTCCAGCGCATCGGCGGCGCGCACGTGGCCCGCACCCGCCGACACCGAAAGGAGCAGGATACGCCGCGTCACCCGCAGTACTTTGCCAGCAGCGCCTGTTGCGCCGAATGCGGGAGCTCGCCGGCCGCCGGGTGACGCCGCGTATAGCGGCCATCGGCGCCGAGCATCCATGCCTGGGTGTTGTCACGCAGGTAGTTATCCAGCGTTTCGTCGTATACGCGCTTGAACAGCTCGGGCTCCAGGATGGGCACGCCTATCTCGATGCGGCGCATGAGGTTGCGCTCCATCCAGTCGGCGCTGGCGCAATAGAGTTCGGGGTCGCCGTCGTTGCCGAACCAGTAGACGCGGCTGTGCTCGAGAAAGCGGCCGATGATCGAGCGCACCCGGATATTCTCCGAGACACCCTTGATCCCGGGGCGCAGCGTGCACGCACCGCGGATGATCAGGTCGATCTGCACACCGGCCTGCGACGCGCGGTAGAGCGCCTCGACCACGTGGGCCTCGTTCAGCGCATTGAGCTTGGCGACAATACGGCCGCCGCGACCGTTCTTCGCATGCTCGATCTCGCGTTCGATCTTGCCCATCACGCTGCTGTACAGGGTGAACGGCGAGTGCAGCAGGCGCTTGAGCTGGATCATCGGGCCCAGGCCGGAAAGCTGCTGGAACACCTTGTGGATGTCTTCGCCGATCTCCGGGTTGGCTGTCATCAGGCCGATATCGGTATAGCCGCGGCTGTTGCCCTGGTGGTAATTACCGGTGGACAGGTGCACGTAACGGCGCAGGCCATTGCCTTCGCGGCGCACGATGAGCAGCATCTTCGCGTGGGTCTTGTAGCCGACCACGCCATACACCACCTGCACGCCGGCCTCCTGCAGGCGGTTGGCCAGGCCGATGTTGGCCTCCTCGTCGAAGCGCGCCCGCAGCTCGATCACCACGGTGACGTCCTTGCCGTTGCGCGCCGCATCGACCAGCAGGTCCACCAGCGGGGAATCCTTGCCGGCACGGTAGAGCGTCTGCTTGATGGCGAGCACGCCCGGGTCCTGCGAAGCGCGGCGCAGCAGTTCCACCACCGAGGCGAAGGACTCGTAAGGGTGGTGCATGAGCACATCGCGCTCGCCCAGTACATCGAATTCGTTCACGCCCTTGGCGAACGCCGGTGTCAGGCGTGGGGTGAAGTGCGGGAACTTGAGCTCAGGCCGGTCGAGCTGATCGTAGATGACGCCGGCACGAATGATGTTGACCGGCCCATCACAGCGATAGATGTCGGCATCTTCCAGCTGGAAGTTCGCCATCAGCATGTCGGTGATCGCACGCGGGCAATCCGCGCCGACCTCGAGACGTACCGGGCGGGCATAGCCGCGGCCCGCGAGCTCTTCGCTGAGGGCGCGGGCCAGGTTTTCCACTTCAGCTTCTTCAACCACCAGCTCGCTGTTGCGGGTCACGCGAAACTGGTACGCCGCACAGACCTGGAAGCCGGGGAAGATTTCATCGGCGAAGCTTTGCAGTACTTCGGCGAGGAAGACGAAATCGCCATCGCTTCCCGATACCTCGGCGGGGATGCGGATGATGCGCGGGAGTGAGCGCGGCGCACGCACCAGCGCCATGTGGCCCTCGCGGCCAAACGCATCGCGTCCCTTCAAAACGACCGCCAGGTTCAGCGTCTTGTTGAGGATGCGGGGGAACGGGTGGGCGGGATCCAGGCCAAGTGGTGAAAGCACCGGCATGATTTCGTTCTGGAAATAGCCCTGCAGCCAGCGTCGCTGCTTGTCCGACCAGTTATCCCGGGTCAGGAAACGGATATTGGCATCGTTCAGGGCGGGCCCGAGTTCATCGCGCCAGATCCGGTAGAGCTCGCCAACCAGTTCGAGCGCGCGCTCGCGGATACGGCCCAGGATTTCGCCCGACGACATGCCATCCGCACCAGGCAGGGCGGCACCGAGCGCATGCTTGTGCTTCAGCACGGCGACGCGCACCTCGAAGAACTCGTCGAGGTTGTTGCTGACGATGGTGAGGTAGCGCAAGCGTTCCAGTACGGGAACATCGGGATCGCTGGCCTGCGCCAGAACGCGGAAATTGAATTCCAGCGCCGCCAGCTCACGGTTGATGTACAGCTCGGTGGCCCCGAGGTCGACCTTGGCGTTCATGCGTTCCGCGGTTCGTTTCATAGCCCCCGATGGTGAACCATGGGCCGCGGTCACGGAAAGGGGCATCGCAGCAACCTGCGGGCGCCGGGCTGCCATGCGTTCAGGCCGGTGCGCCCGCCACATCGTGGATGCGTGAACCATCCAGGAGGCGATCGCTGCCGAAAACGCAGGCGAACGTGGAGCCCTTGCCGGGCTCGCTCTCAATGGAGAGCCGCGCCTGGTGCAGGTTTAGCACGTGCTTCACGATCGACAGACCCAGGCCGGTGCCGCCGGAATCGCGCGAGCGGCTGGACGATACGCGATAGAAGCGCTCGGTCAGGCGCGCGATATGCGCGGCCGGAATGCCAAAGCCCGAATCCTGCACCGAGAAGCGCGCGCCATCAGCGGTGGCGGCCCAGCGGATGGCGATCTTGCCGCCCGTGGGGGTGTAGCGGACCGCATTGCCGACCAGGTTGCCGAAGGCGCTGTGCAGATCCTTGGTCGAACCGAGCAGGTCGTAACCGGTGGCCACGTCCAGCGAAATGGTATGCCGACCCTGGCTGAGCGCCTCGGCCTCTTTCCGCAGCGACGCGAGCAAGGGTGCCATCTGCACGTGTTCTTCGGCCAGGTGGTCCTGGGTTTCCAGGCGCGACAGGGTCAGCAGGTCTTCCACGATCTGGCCCATGCGCTTGGACTGCGCGCGCATTTCGTCCAGCACCGGCGCGAGCTCAGGCACATCCTCCGGATCCAGCAGTTCGAGGTAACCGTGGATAACGGTCAGTGGCGTGCGCAGCTCGTGGGAGACGTTGGCCACGAAATCGCGGCGGATCTGTTCCAGCCGGGTGAGGTGGCTGGTATCGCGCGCCAGTAGCACCCGCTGGCGGCTGCCGAAGGGCAGCAGCGTGGCCGTGATGTGCCGGTTCGGATGCCCCGGGGCCGTGACGTCGGTCAACGGCTCGCGCGCACCCTCGTCCAGCCAGTCGGCGAGGTCGCTGTTCTTGAGGATATCGGTAATGAAACGGCCGCGGTCACGCGGTCCCTTCAGGCCGAGCAACTCCTCCGCCGCATGGTTGAACCAGCGGACGTGTTGCGCGTGGTCCAGCAGGACCACGCCATCGGGGAGCGAGCCGGCCGCGCTGCGCAGATCACGGAGGCGGGAGGCGATACGGCGTGTGCGGGTCATGAGACGGTCATGCTCAGGGTGGTGCGTTGCGGGCGATTGCAACATTGGGCCCGGCTTATGACGGAACAGCGACAGCAGCACGACGATTTGGACCAGCGCGACCGTGGTCACGCCGGCCAGCGCCGCGCCCATGAGCGCGCCCACCGCACCGCCCGCAAGAAGCAGGGCGGCGCAGGTGGCGGGCAATCGCCAGGAGGTCAGGAAGCTGGGTGGCATAACGGGGTAACCGGCGGGCAGGTGGTTCGCACCATAACGCGGCTACCGCGCCTAAGCCTAGGTATTGGCGGAGAAGCGGTAGCCGGCGCCACGGACGGTCTGGACCATATCGTCCAGCTTCCATGGTTCCAGGGTCTTGCGCAGGCGGCGGATGTGGACATCCACGGTGCGCTCTTCGACGTACACGCTGCCGCCCCAGACGTGGTCGAGCAGCTGGGCCCGGGAGTAGACGCGCTCCGGGTGGGTCATGAAGAAGAACAGCAGGCGGTATTCGGTGGGGCCGATCGGCACGGCATCCTCACCGGCGAAGACGCGGTGCGCCGGGCCGTCGATGCGCAGGCCACCCAGCTCCACCACGCCTGAGCCATCGTCGCCCTGGCTGCGGCGGAGCACGGCCTTGATGCGAGCGATGAGCTCGCGGGTGGAGAACGGCTTGATCACGTAGTCGTCCACGCCGGCCTCCAGGCCGTTCACCCGGTCCATCTCCTCGCCGCGGGCGGTGAGCATGATGATGGGGATTTCGCGCGACAGTTCCTCGCGGCGCAGGCGGCGGGCCAGTTCCAGGCCGCTGGTGCCCGGGAGCATCCAGTCGAGCAGGATCAGGTCCGGCACGCGCTCGGAGATAGCCATCTGGGCGGCGCGGGCGTCGGCGGCGTGCGCCGCATCCATGCCCGCCTTGCGAAGCGCGAAGGCGACCATGTCGCGAATCGATGCTTCGTCTTCCACGATGAGAATGCGTTTATGCACGCTATGAACCGCTTGGTGGCTGTGACCGTCATATTGCAGCCGTGCCGTGTTACAGGGCAATGACAACGGTCACATTCACCTGTTGCCGATAAGGCACATCTATTGCTGCGAGCGGCCGTCGGGGTTGTCATCGGTGGCCACCCGGCGCTTGCGAAGCTCCAGGAGCAGCGGGGTCAGGTCGGCAATCTGGGCCTGGATGCGCGACCGCTGGTAGAAATCGAGGTCATCGCGCTTGAGCAGCCGGCGCAGCTGCTCCATGGCATCGAACGGCCGGCCTGACAGGTAGGCGCTGTTCGCGTAGGCCTCGGCCGAGCGGATGCTATCGCCAGCGCGCTCGGTGGCCTGGGCGTACGTACGGAAGATTTCCGGGTCGTCGCTGTTATCCAGCATGGGCCGGAGCAGGGCGGCCGCCTGCTGGGCGCTGTCCCGGCTACCCTGGACGGCAAGGGCCTTGGCATACCCGAGCGCCACCGCGACATTGCGCGGCGAGTTGGCGTGCAGCGCCTTGTAGATGGCCATGGCATCGCCGTAACGGCCCGCGTCCATATAGGCATCCGCCATCGCCAGCCGCAACACGACGCTATCGGGCCGGCTGGCCAGCAGCGGCTGCAACTGCTCCACGGCCTGGCTGCCATGGTTCGTACGGATGAGCGCCACGGCATAGCCATAGCGGTTGGCCGCCGTATCGAAGTCCTTGCGCTTGAGGTTCGTGGCGTAATACGACGCGAGCTTGCCGGCGTCGCCCGAGAGCACGCGGACCCGCTCGCGCATGAGTGCGTAGGTATCACCGGCGCTGTCCTTGGGCGCTGCGTTGCCGGTACTGATCAACGTGGTGGGATCCTTGACGAAGAGCACGGGGGCCGTGCTCTTCTCCCAGCTCGCCTTGTCCAGCGTGGGCAGCTTCGGTTGGTTTTTCAGCCGTTCCTCGAGGACGCGTGCGCGCGCCCGCGCGTCGCTGATGCGGTCGAGGGTCACCGGGTGGGTCTGCAGCAGGGCGGGGAGGGCGTCTTCGCCCTCGCCGACGCGCAGGGTGTCCTGCATGCGCCCGAAGAAATCGGCCATGGCTTCCGGATCGAACCCCGAGTTGGCAAGCGTCTGGATGCCCACCCGGTCAGCCTCGATTTCGTCCTTGCGGGTGAAGTTGATCTGACGCTGCAGCAACAGGCCCTGGCCACCCATGAGCACGCCCGCGGCCGCGTCGCCGCCCGCACTACCGGCCGCGATGGCACCGAGCAGTACCAGTGCCAGGAGCGGGGCATCCTTCTTCGACGCCTCGAAGGCGCGATAAAGGTGGTTCTGGGTGATGTGGCCGATTTCGTGGGCGATGACGCCCGCCAGTTCGCTCTCATTCTGGGTGATGTTGATCAGGCCCGCATTTACGCCGATATAGCCGCCGGGGGCGGCGAAGGCGTTGATCTGCGTATCGCGGACGATGAAGAACTGGAAGTGGTCCTTCGGCCGGTCGCTCGCGGCGACCAGCCGGAAACCCAGGTCGTTGATGTACTGGTCGAGCAGGGCGTCATCCAGCGTCAGGTCCAGCGCATGCATCTGGCGCAGCATCTGGGCGCCGTAATCCTCGGCTTCCCGCGGGCTGATAAGGGCGTTGGCGGAGCTGCCCAGGTCGGGCAGGCGCACGGCCTCCTGGGCGCCGGCCACGAAGGTGGCGGCGGTGCTGGCGGCGAGGAGCAGCAGGCGGGGAACGGGCAGGCGCATAAGTGTTAAAACGATACCACTACGGGGTCGTAACCCGCTTGGACCGCGCGCGACGGCGCCGGTTCGCCGCGGGTTGTAGAATGGGCGCAAGGCCGCCATATCACGGTCATCAGAGCGTTCGGAGACACCCGTTCCATGAGCACCCCCGATATCACCATCTATTCGACCGCGGTATGCCCTTACTGCGTCGCCGCCAAGAACCTGCTGAAGGCCAAGGGCCTGGCCTGGAACGAGGTGCGCATCGACATGGATCCGACCCAGCGCGACATCATGCTGGAGAAGAGTGGCGGCCGCCGCACGGTGCCGCAGATCTTCATCAACGGCACGCATGTCGGCGGGTTTGACGACCTTGCCGCCGCCGATCGCAGCGGCCGCCTGGCCGAGATCCTCGAGGCCACGCACTGATGGCCACGGACAAGGACCGCGTCGAGGAGTTCACCGCCTTCCGCAAGCGCATGAACGAGCGCATCCTGGGTGAAGACAACCAGGTGGTGCGTCGTTTCTTCGCCCTGGATACGCAGACCTACCGGGCGGGTGCGCTCGATGTGAAGACCAAGGAGATGCTGGGCCTGGTCGCTTCCATGGTCCTGCGTTGCGATGACTGCATCAGCTACCACGTGGCCCAGTGCAAGGAAGCGGGCGTGAACCGCGACGAGTTCTTCGAGGTGTTCAGCGTGGGCCTGGTGGTGGGCGGTTCCATCGTCATCCCGCACCTGCGCCGCGCCGTCGATTTCCTGGACTCGCTGGAAGGTGAGACGGCGGGGGATGCCGCCGCCTGCGCGGACCACGTGGCTGGCTGAATACAGGCCGCCACGGGCGGCATCCTTGAAGGAAGCGGGCAAAATCGCCGATAATCGGACGATTTTCTTTCCCCGGCACATGCGTCGCGTGTGTCCCTAGACCCGCTTCCTTCCAGGAGTTACCCCCATGAGCAAGACCATTGCCGTGATCCCCGGCGACGGTATCGGCCCCGAGATCATGGACGCGACCATCCGCGTCCTCGATGCCCTCGACTGCGGCCTGACCTACGATTTCGTGGACGCGGGCATGGTGGCCCTCGAGAAGCACGGCGACCTGCTGCCGCAGGCCACGCTCGATGCCATCGCCAAGCACACCGTGGCGCTGAAGGGCCCGCTCACCACGCCGATCGGCGGTGGCTTCACCTCGATCAACGTCACCCTGCGCCGCAAGTTCGACCTGTACGCCAACGTGCGTCCGGCCATCAGCTTCCCGGGCACCAAGGCGCGCTACGACAACATCGACATCATCACGGTGCGCGAGAACACGATGGGCGCGTACATGGCCGAAGGCCAGACGCGCGAGGGTGAGGGCGCGAACGAAGTGGCCGTGTCGGTCATCCGCAATACCCGTCCGGGCATGGAGCGCATCTGCCGCTACGGCTTCGAGATGGCGCGCGCGAAGGGCCGCAAGAAGGTCACGGCCGTGCACAAGGCCAACATCATGAAGACCTCGTCGGGTCTGTTCCTGGATGTGGCGCGTGAAGTGGCGAAGGATTTCCCGGACCTCGAGTTCCAGGAAATGATCGTCGACAACGCGTGCATGCAGCTGGTAATGAATCCGTACCAGTTCGACGTGATCGTCACCACCAACCTGTTCGGCGACATCCTGTCGGACCTGTGCGCTGGCCTGGTCGGCGGCCTGGGCCTGGCCCCGGGTGCTAACATCGGTAAGGACGCGGCCATCTTCGAGGCAGTGCACGGCTCGGCGCCGGATATCGCGGGCCAGAAGAAGGCCAACCCGTGCGCGCTGCTGCTGGCAGCGGCCGATATGCTCGATCACCTGGGCATGGTCGCGAAGGGTACGCGCCTGCGTGCGGCGATCAGCGATGTAATGAACGCGCGCGACCGCACGACGCCGGACGTGGGCGGCACCGGCAACACCGATACCTTCGGCGATGCGATCGTCGAGCGGATCAAGGCGACGGCGTAATCGCCATCGCTCGAGCTTGAACAAAAAGCCCGGCACATGCCGGGCTTTTTTTGTATTCGCCTGTGCAGGCTCGCCTTCGGCTTCGCGCTAGTGAAGCGGTTCATTCGCTGGCGCGAATGCATGTCTCGAGCGGCATCCGCCGCCTGTTGGTTGTGGGCTTGAGGCGAAGAGCTGTCGGTGCCCACCCTCGCTGCTCAGGCAGGTCCTCCGCGTTCGGTGCGGAATGCGCCTTCGGCGCATGGTTTACCTATATGGCCTACGGCCGCTCTCTTGTGCGGAACTCGCCTCGAGGGTGGGCACCGACGACTCTCTTCACCCATGAGGTGGCATGGCGGCGAGCTCGCTGCTGGTGCGCCATGCCGTTGTAGGAGCCCACCCTGTGGGCGACGCCGTTCGCGACAAAGCCACAGGGCCTGCTACGTCGTCGCGAAAGATGTCGCCCACAGGGTGGGCTCCTACAAGGCTATATCGCGATTTGATAAATGGATGGACCAGGCTCGTGTGGGAGCGTGCTTGCACGCGATCAGCCGACGCGGCGATGACGCCGCAACCCATCAACGCGCGACGGCCACCACGTTCGCCGGCAGCTGCGACGGGCTGGCCGTGACAAATGCCCCCATCGCCAACACGCAAGTCAGCACGGCAGCAACGAAGAAGGACTTGAGCAGGAAGGTTTCAGCGTTCATGGCGATGCTCCGTGAGGTGGGACAGATGGGGCCAGGCCCCGTTACCCAAGACGTTGCATCCGCCGTGCCAACCCCATCAACGGCCCGCAAACGGCGCCACGACGCCGTTTGCGCCGAACCACGCCACACAATCACTACTGTCCGCGGACGAAGCCGCTGTCCGTCCGCACGTGTCCGAACGCACCGATCGACCCGCAGACAACGCACCGGCTCTCCCACCACCCAACCTCATGGGTCAAAAGAGCCGTCGGTGCCCACCCTCGAGGCGAGTTCCGCACAAGAGAGCGGCCGTAGGCCAGCCTTACATAGGGCTGGCCCATGGCTCGCTAACGGGGCGGCGGTTGTAGGAGCGCACCTTGTGCGCGAATCAAAGACATGGCGGCGTAGCCGCAGCATCGACGCGAGGGTGGGCACCGGCGGCTCTCGGCCTCAAGCCCACAAGCACTAGGCGGCGCAAGCCGCTGGCTACACGCATTCGCGAATGCGAATGAACCGCTTAACAGCTCGACACCGTGCGCCTATTTGGCGTCGGCCACCTGCGGATCACGACTATCCGCCGTGATGGACGTATTCTCCAGCGCCCGCTGGCAAACCGCCGCCTGCGCCGGGTAGCGGTCCACGCAATACGCCACCCACTTACGCACGCTCTTCGCACGCTGCGAAGGCAACAAGTGCCCCGTCATCGGTGCACGCGCATAGCCCGTCAGCTCCTTCAGGACCGCAAGCAGCCCATCATGCACGTACCACGGGTGGTATTGCGTATCCGAGCGGCCCGTTACCGCCTGCACCCAGATCGATTGCTCGGGCAGCGGGCGGCTATCGCCCAGGTGGGCTACCACGTACGGGACCGCTGGCCTGCCAAGGCCGATCAGCGTCTTGAACGCGCGGGCCTGGCTGGTGGAGTCCTTGGTGAGGTCGGCGACAAGCCCATCGACTAGCAGGCCCAGATCGCGTTGAACACCCGCGGCCGGGACGGCGGCGAGGGGCGGGGTTCCGGGTGGAATGACATGTGCCGGCGGCGGGGCCGCTGCGGCAATCGTGGGAACCACTAGTGCGAGAAACCAGCCAAGCTGCTTCATGCCCTTGTCTCCGTTCAGGCTCACCCCGTCCGGAGTATCGCGCCGCTTGATCCTGCGGCGCGTGAAATCTTCTTTAACCCCGGAAGAAGGGGTAGGGCGCCAGGAACACCAGCCAGACCATCACCACGATGCCGATGTACTTGAGGACGCGAAACAGCTTCGGGTTGGCCTTCTTGAATTTGCGGGTGCGCTCGCGGCCACGCTGGTTCAGGGCGAACATGCGGTTCACGAAGCCCACCTGTTCCTTGCCGTCATCGCTGTTGGGCGAGGCGGTGATCGAGCCCATGAAGGCACCGACCCGCTTGTTGATCGCCGTCATCAGGCCGAACTTGAGCGGTCGCTCCACATCGGCGAACAGGATCACACGGGTCTGGTCGGTGCGGTTCTCCGCCCAATGCACATAGGTTTCGTCGAACACCACATCCTTGCCATCGCGCCAGGCGTGCATTTCGCCATCGACGAAGATGCGGCAGTCGTCCGAATTGGGCGTGATCAGGCCAAGGTGGTAGCGCAGCGAACCGGCGAACGGATCGCGGTGCGGATTCAGGCGGCTGCCCGGCGGCAGCAGGGCGAACATGGCCGCCTTCACGCTCGGGATCGAGTTCAGCAGCTTCACCGTCTCCGGGCAAAGGGCCTCTGCGGATGCGAGCGGTTCGCCGTACCACTTAAGGTAAAAGCGCTTCCAGCCCTGCTTGAAGAACGAGTTGAACGAGGCATCGTTATGCTTTTCCGCCGAGCGAATGTAGCCCTCGTCAAACAGGTGCATGGCCTCTTCGCGGATTTTCTGCCAGTTGTTCTGCAGCAGATCGAGTTGCGGGAACCCGCTGCGATCCAGGATGGGCCGTGCGGGCACCGCTGAAAATGCGTACATCAACAGGTTGTACGGGGCGAACAGCGCCGAGTGATCCACCAGCTGGCGATCGAATCGCAGGCGCGAGCGGCCACGCAGGTGCACCAGTAGCACGCATAGCGTGAACAGGATCAACAGGTACAGGACGATGAAGCGGGGCCCGAGGAGATTCATGGGGTTGCACTCGAAAGGACGGGCGATACATGCGGCCCGTTCAGGCCCGTATCAACGCGCTTAGTTTACTCCGGGCTTAGTGCGCCAGCACGTGGACGGCGCCGCCGCCTGGGCGCCACGCCCCCCGGAAAGCCTTGTCCAGCCAGGAAATGGCAGCGCGGACAGCCGCCTGCGGCGCTTTGCCCCGTGCCAGGTGGGCTGTGACGGCCGAAGCAAGGGTGCAGCCGCTGCCGTGGCCCTCGAAGGGAAGGCGGGGGTGTTCAAATGCGAGCGCGCCGGTCGCGTCGTAGTAACGATCCACGATCTGCCGGCCGTTAGCATGGCCCCCCTTCAGCAGCACGCCGCCGCAGCCCAGGGCGAGTAAATCAGCCCCGGCCTCGTCGAAGGCCTTGCCGATCCGCCGGCCCAGGAGGGCCTCTGCCTCGGGCAGGTTGGGCGTGAGGATATCTGCCAGCGGAATGAGTCGTGTGAGCAGGGCGTCTAGCGCGTTCTCATCGAGCAGGCGGGCGCCGCTCGTGGCAATCATCACCGGGTCGACCACTAGCCACGGTGGCTGTCGTGCGGCCAATTCTTTAGCTACGAGCCGTGTGATGGCGGCGGAGCCGAGCATGCCCGTCTTCACCCCAGCAATCGGGAAGTCGGCGAACACGGCCTCGATCTGGCTACGCACATGGGCGAGCGGCAACGTGTGCACCGCGGAAACGCCTCGGGTGTTTTGCGAGGTGACCGCCGTGATCGCGGTCAGCCCGTGCGTGCCCAGCGAGTGGAACGTCTTCAGGTCAGCCTGGATCCCCGCACCACCGCCGGAGTCGGATCCGGCGATGGTGAGGGTGTTGGGTTTCGCGACCGTCACAAGGCTTCGGAAGCGAAATCGGCCAGGCGCGAACGTTCGCCGCGCTTCAGGGTGATGTGGCCGGAATGGGCCCACATCTTGAAGCGGTCCACCGCGTAGGTCAGGCCCGAGGTGGTTTCGGTGAGGTACGGCGTGTCGATCTGCTCCACATTGCCAAGGCACACGATCTTCGTGCCCGGGCCCGCGCGCGTGATCAGCGTCTTCATCTGCTTGGGCGTAAGGTTCTGCGCCTCGTCGATGATGAGGTAGCGGCTGAGGAACGTTCGGCCGCGCATGAAGTTCAGCGAGCGGATCTTCACCCGCGAGGCGAGCAGGTCGTTGGTGGCCTGGCGGCCCCACGATCCACCTTCCTCGGGGTTGGCGAGCACTTCCAGGTTATCGGTGAGCGCGCCCATCCACGGGGTCATCTTTTCCTCTTCCGTACCGGGGAGGAAGCCAATGTCTTCGCCGACCGACACGGTGGCGCGAGTCATGATGATCTCGCGGTACCGCTGCTGGTCCATGACCTGGGCCAGGCCGGCGGCGAGCGCGAGCAGGGTCTTGCCGGTACCTGCCGTGCCAAGCAGCGTGACGAAATCCACGTCGGGATCCATCAGCAGGTTCATCGCGAAGTTCTGCTCGCGGTTACGTGCCGCAATACCCCACACGCCGTGCGCGGCGTGGGTATGGTCATCGAGCAGGACCAGTTTCGCCCTGCGGTGGTCCTCGTCGCCGCGGATCTCGAGCACGCGCAGCTCGACGTCGTTCTCGCCCGGCATGTACAGGCATTGGTTCGGATACCAGAGCTCGTCGTCGCGTACATCTACTTCGTAGAACGTGCGACCACGCTCGTTCCACGAACGGAGCTCGGGGTGCAGGCTCCAGAAATCCTCCGGCAGCTGGTCTGAACCGGTGAAGAGCAGGGCGAAATCATCGAGCGCGCGATCGTTCTCGTAATCCTCGGCGGTGATGCCGTAGATCGAGGCCTTGATCCGGAGGTTGATGTCCTTGCTGACCAGGATGACCGGGCGATCGGGGTACTGGTCGCGCAAGTCGATGACCGCGGCCAGGATCTGGTTATCCGCCTTGCCGTTGCCGTGGCTGGTACGTTGCTGGAAGAACAGGCGGCCCACCGCGCCGCGCTTGAGCTTGATACCCTGGGGGTTGCTCAGTTCGACCCCTTCGCGGAGTCCGTCGTGGCCGCCGCGCTCGATGAGCTCGTTGAGGAAGCGGCTTACCTGGCGGCCGTTGCGTGAAACTTCCGAGCCACCTTTCTTCTTGTCGTCCAGTTCCTCCAGCACCGTCATCGGTATGAAGACATCGTGTTCCTCAAAGCGGAACAGCGAGGTCGGATCGTGCAGCAGCACGTTGGTGTCGAGGGCGTAGATGCGCTTGCTTCCGGTCATGCGGAAGTGACCTCATGCGGAGGTTGCAAAACCCGGCTACGCGGCCGTGGCCGGGGGAAGGAGCCGCGTGGCGCGGTGTCCGTCACGCGGTGGGAACACTCTCAAGGACGGCTTGCGCATGGCCGGGGATTTTCACCCCGCGCCACTCCGCGAACACCTTGCCATCCGGGTCGATGAGAAACGTGCTGCGTACGACACCCATGTACTTTTTGCCGTACAGCACCTTCTCGTGGATGACGTCGAAGGCCTGGCACCAGGCTTCATCGGCGTCGGAAACGAGGGGGAAGGGGAGTTCGTGCTTTGCTGCGTAGTTCGCGTGCGAGCGCACCGAATCGCGCGATACCCCGATGACTTCGGCGCCACGCGCCTGGAATTCGGCGTAGTGGTCGCGGAAATCCTTGGCTTCGTTCGTGCAGCCCGGCGTGTTGTCCTTGGGGTAGAAGAACACGACGACCCACTTGCCGGAGAGGGATGACAGCGCCAGCGTGGAAGCGTCGCCGAGCGTGCCCTTGAGTTTCGGAACCTTCTTACCCTTGCCGATCATGCGATGTGTTTTATTCCCTGGGGTCAGAACTTTACCGGGTCCATGATGGCATCGAGGTTGAGGCCATCGCACAGTTCGAGGAAATCGTCGCGCAGCGCGGCGATATGCGTTTCGGACGGAATGCCGATCGTGATCTGCGCCTGGAACATCTCCGCGCCGGTCTGCATGGCCTGGTAGCGCATGGAAGAGAGCTGCTCCACGCTGATGTCACGGCGCGAAAAGAACTCGATGATCTTGACCAGGATGCCCGGGCGATCGGCGGCGATCACTTCCACCAGGTACGGCAGCAGGTGCGCCGTCGGCTCGCGCGGCGTCGTGCGGTAGTGGACGATCTGCAGTTCTTCATCCCGGGCCAGCTTGCCCACCGCCGTTTCCAGCTTGGCCACCGCATCCCAGGAGCCTGACGCCAATAGCATCACGGAGGTGTCGTTGCCGATGGTGGAAACCCGGGCATCGGCCAGGTTGCACCCGGAATCGGCGATACGCTTGGCGAGGGCGAGGATCGGCGCGCGGTGCGCCGGCGACAGTGTCGAGATAAGTAACTGGTTATCGGCGGCGGCGCTGCGTGCTACAGAACGGTTCAAGGCCTTTACTACCCATGGCGCGGCCCGCGGGGCGCGGGGCGTCGCTGTTGGCCCGAGCTTAACGGGGGCCATCGGACACTAGCAAGACACGGCGGGCGGTGGCGGCCGCATCAGGGCGAATGGACTCCCCGGAAACGCCCCGGTAACATGCGAAGGGCTGGTTCCTCAATGGGTTTCACCTTGGATATCTCCGGAAGCATCACCGCATTGGCAACCCCGTTTGCCGCTGACGGTTCGCTCGATCTCGACGCGTTTGGCCGCCTGCTCGACCAGCAGCTGGCCGGCGGCACCCAGGCCGTGGTGGTCGCGGGTTCGACGGGCGAATCGCACTTCCTCGAGCATGACGAATTCGAGCGCCTGCTCGCATTCGCGGTGAAACATATCGACAAACGTATCCCGGTCATCGCGGGCACCGGCGAAGCCGGTACGGCGAAGACCATTGCCACCACGCGCCGGGCCAGGGCCCTGGGTGCGGATGCCGCGCTGGTCGTGGCCCCGTTTTACGTGCGGCCCACCCAGGAAGGCATGCGCCGGCATTTTCTTGCCGTGGCCGACGAAGGTGGCCTCCCTGTCATCCTGTACAACGTGCCGCCGCGCACGGGCTGCGATATCGCGCCGGAGACCGTGGCGGTGCTTCGTGATCACCCCGGCATCGTCGGTATCAAGGAAGCCCGGGGTGAGCCAGAACGTATTCGGGCCATCGCGGAACTTATTCGCGCCGATTTCGTCTACCTCAGCGGTGACGACGGTACGGCCCACCAGGCCATGCTGGCTGGCGCCGCAGGCACCATTTCGGTGGTGGCCAATCTCGTTCCGGAGCCTTTCCGTGACTTCTGCGACGCCGCCCGTTCGGGTGACGCAGGGCGCACGGCCAGCGCCACGGCCCGGCTGGCCCCCCTGATCGACGCACTGAACTGTGCGCCGAACCCCATCCCCGTCAAGGCCGGCCTGGCCATGCTGGGGCTGGGTTTGGCGGCACCCCGCCTGCCCCTGGTCGAGCTGGAACCCGGCCCGGCGCTGGCGAAAGTGCGCGAAACGCTCGCGGCTCTGGCACCATTGGCGACTGCCGCCTGACGCAACCCCATTAAAACGGCTTCCAACGGAACCCTTGTTCATGAAGAAAACCTCGTACGCGCTGGTCGTCCCGGCACTGCTCCTGTCCGTCCTGGTCGTTTCCGGCTGCGGCGCGTTCCGCTCCACCAAGCAGTGGGAAAAGGCCAAGCAGGAAGCTCCGCTGGAAATTCCGCCGGGCATGGATACCCCGTCGACGAGCGCGGCGCTGGTGATTCCGGATGCCGGCTCTGCGTCGGGTAACGCCGCCGGCACGGGTGCTCCCGCCGCCGCCCCGGTTTCGGATGGCTTCATCCTGTCCGATGCCCCCGATGCGGCCTACAAGCGCATCGGCGAAGTGCTGGCGGTTGGCGATGTCGGTACCGTGACGGCGCATGACGACGATACCCACACGTTCCAGATCGCAGCGACCTCGGGTGCGCCGGAACAGAAGCGTGGCTTCTTCAAGCGCATGTTCGGCGGCAGCGACAAGAACCCCGATGCAGCGATCGAAGGCGGCCCGCAGGCCGCGCAGCAGGGTGGCAACAAGCACCCGGTGGTGCTCACGGTCAACGCCAGCGGCGCTGGCTCCGAGGTGCGTGCGCAGGGCGATGCAGGCGGCGTGCGTCGCGTCATCGATTCGCTGAAGGCGCGCCTCGGCGTCAAGTAAGCCCTGGTTTCGCTGCAAACGAAAGGCGCCCAATCGGGCGCCTTTTTTTATCCTCTGTAGGAGCGGGGCGCACAGGAGAAGCCGGGCGTGGAGAACAAAAAAGGCCCCGCGGGGCCTTTTTTTGTCGGAGCCTACTTCTGCAGCAGCTCGATCTTGTTGGGTTTGTTTTCCCAGTCCTTCGCGTCCGGCATGCCATCCTTGCGCTCGGTGATCACCGGCCAATCCTTCGACAGCTCGGCATTCAGCGCCACGAACGGCTCCTGCCCGGCGGGGACATCGTCCTCGGGGTAGATCGCGTTGATGGGGCATTCCGGCTCACAGAGGGTGCAGTCGATGCACTCGTCCGGATTGATGACCAGGAAGTTCGGGCCTTCGTGGAAGGCATCCACGGGGCAAACCTCGACGCAGTCCGTGTACTTGCACTTGATGCAGTTGTCGGTAACGACAAAGGTCATGCGAACGGTTCGGCGCCGAAGAGGAAAGTGGCGCTCCCTACGAGGTTCGAACTCGTGTTCCAGCCTTGAGAGGGCCGTGTCCTAGACCACTAGACGAAGGGAGCGGGTCGTACGAGACGTACGAAGCGCGCTAGTATATCCGAATTCCGCCGCCTGGCAACGTCTTTGCAGCCGCTCGTCGGATTGGGTCGAATTCGTTACATTTGGCCCGTTCATCCCGACACCGGCCGCCGGTGGGGGCAGCCACTTGCCCGGGCGCCAAGGCGCCCGCCAGGACACCAACCGCTTGAATTCCGAATCAAGGGGCGAGGTTCCGCACGGTATGCGAATCATCCCGCGCGAACAGCACTCCATTTCCCGCAAGAACATCAGCAAAGCCGCGTTGCGCGTGCTTTACCGACTGCATGACGCCGGGTTCGCCGCGTACCTGGTGGGCGGTGCCGTGCGCGACCTACTGCTGGGCGGCCACCCCAAGGATTTCGACGTGGCGACCAACGCCACGCCGGAAGAGGTGAAAGGGCTGTTCCGCAACTGCCGGTTGATTGGCCGTCGCTTCCGGCTCGCCCACGTCGTGTTCGGCCCCGAGATCATCGAGGTTGCCACCTTCCGTGGTACGGGTGAGGAGGGGGCCGAGGGTGAGGGTGACCGGCACATCGTCGATGGCCGAATCGTCCGCGACAACATCTGGGGGACGATCGAGGAAGATGCGGTACGCCGCGACTTCCGGGTCAACGCCCTTTATTACGACATCGCCGATTTCAGCGTTCGCGATTACGTGGGCGGCATGCAGGACCTGGAAGACCGCACCATGCGGCTTATCGGTGATCCTGAGCAGCGCTATCGCGAAGATCCCGTGCGCATGCTGCGTGCAGCGCGTCTCGCGGCCAAGCTGGGCTTCACCATCGCGCCGTCGGCGTCCGCACCGTTCAAGAAGCTGGGGCACCTGCTGACAGAAGCCTCGCCCGCCCGCCTGTTCGACGAGTCGTTGAAACTGTTTCTCGCGGGCCATGGGCTGAAGAGCTTCAAGATGCTCGAAGCCTGCGGTTTGCTTGAGTTCCTGTTTCCAGCGACCGCCCGCGCGCTGGAGCGCGGTGACAACGCGTTGCGTGCGCTGGTGGAGCAGGGCCTGGCCAACACGGATGCCCGGATCGCTGAAGGCAAGTCGGTTACCCCGGCGTTCCTCTATGCGGTATTGCTATGGGGCGAGGTGCGCGATCAGGCCCACGGCTGGATGGCGCAAGGTTTTGAAATGAATGAGGCATGGCAGCGCGCTGCCGTGCACGTGGTGGGTGAACAGTGCCAGCGCGTCGCCATCCCGCGCCGTTTTACGTTCACCATGGAAGAGATCTGGGCGCTGCAGCCGCGCTTCGAGCAGATCCACCGTAAGCGCGTGTTCCGCCTGATGTCGCACCCGCGCTTCCGTGCCGCATTCGATTTCCTGCTGCTGCGCGCCCACGAATCCCCGCGCATGCGCGAGCTGGGTGAGTGGTGGGCGCACGCTCAGCAGTTGCCGCCGGAGATGCTGGCGGCCGCCCTGGGCGGGGGCGGTGTGCCGACGAACGACGGCAGCACCGTGGCCGCCACGGCACCGGCGCGAAAACGCCGCCGCCGGCGCAAGCCCACGCGGGGTGGCAAGGGCGACGCGGGCGGGGCGTGAGCGTCGTTGCCCTGATCGGCCTGGGCGGGAACCTGGGTGACGTGCGGTCGCGGCTCGGTGCCGCGATCGACGCCCTGGACGGAACGCCGGGCATTCGTGTCGTCGCGAGGTCGCGGTTCTACCGCACGCCCCCCTGGGGCAACCTGGACCAGCCGGATTTCATCAATGCGGCCATCGCCGTGGAGACCTCCCTGGACGCCCACGGCCTGCTCGATGCCTTGCTGGCGACCGAGCGTTCGTTCGGCCGCGTGCGTGATGGCGAGCGCTGGGGCCCTCGCACGCTCGACCTGGACCTGCTGGCCTATGGCGACACCGTGATCCACGACGAACGCCTCGTGGTGCCTCACCCGCGGATCCCCGAGCGGGCTTTCGTCCTGCTGCCCCTGGCGGACATCGCTCCTGGAGCCATGCTGGCGGGGCAAGGCAAGGTCGCCGATCTGCTGGCCGGCGTGGATTCGGCTGAATGCATCCCCCTCGCCTGATCCGGGTTCCTTGAGCCCCGGGCCAATCAGGCGGACAATTCCCGTTTCACCCAACGAGGCGACAAGAGCGTGTACGTCGAAAAAACGAGTGCGCCGGCGCGTAAGCCGGTGACCGTGCCGGGCCTGAAGGCAATGAAAGCCGAAGGCCGGAAGATCGTGATGCTCACCGCCTACGATGCGAGTTTTGCCGCGCAACTGGAATCCGCCGGGGTCGATGTCGCCCTGGTGGGTGACTCCCTCGGCATGGTGGTGCAGGGCAGGTCGAGCACGCTACCGGTCACGGTCGATGAAATGGTCTACCACACCGCTGCCGTGGCGCGCGGTCTTTCCGCCACGTTGCTGGTGGCCGACCTGCCGTTCATGAGCGATCGCGATGTGCCTGCCGCGATGGAGGCCGCCACGCGGCTCGTCGCGCAGGGCGGCGCCGCCATGGTCAAGATCGAGGGCGCTGGCCGCATCTGTGAGGTGATTTCGGCGCTGGCTGAGCGGGATATTCCCGTGTGCAGCCACCTGGGTCTCACCCCGCAGTCCGTGAACAAGTTCGGCGGCTACAAGGTGCAGGGCAAGACGGAAGACGCGGCCGACAAGCTTTTCGCCGATGCGAAGGCCGTTGAGGCGGCGGGTGCCGATTTGCTTGTCCTCGAATGCGTGCCCTCTGCGCTGACCGAACGCATCACGAAGGCGCTTTCGATCCCCGTGATCGGTATCGGGGCGGGCGTGGATTGCGACGGGCAGGTGCTGGTCGTGTACGACATGCTCGGCCTTACCCCCGGTAAGCGGCCGAAGTTCTCCAAGGATTTCCTCGCCGGACGTGATTCCATTCCGGCAGCGATCCGCGCGTACGCGGATGACGTAAGGGCGGGGGCGTTCCCCGGCCCCGAACACAGCTTCAGCTAACGAGCCAGCCATGCAGACCGTAACCGACGCCGCCGCCCTCCGTGCCACGATCCGCGGCTGGCGCACCTCTGGCCAGACCGTGGGCTTCGTGCCCACCATGGGCAACCTTCACGAGGGCCACCATTCCCTGTTGAAGCTGGCCCGTGCCCGCGCCGACCGGGTTGTCGCCTCTGTCTTCGTGAATCCCACCCAGTTTGGTCCGGGCGAGGATTTCGAGCGCTACCCGCGCACCCTGGCCCAGGATCAGGTGGGCCTGGCCGAGGCGGGCTGTGATGTGCTGTTCGCGCCGGAAGTGGCCACGCTCTACCCGTTCGGTGCCGAAGGGAGCGTCAGCATCCATGTGCCCGGCGTGACCGAGACCCTCGAGGGGGCCCACCGCCCCGGCCATTTCGATGGCGTGGCTACGGTGGTTTCCAAGCTGTTCCATCTGGTCCAGCCCGACTTTGCCGTCTTCGGCCAGAAGGATTTCCAGCAACTGAAGGTCATCGAGCGGATGGTCCGCGACCTGTCGTTGCCGGTGAAAATCATGTCCGGCCCCACCTTGCGTGACGACGATGGGCTGGCCAAAAGCTCGCGCAACCAGTACCTGACGCCCGCCGAGCGCCAGCGGGCGCCGCAGATCTACGCCACGCTGACCCAGATGCGTGACCTGTTCCGCCAGGGGCACAACTGGCAGGCCCTGGAAACCGCCGCCCGGGCGCGCCTGGAGCGCGCCGGTTTCGTTCCCGATTACGTGGCCATCCGCCGGGCCGATGACCTGGCCGAGCCCGCGGCGGACGAGCGCGAGGGCCTGGTCGCCCTGGTCGCCGCCCGCCTTGGCGCCACCCGCCTGATCGATAACCTGCCGTTCGACTGAATCCCTTCACGAACGGGCACTTGCGTTTCCGACCCCGCTCCCCCATAAAGCGCCTCGACACCGAGGAAGCCCATTCACGACGGTACGGGCTTGCTTCCGTTAGAATGGGCGTTTTTGTAACCGCCAAGACCCCAGAGACTGCCATGCACCTCAACATGCTCAAGTGCAAGATCCACCGCGCCACGGTGACTCACGCCGAGCTGAACTACGAAGGTTCGATCGCCATTGATGGCAACCTGCTCGATGCCGCCGGCATCCGTGAATACGAGCAGATCCACGCCTGGAACATCAACAACGGCGAACGCTTCGTCACGTACGCACTGCGTGCGGAAGAGGGCTCGGGCATCATTTCCGTGAACGGTAGCGCCGCGCGTCGCGTGTCCACGGGCGACCTGGTCATCATTGCCGCGTTCGTCGGCCTGTCCGAAGCCGAGATGGCCAAGTACCAGCCCGACCTGGTGTACGTGGATGCCGACAACCGCATCACGCACACGAATCATTCGATTCCGAAGCAGGCGGCGTGAAGGTAAGTCGCCGGCTTGCACCGGCTGTGAGCCGTTCGCTGCGCTCACTGTGAATCGTCAGCAGGATCGTGGGGTCCCCATCGGTCTTGCTGACGGCCCACAGGCCCTTGTGGCCGACTACCAGGCGGCTCGTCGCCGACTAACGCTCTAACATACAATCCACTTACGCTGCAGTGCGGTAATATCGGCGCTTCCCTCCGTCGCAGCCAAGTGGAAGCCATGGATTCAAACCACGTCCCCGTGCCGTCGTTCGATGAGCACAAGAGCCGCCTTGCCGGCACCTCCCTCCGCACGCTCGTCAACGATGCCTCCCGTGGCGATCGCTTCCGCAAGCGCATGGGTCCCATCCTGCTCGATATCACCCGCCAGAAGCTCGACACGGCGGCGCTCGATGCCGTGGGTAACTACATCGAGAGCACCGGCTGGCAGGCCGCGCGCGATGCCATGTTCGAAGGCAAGCACATCAACACCTCCGAAGACCGCGCGGTGCTGCACACCGCGCTGCGCGGGGGTGCGTCGCGTCATCCGGCCGCGCCCGCCGATGTGCGCAAGGACGTGGCCGATGCGCTGGACCAGATGGAAAAGCTCGTCAACGCCGTGCACAAGGGCGAGGGTGAATCGGTTGGCCTGATCGGCCGCGTCACCGACGTGGTCAACATCGGCATCGGCGGCTCGGACCTGGGTCCGCGCCTGGCGGTGCACGCCCTCGAGCGTTTCCACGTCGATGGCATCAGGAGCCATTTCCTTACCAACGTGGATGGCCAGGCTGCCTACGACCTGATGAACACGCTGGATCCCGCGCATACGCTGGTGATCCTCGTATCCAAGAGCTTCAACACCCAGGAAACGCTGCTCAACGGCGGCGTCTTCCGTGACTGGATCCTCAAGGCCAACAAGGGCGACACCACGAAGACCGCGAAGCACTTCATCGCCGTCAGTTCGAATGTCGAGGCCGTGAACAAGTGGGGCGCCGCACAGGTGCTGCCCATGTGGGATTACGTGGGCGGCCGTTTCTCGTTGTGGTCGGCCGTGGGTGCATCCATCGCCTTCGCCATCGGCATGAACGGTTTCCGCGACCTGCTGGCTGGCGCGGCCGAGGCGGACGACCATTTCCGTACGGCGGAGTGGAAGGACAACCTGCCGGTCCTGCTGGCCGCCGCCGAACTGTGGAACCGCAACATCCTTGGGACCACCAGCCGCGCGGTGATCCCGTACGTGGATTACCTGGCGGACCTGCCGTCGTACCTGCAGCAGCTCGAGATGGAATCGCTGGGCAAGCACGTGCACCCGACCACGGGTAAGCACGTCACCGGTTCGACCGTGCCAGTGGTGTGGGGCAGCATCGGCACGAATGCGCAGCACGCGTACTTCCAGGCGCTGCACCAGGGCACCGATATCGTGCCGCTGGAGTTCATCGGCCTGGTGAAGCCGGCACACCCGCTGCGCGAAAACCAGGATGTGCTCACCTCCAACCTGCTTGCCCAGGCTGCCGCGCTGTCGCTCGGCAAGACGTTCGAGGAAGCGCTTGCCGAAGCGAAGACGGGTACGGAGGAGGAGCGCCGCGCGCTGGCAGCGCAGCGTACGTTCGAGGGCAATCGCCCGAGCAGCGTCTTCATGCTTGATTCGCTTACCCCGCACTCGCTGGGTGCGCTCATCGCGCTGTACGAGCACAAGGTGTTCATGCTCGGACACCTGTGGGGCATCAACGCGTTCGACCAGTGGGGCGTGGAGCTGGGCAAGGTCATTGCCAAGCAGATCTACCCGTCGCTGGCGAACGACAAGGATGCCGGCGATATCGCGCAGTTCGACGCGGCAACGCGCGGGCTGATCGAAGCGATTCGCGAGCGCCGCTAAACGGCCCGTGTCGCGCAAAAAAAAGCCCGGCGTTGCCGGGCTTTTTTTGGTTCAGACCTCGAGGGTGGCCAGGTCGCCCTTGTCCTCGAGCCATTGCTTGCGGTCGCTGGCGCGCTTCTTGGCGAGCAGCATGTCCATCAGCTTCGTGGTGCCGTCATCGGTATCCACCGTGAGCTGCACCAGGCGGCGGGTATCCGGGTGCACCGTGGATTCGCGCAGCTGTGCCGGGTTCATCTCACCCAGGCCCTTGAAGCGGGTGACCGAGACGGCGCCCTTCATCTTCTCGCGCTCGACCTTCTCCAGCATCAGGCGCTTCTCTTCCTCATCCAGGCAATAGAACACCTGTTTGCCCACGTCCACGCGGAACAGCGGCGGCATGGCCACGAACACGTGGCCTTCGCGCACCAGCGCGGGGAAGTGGCGAAGGAACAGTGCCGAGAGCAGCGTTGCGATGTGCAGGCCGTCGGAGTCCGCGTCAGCGAGGATCACGACCTTGCCATAGCGCAGGCCTGTCAGGTCATCCTTGCCCGGGTCGCAGCCGATGGCGACGGCCAGGTCGTGCACTTCCTGCGAAGCGAGTACCGCGGTGGATTCGACTTCCCAGGTGTTCAGGATCTTGCCGCGCAGCGGCATGATCGCCTGGAAATCCTTGTCGCGGGCCTGTTTGGCAGAGCCACCTGCCGAATCGCCCTCGACGAGGAAAATTTCGGTGCGGGTCAGGTCCGTGGACGCGCAATCGGCAAGCTTGCCGGGCAGTGCCGGGCCCGAGGTGATCTTCTTGCGGACGACCTGCTTGGCGGCCTTGAGGCGCGCGCTCGCACGTTCGATCGCGAGTTGCGCGATCTTTTCGCCGAGATCCACGTGCTGGTTCAGCCACAGGCTGAAAGCATCGTGCACGACGCCTTCCACTACGCCCGCTGCGTTACGCGACGACAGGCGCTCCTTGGTCTGGCCAGCGAACTGGGCATCCTGCAGCTTGATGCTGAGGACGAAGGCGAGCCGCTCCCATACATCTTCCGGCGCGAGCTTGACGCCGCGCGGCAGCAGGTTGCGCAGGTCGCAGAACTCGCGGATGGCGTTGGTGAGGCCCGAGCGCAGGCCGTTCACATGCGTGCCGCCCTGCGCCGTCGGGATCAGGTTTACGTAGCTTTCCTGGACCAGCTCGCCTTCCGGCAACCAGCAGAGTGCGACATCCACCGTGTCCGTCTCGCGCGCGAAGTGCTTCACGAACAGATCGGCCGGGAGCGCTTCGGCGCCCTGCAGTTCGGCCTTCAGGTAATCCTGCAGGCCATCTTCGAAATACCACTCGGTGGTCTCGCCGGCGGCTTCGTCGTGCAGGCGCACGGTGAGGCCGGCGCAGAGCACGGCCTTGGCCCGCAGGAGGTGCTTGAGCTTGGAGACGAGGATGCGCGGCGAGTCGAAGTATTTCGGATCCGGCCAGAAGCGTAGCGTCGTGCCGGTCTTCTTCTTCGGCACGGTGCCAATCACTTCGAGCTCGCTGGCGCGATCGCCGTTCGCGAAGCTCATGCGGTATTCCTGGCCCTCACGGCGGATGGTGACATCCACGCGGGTGGAGAGCGCATTCACCACCGAGACACCCACGCCGTGCAGGCCGCCTGAGAACGCGTAATTCTTGTTCGAGAACTTGCCGCCCGCGTGCAGGCGCGTGAGGATCAGCTCGATACCCGGCACTTTCTCTTCCGGGTGGATATCCACGGGCATGCCGCGGCCATCGTCGGTTACTTCGACTGAGCCGTCGTTGAAGACGGTGACGTCGATGGTTTTCGCGTGGCCGGCCAGCGCCTCGTCGACGGAGTTGTCGATGACTTCCTGCGCCAGGTGGTTCGGGCGCGAGGTGTCGGTGTACATGCCGGGGCGGCGCTTGACCGGGTCAAGGCCGCTGAGGACTTCGATGTCTGAGGCGTTGTAACGGGTATTCATCAGGCGGGTCGGTTTCTCGTAAGCCGGGCAGGATGGGTGAGCGTATCGGAGCGGTCAAGTCTGCCCGATTCGCGTATCACCCAAAGAGACCGGCCCGTTGTAGGAGCGCGCTTGCGCGCGATAAGCCAACGAAGCGGTGACGCCGGCCCCCTCAAAGCGGGGCGCAGTGCCATTCCAGCCAGGCACGGTCCTCGCCGTCCAGAAGGGGGGACAGGGCCGCACGCACGGTGGCGTGGTAATCGTCCAGCCAGGCTCGCTCGGAGGGCTCCAGCAGCCGCGGTTCCAGCCCGCGCCGGTCAAACGGGCAAAGGGTGAGCGTCTCAAACGCGTAGAACTCGCCGAACTCGGTCTGGTCGGCCTGGGTAACCACGGCGAGGTTCTCGTGGCGGATGCCGTGGCGGCCGGGCTTGTACAGGCCGGGCTCGATCGAGGTGATCATGCCGGTCTCCAGCGGCACCAGCGCGCCGCCCGTGACCGGCGGGCGGATCCCGTGGGGGCCTTCATGCACGTTGAGGAAGTAGCCCACGCCATGGCCGGTGCCATGGCCGAAATCCATGCCGGCCGCCCAAAGGGGCGCGCGGGCCAGCGCATCCAGCTGTGGGCCGCTGGCGCCCTTGGGGAAGCGGGCGCGCGAGAGGGCGATCATGCCCTTGAGCACCAGCGTGGAATCGCGCTTCTGCTCATCGGTCACCGGCCCCAGGGCCAATACGCGGGTGATATCGGTCGTGCCGCCGAGGTACTGGCCGCCGGAATCGACCAGCAGGAGGCCCCTGGCGGCCAGCGGGCTGAAGCCCTCTTCGGTGGCGCGATAATGGGGAAGGGCGCCGTTGGCCTGGTAGCCCGCGATGGTCGAGAAACTCTCGCCGACAAAGCCGTCCTGGGCGGCACGCGCTTCGCGGACGATCGTATCGACGTCGAGCTCGGTCAACGGCTCGCCGCTTGCCAGCCCCGCCTCGATCCGCCGAAAGGCACGGGCGAGTGCCGCGCCGTCGCGGCGCATGGCCTCGCGAATGTGCTCTAACTCTTCGGGCGTCTTGCGTGCCTTGGCGGCGGTTGACGGCGCCGGCCCGCGCACTTGCTTCACGCTGGCCGGCAGGCCATCCAGGATGGCGACGACCACTTTCGACGGGTCGAACAGGAGCGTGGCGTCATCGGGCAGGGCGGCGACGGCAGCGGCGGCCGTGCCGTAATCGGCCAGGCTGATGCCATCGGCGGCCAGGGCGGCCTTCACCGCTGGCGGCAGCTTCGGGGCATCGATGAAGAGGGTGGCACGGGTGTCCTCGACCAGCAGATGGGCGAGGAACACGGGGTTGTAGTCGACATCGGCGCCGCGCAGGTTGGTGAGCCAGGCGATGTCATCGAGGCTGGAGACCAAGTGGTGCGTGGCCCCGGCCCGGCGCATGGCGGTGCGAACATGCTGCAGCTTGTCGGCCCGGCTGACCGGGGCGTAGGGCGCCTCGTGGGCAAACACCGGAGCCGCGGGGCGGGCAGGACGGTCCGCCCAGGCGGCACCCGGCAGGTCCAGGTCGGTGCGCAGCGAGGCACCGGCACCGGCCAGGCGCTGGGCCAGGCCCTCGGCGCCCGCCACCGACACGCTATCGCCGGCGACGGCCACGGTGTCCCCGTCACCGAACTGGCTGGCGAGCCAGGCCACGTGCTCGGGCGTGTGCGCCACGTTAAGCTTCATCAGGGGCAGGCCGCTGCCGGCCAGTTCGGTCTCCGCCTGCGAGAAATAGCGTGAATCCGTCCACAGGCCGCCGCCCTTCGCGGTGACCACCAGGGTGCCTGCCGAGCCCGTGAACCCCGAAAACCACTCCCGGGCCTGCCAGCGGGGCGGCAGGTACTCGGAAAGGTGGGGGTCGGCGCTCGGCACGACGACGGCGGCAACACCCGCGCGGGCCATGGCGGCGCGCAGGGCTTCGAGGCGGGCGAAAATCGGGGATGTGCTCATACCCCCATGTTAAGCGTTCAGCGAACCCCTCGCGAGCGGCCGTGCACTCGGGTAAAATACAAATTTCCAGCACTGGCTGCTCGCATGACTCCCCTGATTTTCGTCACCGGCGGTGTGGTGTCTTCCCTTGGGAAAGGCATCGCAGCGGCGTCGCTTGCCTCCATCCTCGAGGCGCGTGGTCTCTCCGTGACCATGATGAAGCTCGATCCGTACATCAACGTGGATCCGGGCACCATGAGCCCCTTCCAGCACGGCGAGGTGTACGTCACCGATGACGGCGCCGAAACCGACCTGGACCTGGGCCACTACGAGCGCTTCGTGCGTACCCGTCTGACGGGCAAGAATTCCATCACGGCCGGCAAGATCTACGAATCGGTGATCCGCAAGGAACGCCGTGGCGATTACCTGGGCGCCACCGTGCAGGTCATCCCGCACATCACTGACGAGATCAAGCACTCGATCCACGAAGCGACCCGTGGTTTCGACGTGGCGCTGGTGGAAGTGGGTGGCACCGTGGGCGATATCGAATCCCTGCCGTTCCTCGAGGCGATCCGCCAGCTGCGTATCGAGCACGGCGCCGAGAAGTGCATGTTCGTGCACCTCACGCTGGTGCCGTATATCAAGGCCGCGGGCGAGATCAAGACCAAGCCGACCCAGCATTCGGTGAAGGAACTGCGCTCGATCGGTATCCAGGCCGATGTGCTGCTGTGCCGTGCCGAAGAGGCGCTGCCGGATACGGAACGGCACAAGATCGCGCTGTTCACCAACGTGCCGAAGAACGCCGTCATCAGCATGATCGATGTCGACGTGATCTATAAGCTGCCGATGTGGCTGCACGAGCAGGGCCTGGATGACCTGGTCATCAAGCGCCTTGGTCTCGACGCCGGCCCGGCCGATCTCTCCAGCTGGGTGCGCACGGTGGAAGCCGTGGAACACCCGCGCGATGAAGTCACGGTCGCCATTGTCGGTAAGTACGTCGAACACAAGGATGCCTACAAGTCGCTGGGCGAAGCCCTGCGCCACGGTGGCATCAAGCAGTCCACCCGGGTCAAGCTGGAGTGGATCGATTCCGAGGACGTCGAGGCGCGTGGTGCGCGCGCGGTACTGGGGGGCGCCGATGCCATCCTGGTGCCGGGCGGTTTTGGCAAGCGTGGCTTCGAGGGCAAGATCCTTGCCGCGCAGTTCGCCCGCGAAACCGGCATTCCGTACTTCGGCATCTGCTACGGCATGCATGCGGCGGTGGTCGAATTCGCCCGGAACACGGCGGGTCTCAAGCAGGCCGACTCCAGTGAAAACGATCGCAACACGCCGGATCCCGTCATCGCCCTGATCACCGAATGGACCACGGCCGCCGGTGAAACCGAGCAGCGCAGCGAACGCTCCGACCTGGGTGGCACCATGCGCCTCGGTGCACAGGAATGCCGCCTGAAGGCCGGCACGCTGGCGCGTGAACTGTACGGCGAGGATGTGGTGCGCGAGCGCCACCGCCATCGTTACGAGTTCAATAACCGCTACCGCCAGTCGTTCGAAGATCTTGGCCTGGTCATCTCGGGCAAATCCATGGATGACCTCCTGGTCGAGGTGGTGGAGCTGCCGCGCAACGTGCACCCGTGGTACCTGGGTTGCCAGGCACACCCGGAGTTCACCTCCACGCCCCGCGAAGGCCACCCGCTGTTCATCGGCTTCGTCCGTGCCGCTCGCGAATACAAGGCCGTGCGCGATGGTGAAAAGCTGGCGACCCGCTCCGAAGAATCGGCCGCTTGACGTTATGATGGGCATTGCCTGGCGCGATCAAGCGCGCCGGGTACACACAGCACGGGGGCCAGGGGCCTCCCCAGGAGACGGGCGCCGATGGTCGAAGACAGCGGGATCCACAGCGCGGGCACATATGCCCAGCGTGCGGCCACCTTGCCGCAGTCGGGTCTTGGCGTTGCGTCGTTCGTCATCGCGCTGGTTTCCGGCCTTGCCGTGCTTGGCGGCATCACGCTTTCCGCCGTGCTCATCTCGGCCGGTGATACCGCCGAGCACATGCCGCTGTTCGGCCTGATCGGCCTCGTTCTCATCTTCTTCCTGCTCATGGCGCTGGTTGGCACCGTGCTGGCCCTGGTCGCCCTGCGTCGCCAGGATCGCCGCCGCACGTTCGCCGCGATCGGCCTTGGGCTCAATGTTTTCATCCTGCTTGGTACCGGCGCCATGATGGCGCTGGGTACCGTGCTCCGTCATTCCAACTCGTAACGGGAAGCGCATGACCACCTCCATCACCAAGATCCACGCCCGCGAAATCCTCGACTCGCGCGGCAACCCCACCCTTGAAGCCGAAGTCACGCTGGCCGATGGCTCGTTCGGCCGTGCAGCCGTTCCCAGCGGCGCCTCCACGGGCACGCGTGAAGCGGTCGAGCTGCGCGATGGCGACAAGGCCCGCTACGGCGGCAAGGGCGTGACCAAGGCCGTCGCCAACGTCAATGGCGAGATCGCCAAGGCACTGGCCGGCTTCGATGCACTGGATCAGAAGGGCCTCGATGCGAAGCTCATCGCGCTCGATGGCACCGATAACAAGGGCAAGCTGGGCGCCAACGCGCTGCTCGGTGTCTCCATGGCCGCCGCCCACGCCGCCGCCGCTTCGAAGAAGCAGGCCCTGTGGCAGTACCTGATGGTGCAGGGCGGTGGTTCGCTGCCGGTGCCGATGATGAACATCATCAACGGTGGCGCCCACGCCGACAACAACGTGGACGTGCAGGAATTCATGGTGCTGCCCGTTGGCGCACCGAACTTCGCCGAGGCGCTGCGTTACGGCGCGGAAATCTTCCATGCCCTCAAGTCGGTGCTGAAGGGTCGCGGGCTTAACACTTCGGTGGGCGATGAAGGTGGCTTCGCGCCGAACCTCAAGTCCAACGTCGAAGCGCTGGACACGATCCTCGAAGCCGTGAACAAGGCAGGCTTCAAGGTTGGCAGCGACATCCTGCTTGGCCTGGACGTGGCCAGCTCGGAGTTCTTCAAGAACGGCAAGTACGACCTGGAAGGCGAGGGCAAGGTGTTCACGCCGGAGCAGTGGGTGGATACGCTGGCCTCGTGGGCGAAGCAGTACCCGATCGTCACCATCGAAGATGGCATGGCCGAAGGCGACTGGGACGGCTGGGCACACCTCACCAAGGTGGTGGATGGCGCGATCCAGCTGGTCGGCGACGATCTGTTCGTCACCAACCCGAAGATCTTCCAGGAAGGCATCGACAAGAAGATCGCCAATGCCATCCTGATCAAGGTCAACCAGATCGGCACGCTGACCGAAACGCTCGAAGCCATCGCCATGGCCGACCGCGCGAAGTACGCCGCCATCGTCTCGCACCGCTCGGGCGAGACCGAGGACACCACGATCTCGGATATCGCCGTGGCGACCACCGCGACCCAGATCAAGACCGGCTCGCTGTGCCGTACCGATCGCGTGGCCAAGTACAACCAGCTGCTGCGCATTGAAGAGGCGCTGGGCGCGAAGGCGGTCTATGCCGGCCGCAACGCGTTCCCGAACCTCAGCAAGCTGCCGGGCTAACGAGGGCCTGTGAGCAACGCGGCACTCCTGCGCTGGGTCGGCCTGATCCTTGTCGTCATCCTCATCGCGCTGCAGCTCAAGCTGTGGGTCGGCGGTGGGGGGATGGCCGAGGTCGATTCGCTGCGCGTATCGGTCAAGAAGCAGACCGAGGACAACGCCGCGTTGCAAAAACGCAACGAAGCGCTCGCCGCCGATGTGGAAGACCTCAAGCACGGTGAGCAGGCGACGGAAGCGCGTGCTCGCCAGGAACTGGGCCTGATCAAGCCGGGTGAGACGTTCTACCAGGTGGTGGAGCCGGGGGCTGCGACCAGCGCGCCGCCGCCCCCACCGCCCGCTACTGCCGGCGACCAGTAATGGACGCGCTCTGGTGCGTGATTCCGGCCGCCGGCAAGGGTGTCCGGGCGGGCGGCGACCGGCCGAAACAGTACCAGCCGGTGGCCGGGCGGCCGCTGCTGGACCACACGCTGGAACGCCTGGCGGCACATCCGCTTGTTGCCGGGCTGATGGTCGTTATCGCGGCTGACGATATGCATTTTTCCGCAACTGACCAGGTGCGCGGCAAACCGTTGCTCACCACGGTGGGTGGTAGCGAACGCAGCTATTCGGTGCTGGCCGGGATCGAGGCGCTGCCCGCAGCCGTGACCGATGACGCCTTCGTGCTCGTACACGATGCGGCGCGGCCGTGCGTGCGTGCGGAGGACATCACCCGGCTCGTCACGGAAGCGGGACGCCGCGATGGCGGTTTGCTCGGCGCCCCATTACGCGACACGCTGAAGCGCGCCGATGCCGGCGGCCACAGCGCGGAGACCGAGCCGCGCGACGGGCGCTGGCGTGCGTTTACCCCGCAGATGTTCCGCCGTGCGGAACTGGCGCGTGCACTTCGTCTTGCCGCAGAGGCCGGTATTGTCGTTAGCGACGAAGCCATGGCAATCGAGCGTGCCGGTGGCAGGCCGCTGCTGGTCGAGGGCTCGGAAGACAACATCAAGGTCACGACGCCGGCCGATTTCGCCCTGGCGGAATTCCTGCTCGGGAGGATGAAATGATTCGTATCGGACAGGGTTTCGACGTACACGCGTTTGGCGACGGTGACCACGTCATGCTGGGTGGCGTGCGCGTGCCGCACAAACAGGGCGTGCTGGCGCATTCGGATGGCGATGTCGTATTGCACGCCTTGTGCGATGCCCTGTTGGGCGCGTTGGCGCTGGGCGACATCGGCAAGCATTTTCCTCCGTCGGACGACCAGTGGAAGGGCGCGGATAGCCGCACGTTTGTCCGCGCGGTACGTGATCTGCTGCTCGCACGCGGCTACGTGCTCGGCAACGCGGATGTCACTGTCATCTGCGAGGCGCCGAAAGTGCTGCCGCACGCGGAGGCCATGCGGGTGAATATCGCCGCGGACATGGGCGTGGATATCGATCGCATCAGCATCAAGGCGACGACCACTGAAACACTCGGGTTCACCGGCCGCCGCGAAGGCATCGCCGCGCTGGCGAGCGTGCTGGTACAGCCCGCATGACCGAACTCGACACCCGCGCGTCAACGCCACGCCTGCAGGATCGCCTTGAGGCGATCAACGACCTGCTGCGCCGGCGTGAAGCGCTGGTGGCCCTGGAGGCGACCACGCCGACGGGTGACGCAGAGGCGCTCGCGGCCGTCGATGCCGGGCTCCAGGCCACCCTGGATGCACTGCACCCGGCCGACCTGGCCGACGTGCTCGAATCGCTCCCGCTCGAGGACCGCCTCGCGGTGTGGCAGCGCGTGCGCAGCGACCGTGACGGTGAGATCCTCCTCGAGGTATCGGATTCGGTTCGCGAATCGCTGATCGCGGATATGGACGATCGCGAGATTCTCGCCGCTGTCGAACCGTTGGATGCCGACGAGCTGGCAGATCTGGTCGATGACCTGCCCACCGAAGTGCTGCCGGAACTCATGGCCAGCCTCGATGCGCAGGAGCGCGAGCGCGTGCAGGCGGCCATGTCCTACGAGGACGACCAGGTCGGCGCGCTGATGGATTTCGACATGGTTACCATCCGCGAGGACATCAGCCTCGAGGTGGTGTTGCGTTACCTGCGCCGTTTCGAGGAGCTGCCGGCGCAGACCGACAAGCTGTTCGTCGTCAATGCCGATCACGTGCTGACAGGCGTCCTGCCGTTGCATTGGTTGCTGGTCAATTCGCCCGACAAAATGGTGCGCGAGATCATGGCGCCGGACGTGAACACGTTTGGGCCGGAAGACGACGCTTACGATGTTGCCCAGGCCTTCGAGCGATACGACCTGGTCACGGCGCCGGTCGTCGATTCGCACATGCGCCTTATTGGCCGTATCGCGGTCGATGCCATGATTGATTTCATCCGCGAGGAAGGCGAGGCCGAGGCGCTGTCGCGTGGCGGCTTGCGCGAAGAGGAAGACATCTTCGCCTCCGTGTGGAAATCCGTACGTAACCGCTGGGCATGGCTGGCGACCAACCTGGTGACGGCCTTCATCGCGTCGCGTGTGATCGGCTTGTTCGAGCACTCGATCGAGAAGCTGGTGGCGCTCGCCGCGTTGATGCCTATCGTGGCCGGCATCGGCGGCAACTCCGGCAACCAGACCATCACGATGATCGTGCGCGCCATGGCGCTCGAGCAGGTGGGTGTGAACCAGGCCGGCCGCCTCTGGCGCAAGGAACTGGGCGTGGCGCTGATCAATGGCCTGGTCTGGGGCGGCGTCATCGGTATCGTTGCGTGGCTGTTGTACGACAGCGCGTCGCTGGGCCTGGTGATGACCGCCGCCATGACGCTCAATCTCCTGCTCGCTGCCTTCATGGGCGTGGGCATCCCCATGTTGATGGTCAAGCTGGGCCGGGATCCTGCACTGGGTTCCAGTGTCCTGATCACGGCCATGACCGACAGCGGTGGCTTCTTCATCTTCCTTGGCCTGGCCACCCTGTTCCTGATGTAAAGGCGTTACCCGATGACCGAGAACGAACTGCCTTTCGCGTTTGGCGCGCCGCCGTTGCGTGCACGCCTGCGCACCCAGCCTGAGGATTTCTTCGTCGAGGAGATCCTGGGCTACGAGCCGGATGGGGCGGGCGAGCACGCGTTCGTGCTCGTGGAAAAGCGTGGCGCCAACACCGATTGGGTGGCACGCGAAGTGGCGAAGTTCGCCGGTACATCGCCCATGAATGTCGGCTACGCTGGCATGAAGGACCGGCATGCCGTGACCCGTCAGGTGTTTACCGTGCAATTGCCCGGCAAGGCCGATCCGGACTGGAGCGCGTTCCCGCACGCCGATGTGAAACTGACGGCACTCGGCCGTCACTCGCGCAAGATCAAGCGTGGCGCGCTGCGCGGCAATCGTTTCGTCCTGGTATTGCGCGAGGTCGAAGGCGACCGCGCGGCCGCTGAAGTGCGGCTTTCGGCCATCGCCGAACGTGGCGTGCCAAATTACTTCGGTGAGCAGCGCTTCGGCCTCGGTGGCAACAACGTCGAGCAGGCCCGTGGCATGTTCAAGGGGCGCAGGGTCGATCGAGACAAGCGCTCCATCCTGCTGTCGGCCGCGCGTTCGCACATCTTCAACGGCGTGCTTGCCGAGCGTGTCGCGGCCGGCACGTGGGATGTCGGGATGGACGGCGAGATATGGGGCCTGGACGGCTCGCGTTCGTGGTTTGGGCCGGAACCTTTCAATGACGCGCTGGCGGAGCGTCTCGCGCGCTTCGATATTCATCCGACCGGGCCGCTATGGGGCAGGGGAGAGACACCTGCGGGTGCCGACGTTGCCGCGCTGGAAACGGAAATCGCTGGCCGTGATGCGGACCTGGCCGAAGGCCTGGCCGGTGCACGCATGGATCAGGAACGTCGCGCGCTGCGTCTCAAGCCCGCCGACTTCGCCTGGCGCTGGCTGGATGATGGCGCCCTGGAAGTAAGCTTCGCTCTCCCGGCGGGTGCGTACGCCACGACCGTGATCCGTGAGATCGCCACCACCGTGTGATCAGCTCCTACACCGGCCGCTCAGGGCTTGAGCAGGACGACCACCGCCCCGGTGCCGCCTTGCATGGGTCGCGCCGAGGCGAACGCCACCACATCGTCACGCCGGCGTAGCAGCTTGTCGGTGAGCCCTTTCAGCACGGGCCCTGCCGCTTTCGAACGCAGGCCCTTGCCGTGAATGATGCGCACGCAGCGGATGCCATCGCGGTGGCATTCGGCGAGAAACTCCGTAATGGTGAGTTGCGCCGCCGCGGCGTTCATCTGGTGAAGGTCCACATCGGCCTGGATGCTGAACTGGCCGCGCTTGAGTTGTTTCAGCAACTTGGGCGGATAGCCGTCGCGTAGGTACGACAATTCTTCGCCGACTTCGAGATCGGCCGGATCGTAATCGAACAGTAAGGAATCGGCCGGCACGGCGGCTTCGTCCGCGTCGCGCATGAACGGCACGGGATCGGGGCGGGGCCGCTCGGGCGCGCTTTCGGTGGCCACGACGGGCCGAACGTCGCCGATCGCCTCGCGGAACAGGCGGCTATCGTCGTCGTGTACCGAAGGACTGCGTCGTTTCATGAACTCCATCCTAGCCGGTTCCGGTGAATCCCGCGCCCCGCTCCGGTAGACTTGGGCAGTCGCGCGGCCTGGGTTTCACATGGGGCCGCCAGCCCCGTTTTTCGATCTGGATCAGCATGCAAGTTCTGGTTAGCAACGACGACGGCGTGGAGGCTCCGGGCATCCGGATCCTGGCCGAGCGTCTTGCCGGGTTCGGTACCGTCACGGTGGTCGCCCCGGACCGCGACCGCTCCGGTGCGAGCAACTCGCTCACCCTCGATGCGCCCATCCGGGTGCACCGCATGGACGATGGCCGCTACCGCGTGGCGGGTACGCCAACCGATTGCGTTCACCTGGCGCTATCGGGGTTGCTTGAGCACGAGACCGACATCGTGGTCTCCGGCATCAACAACGTGGCGAACCTGGGCGACGATGTCATTTATTCGGGTACCGTTTCCGCGGCCATGGAAGGGCGCTTCCTCGGTCTGCCGGCCATCGCCGTATCCCTGGTGACGAAGGAAGGCTCAGGGCACCATTTTGAGTCGGCCGCCAGCGCCGTGCTCATGCTGGTCCGCCGCCTGGTGATCGATCCGCTGCCTGCCGATACGATCCTGAACGTGAATGTCCCGGATCTGCCGTGGGATGAGATCCGTGGCTTTGAGGTGACTCGCCTCGGCAAGCGGCACCGCTCGGCGCCGGCCATTCGCACCGAGGATCCGCGCGGTCGTGACATGTGGTGGATCGGGCCGCCCGGCAAGATCGACGACGAAGGTCCGGGCACCGATTTCAACGCGGTGAGCAGGGGCTTTGTTTCGGTAACGCCCATTCATACCGACCTCACGCGTTTCCAGGCGCTGGAGAAGGTGAGCAGCTGGATGCTCCCGCTCTCGGCCGCCATGGATAACGAGGAGGCGGCGTGACATGGTGAACCTGCACGCCTTGCCGCCGTCGGCCTTGCGTGGCGAAGGCATGACCTCGCAACGCGCCCGCGATCGCCTGGCTGCGAAGCTGGCCGACGAAGGCATTCGTGACGAGCGCGTGCTGGAGGTTATCCGCCAACTGCCGCGCCACCATTTCATCGATCAGGCGCTGCACTCGCGGGCGTACGAAAACACGGCGTTGCCCATCGGCCATGGCCAGACCATCTCGCAGCCATGGATCGTGGCCCGCATGACCGAAGCCCTGATTGAACACGGCGTGCCCGAGCGCGTGCTCGAAATCGGCACGGGCTCGGGCTACCAGGCGGCCGTGCTCGCCGGCATCGTACCGACCGTTTACACCGTCGAGCGGATTGAAGAGCTGCTACGCCAGGCACGCCGCCGCTTTCGCCAGTTGGGTATCGAGAACCTGCGTTCCCGCCACGACGACGGAAAGCTCGGCTGGCCGTCGGACGCGCCGTTCGACGGCATCATCCTTACCGCTGCCGGCGATCGCGTTCCGCTGCAGCTCCTTGACCAGTTGGCACCGGGTGGCGTGCTGGTGGCGCCGGTAGGCAGCCCGAGCCAGCAGGTGCTCGTGCGGCTGCGCAAGGACGACCATGGCGAAGTGATCCGCGAAGAGCTTGGTGCGGTGAGTTTCGTCCCGCTTCTGGGTGGCATCGGCTGATGCGCCTTACTCTCAAGGGAGCCCGCTGAATGCGGTTGTTCGGATCACTCTACGAGCGCGCCATTGCCTGGGCGCGCCACCGCCACGCCGTGCGCTACCTGGCTGGCCTGTCGTTCGCCGAAGCCTTTATTTTCCCCATCATGCCCGAGGTGATGCTGGCGCCCATGATGCTGGCGGAGCCCCGCAAGGCGTTCCGTTACGCCAACTGGAGCCTGCTGTTTTCATTGCTTGGCTCGTTGGTGGGGTACGCGCTGGGTCACTTTGCCTACGAAGCGCTGAAGCCGCTGCTGGAGTCCCTGCACCTCCTGGCGCATATCGAAGAGGGCGTGGCCAACCTCCGCAAGGATATGCAGGCCCACGCCCTGGGCCTGTACATCGTGCTGGCCATGGCGGCGTTGCAGCCGGTCGTGCCCATGAAGTTTGTTACCTGGGCTTCCGGCATCGTTGGCGTGCCCATCCTGCCGTTTCTGCTCTGCATGCTTATTGGCCGCGGCAAGCGCGTGTGGCTGCTGGCGCTGCTTGTCCGGATATTTGGTGAACGGGCGGAGCAGATGCTGCGCAAACACATCGAGTGGATCGGCTGGGCTGTTATCGTAGCCATCATCCTCCTGGCTGCCTGGTGGTTCCTGCTGCGATGAGCGACCGAGAAAGGAAACCCGCGATGCGTACGCTTCGCCCGCTGGCACTGGCCGCGGCCGCTGGCATGGTTCTCCTTGCCGCCGGTTGCAGCGATCTGGATCCCACTCGCCATACCGTGGTGGTGACCCGTCCCGCCGGGTACGCCTCACCGTCACCGCACGCGGCTACCCCGACGCCACCGCCGCCGGGTGGCACGTACCGCGTGGTGAAGGGCGATACGCTCTACAGCATCGCGTTCCGAAACAAGGTCGATTTCCGCGACCTGGCCAGCTGGAACAACGTCGATTCGTCCTACACGATCTGGCCGGGCCAGGATCTGCGCCTGTCGCCGCCGGACCAGGGTCGGGTGGCGTCGTCGGCGCCTGCCCCCTCGCACGCGGCACCTGTGGTTGCCGCTGTGCCGCCGCCTGCGCACCCCGCAAGTACGCCTTCGGCGACGGCACCTTCGCCGCAGCCGGGGTTCCAGAGCGTGACCGAGGCTGAATCGGCGCCCGCCCCGGCGACAACCACGAACACGCCGGTGGTGGTTGCGGGCAAGCCCGCTGAATCGGTGGTCCCGTCGCCTACGGCGGCCGCGGCCGCTGCAGCGACGCCGTCTGCACCGCCGCCCCCGGTGGAGAACCCGCCTGCGTCGACGCCTATCATCGCCAGCGGTGCTACCCGCAATGCCGGCGGCATCACATGGCGCTGGCCGGCCGACGGCACCCTGATCAAGCGGTTCGCCTCGGGCGATGCCATTCCTGGTATCGAGATTGGTGGCAAATCAGGCGATCCGGTCCGTGCGGCCGCGGATGGCGTCGTCGTGTACAGCGGCAACGGGCTGGTCGGCTACGGCGAGCTGGTCATCATCAAGCATAGCGACAGCTTCCTTTCCGCCTACGGCCATAACCGAAAGCGCCTGGTAAAGGAGGGCGAGAAGGTGAAGGCCGGCCAGACCGTGGCGGAGATGGGTTCATCGGGCGCCACGCGCGACGAACTTCAGTTCCAGATTCGCCGCGATGGCAACCCGGTAGACCCACTGCAGTTCCTGCCGGCGAAGTAAGAGGGCCGCGGGCGTCGCGGGCGGCGGGCTCGCGGTGGTGGTTTTGTAGGAGCGCGCTTGTGCGCGATCAGCGCCTCAGCTCGAGCGCGCCTTCCGCGCTTCGAACGCCTGCAAATGCGCCCACGCCGTCTCCAGCATGGGCGCCTTGATCCCTTGTGCATGCGCCCGACGCAGCATGTCACCCACGATATGGTCGCCCTCGATCTTCTGCCCCGACTCCAGGTCGCGCAGCATCGAGGCCGTCAGTGGCGAGCCCTCCTGGGTCAACACCTTCCATGCCATGGCCCGCGCCTGATCCGGTACGGGCTGGCCGGATGCTCGCGCTACGGCAAGGCATTCATCGTAGAGCTGCTCGACCAGGCGCCGGCCATCGTCCGTACCGACGATATCGCCGATGCTGGCGCGAAACAGGCAGGTGCCCCCGGCCAGCGCCGTGAGGAAGGTGAATTTCGCCCACAGGTCGCGGGTGATGTCCGTGGAATGGACGTGATCGACCCTGGCCTGGGCGAACGCCTGCGCCAGGGCCTGGCAGCGATCCCCGTGGGCCTCGCCATCACGCTCGCCGAAGGTGACCGATGCACCGTTGCCGTAGTGGATGATTTCGCCGTTGGGACCCTTCCCGGCGCTGATGACACACATGCCACCGATCACCTTGTCCGGACCGAAGCGGGCATCGAGCGTGGCGTAGTGGGCGAGGCCGTTGAGGATGGGCAAGACGGCCGTGTGCTCGCCCACTGCCGGGTCGATCGATTCGATGGCGGAGTGCAGGTCGTAGGCTTTGCACGAAAGCAGTACGAGATCGAAGGCGCCGGCGTCGGCGACGGTTTCCGCCGTGACGTGCTTCACCTTAAGTGACGCGTCCCCGAACGGGCTGCGAATGACGAGGCCTTGCTCATCCAGGACCTGCGCGCGCGGCGGGCGTACCAGGAAGGTGACGTCGACGCCGGCCTGGGCGAGGCGCCCGCCGAAGTAACCGCCGGTCCCGCCGGCGCCAAGGACCAGGATACGCATCGGTTTTAGCCTTGCTTGGGCAGGATGAAAGCAACCAGGACCCGGCGACCCTCGCCGGATAGGAGGCTGTAGGTGCGAGCGGCCGAGCCGCTGGTCATGGCTTCGACGCCGATACCGCGGCGCAGGAAGCCCGCCATCACTTCGGCCGGCGGGAACACTTGCCGTTCGCCGGTGCCGACGATCACGATCTCGGGCTTCAGGGCGGCGATGGTTTCCACATCGGCCAGGCTCATCTGCTTCGCATCGGTGATGCCCCAGTCTTCGACGACCTGCTCGGGCATGAGCAGCAGGCTGCTATGAAAGTCGCGATCCACCACGGTGATGGTGTCCGCGCTGACCCGGCGTACGAAAAGGTATTCGCCGGGGCGGTCGAGCGTGAGATCCATGGAGGCTTACCGGGGCAGGGCGAGCTTCGGATCCTGTTCGTTGCGGCGGAACAGGACCACCACGTGGCCGATTTCCTGGACGGTCTCGGCACGGGTCTCGCCGGTGAGGAACGCGATCTGGGCCTGGCGCTCTTCCTTGTCACCCCCCGACAGCTTCACCTTTACCAGTTCGTGCTGGTCGAGGGCGTTGCCCAGTTCCTTGGCCACGGCGTCGGTGGCGCCCTTGTTGCCAAGCAGGATGACCGGGGAAAGGTCGTGCGCCAGGCTGCGGAGGTAGCGGCGCTGCGTAGGGGAGAGCGACATTGCGTTCAGGTTCGATTCGCGGGGGAGATGCCCCAAAGGGTATCATGCGTGCCCCCCTCTCTTCTTTATCTGGCGGATTACCCGGCCAATGGCACGCAGTAAAAGCAGCTCCCGCTGGCTCAAGGAGCATTTCGACGACCCCTACGTCAAGCGGGCCCAGGCCGAGGGGATGCGTTCGCGCGCCGTGTTCAAGCTGGAAGAGGTTCTTGAGAAAGATCGCCTGATCAAGCCCGGCATGACCATCGTCGACCTGGGCGCCGCCCCGGGCGGTTGGTCGCAGCTGGCCCGCCAGCGCCTTGGGGAATCCGGCAAGGTCATCGCCCTGGACATCCTGCCGATGGTCGGCTTGTCCGGCGTGGATTTCATGCAGGGCGATTTCCGTGAAGAAAGCGTGCTGCGTGAGCTGGAAAGCATGCTGGGCGGGCAAAAGGTCGATCTTGTCCTGTCCGACATGGCCCCCAATATGTCGGGTGTGGCCCTCGCGGACCAGATCCGCGCCATGGATCTTTGCGACCTTGCCCGGCAGTTTGCCCTCGATTGGCTGACACCCGGCGGGTCGTTCCTGGTGAAACTGTTCCAGGGGGCCGGTTTCGACGAGTACCTAAAGAACTTGCGCGCTGACTTCAGTCGCGTGACGATGCGTAAACCGAAGGCCTCCCGCGCGCGTTCGCGAGAGGTCTATGCGCTGGCGACCGGCCTCAAATCCGCGTCCCGGCAACCTGGCGAGAACCGCGCATGAATGAGATGGCTAAAAACCTGTTGCTGTGGCTGATCATCGCGGTGGTCCTCCTAACCGTGTTCCAGACCTTCAATCCGCACAGCGGATCGTCGCAGGACATGTCCTACACGGCGTTTGCCCAGCAAGTCGATAACGGCAACGTCGCCAGCGGCACGATCACCTCGTCGGCCCCGCCCACCATCACGGGCAAGCTGAAGGATGGTGGCAGCTACCGCACCGTGGTGCCGGTGGTCGGCCTGTCGACCAGCGACCTCGTCAAGCAGATGCGCGACAAGGGCGTCGAACTGCGCCAGGAGCCTGCCGATAACGGCTTCTCGCTGATCGGCCTGCTATTCAACTGGCTGCCCATCATTATCTTCGTCGCCGTCCTTATCTGGTTCATGCGCCAGATGCAGGCGGGCTCGGGTGGTCGTGGCGCCATGAGCTTCGGCCGCTCGCGCGCCAAGCTGCAGGGCGAGGACCAGGTCAAGGTCAACTTCACCGACGTGGCCGGGTGTGACGAGGCCAAGGAAGAAGTGGGCGAGCTGGTCGAGTTCCTCCGCGATCCGGGCAAGTTCCAGAAGCTGGGCGGCAAGATCCCGCGCGGCGTCCTGATGGTCGGTCCGCCCGGCACCGGCAAGACCCTGCTGGCCAAGGCCATTGCCGGCGAAGCCAAGGTCCCGTTCTTCTCGATCTCCGGTTCGGACTTCGTTGAGATGTTCGTGGGTGTCGGCGCCAGCCGTGTCCGCGACATGTTCGAGCAGGCCAAGAAGCACGCACCCTGCATCATCTTCATCGACGAAATCGACGCCGTCGGCCGCCACCGTGGCGCCGGCATGGGTGGCGGTCACGACGAGCGCGAGCAGACCCTGAACCAGCTGCTGGTCGAGATGGACGGCTTCGAAGGCACGGAAGGCATCATTGTCATCGCCGCGACCAACCGTCCGGACGTGCTCGATCCGGCGCTGCTGCGTCCGGGCCGCTTCGATCGCCAGGTCGTGGTTGGCCTGCCGGACGTCAAGGGCCGTGAGCAGATCCTCAAGGTGCACATGCGCAAGGTGCCGACCGCGGCCGATGTCGATGCCATGACCATCGCGCGCGGCACGCCGGGTTTCTCCGGCGCGGATCTCGCCAATCTCGTGAATGAGGCTGCGCTGTTTGCGGCGCGCGAGAACGCCCGCGAAGTGCGCATGAGCCACATGGACCGCGCCCGCGACAAGATCCTGATGGGCGCCGAGCGTCGCTCCATGGCGATGAACGACGAAGAGAAGAAGCTCACCGCCTATCACGAAGCCGGCCACGCCATCATTGGCCGCCTGGTGCCAGAACACGATCCGGTCTACAAGGTCACGATCATTCCGCGTGGCCGAGCGCTGGGCGTCACGATGTACCTGCCAGAAGGCGATCGGTACAGCCTGAATAAGGTCGCGATCGAATCGCAGCTGGCGTCGCTCTATGGCGGTCGTGTCGCGGAAGAGATCATCTTCGGCGTGGACAAGATCACGACCGGTGCATCCAACGATATCGAGCGTGCCACCAAGATGGCGCGCAACATGGCCACTAAGTGGGGCCTTTCCGATGAGCTGGGCCCCGTGATGTATGGCGAAGAGGAAGACGAGGTCTTCATCGGGCGCTCTGTCACGCAGCACAAGAGCGTCTCCAACGAGACGGCACGCAAGATCGACGAAGTGGTGCGCACGATCCTTGACCGCGCTTACGCGCGCAGCAAGGAGCTGCTCACCACCAACATCGACAAGCTGCACGTCATGGCGGAGGCGCTGCTCCAGTACGAGACGATCGACGCACGCCAGATCGACGACATCATGAATGGCCGCGAGCCTGGCCCGCCGGCTGACTGGCAGAAGCCGGGTTCCACGCCCCCGCCGCCACCGCCGCGTGGCGACGCCGGCTCGGCGCCCGACAAGGTCGGGAAGCCAGCGACGCAGCTGTAAGAGGGAAGGGCGGCCAGTGGCCGCCCTTCTTCGTTCTGCCCACTCATAAGACGCCTACGCGTTGACTGGCTCACGCTCATGTAGGAGCGCGCTTGCGCGCGATGCCTCTGACGCCGCCTCTGAGCTGTCGCTCCCAGAGCCGCGACATCTTGCCCATCTAGCGGCTCAAACCCCCATGCGACAACTATTTAGCCGTCCAATTAACCCGACTGTTACGGTTGCGAGAAAAAAAGTTTCAAAAAAGTGTTGACGCCCACCCCGGATATCTGAATAATTCCGCTTCTCGACACGGCGGTAACGCTTCACAGCGGTCTCCACCGGGTCTAAGGTTTTAAGTGTGCGCCCGTAGCTCAGTTGGATAGAGTACCAGGCTACGAACTTGGTGGTCGGGAGTTCGAATCTCTCCGGGCGCACCATTTTTTGAATCCATCGAAGCATAAGCGGTTCGGTGGCGGTAGTTGAAAGTGTGGTGTGTTCATACGGATTGACGGGCTAGGCTTTGACCCGTAGCATCTGAAAGCTTCGCCAGGGTATCGGTGTAGTTTTAGGTTTCGGGGTATAGCTCAGTCTGGTAGAGCGCCAGCTTTGGGAGCTGGATGTCGGGGGTTCGAATCCCTCTGCCCCGACCAACTGGTGCTCTACGTACAGTGCCTGCGCCTGTAGCTCAACCGGATAGAGCATCGGCCTTCTAAGCCGACGGTTGCAGGTTCGATTCCTGTCGGGCGCGCCAGTTAAGGTTTATGGTGGGCGTAGCTCAGTTGGTTAGAGTACCGGATTGTGATTCCGGATGTCGTGGGTTCGAATCCCATCGTCCACCCCACTTTTTAGTGACATACAATTCAAGTTTCACGGGCCGTTAGCTCAGTTGGTAGAGCAGTTGACTCTTAATCAATTGGTCGTAAGTTCGAATCTTACACGGCCCACCAATTGGAATAAGGCACTTAGAGAAATCTAAGTGCCTTTTTCTTTTGTTTCGAATTCGTCCATGGCGCCGCGATGGCCCCGGGGCCCGCGATACCTATGATCATTCAAGACAACGTACGGGCGCGGCGCGCCAAGTGGGCACTCCCAGCCTGGTTGCTGGGCGCCATCGTCGCCGTATACATCCTGGCGGTACTGAATCGTGGCCTCTGGTCGGAGCTGGCTCACGCGCTCGAGGCATCGCGCGGCACGCCCGGATTCTGGGGCCTGAGTGTTGCCGTTTGTTGTCGCCTGATCGGCAACCTGGTGCTGACGCTCGCGCTCGTGATCTGGCCGCGTATCGGCAAGGCGCTACTTGCACTTCTGATCCTCGTTTCCGCGGCGAGCGCGTATTACACCGAAACCTTCGGTGTGCATCTCAACGAAGAGATCATCCAGAGCATTTTCGAGACGACGCGCGCCGAGGCGGCCGCGTTGATCACGTGGGCGTTCGTTGGCTGGTTCCTTGCGCTTGGCGTGCTGCCGGCGGTGCTTGTGCTGTGGGTTCCTGTCCGCTTCACGCCGGGTTGGCGGGGCCTGGGCGGGCGTGGCGCCGTGATTCTTGCGGCCGTGGCACTCCTGGTTGTTCCGCCTCTGCTCACGGGACGAAACTACATCTACTTCGAACGTAACCACCGCGGCATGTACGACGTGTACAACCCGTACGCGGCGCTGAGCGGAACCTTCCATTACCTGCAGAAGGATGTGTTCCGGAAGAAGAAAGCGGTCACGCCGATCGGCATGGACGCCACGCTGGCACCTAACGCCGCCATGGCTGGGCGCAAGCGCGTGGTGGTGCTCGTGGTCGGCGAGACGGCGCGTGCGGAGAATCAGTCGCTTCAGGGGTACGGTCGCGATACCAATCCCGAGATGAAGCGCGCCGACGCGATCTATTTCAGCGACGCCTGGTCGTGCGGCACGGCGACCACGGTCTCTGTGCCTTGCATGTTCTCGAACATGACCCGCGAGAAGTTCGACAAACCCGTTGCCAAGGCCCACTGGAACGCGCTGGACGTGCTCCAGCACGCGGGCGTGGACGTTTACTGGCGCGACAATGACGAGGGCTGCAAGGACGTCTGTGCACGCGTGCCGAACGACGACCTGACCGATGCGAAAATCGCCAGGCTTTGTGACGCCAGCGGATGCCTCGACGAAGTGCTGCTGGGCGACCTTGCTGATCGCATTGCAAAGATGCGATCGCCGGCTCTGGTTGTGCTGCACATCAAGGGTAGCCACGGCCCGGCGTACTTCCAGCGCTACCCGGCGGAGTTCAACGTGTTCAAGCCGGGCTGCGATACCGCCGAGGTGCAGACCTGCACCTATGCGCAGACCGTGGCCAGCTATGACAACACGATCCTCTACACGGATCACATCCTGGGAAGAGTGGTCGATACGCTGAAGGCCGAGCCCGAGGTGGATAGCGCCATGATGTACCTCTCCGACCACGGCGAATCGCTGGGGGAGAACGACATCTACCTGCACGGTGCGGACTGGGCGACGGGCCCGAGCCAGCAAAAACACATCCCCATGCTGATGTGGCTCTCGCCCGGCTGGGTGCGCGATAGTGGCGTTCGCCTGGATTGCATGGCCCAGCGCCGCACGCAGCCGGCCAGCCAGGACAACCTGTTCCATACCCTGCTGGGCTTCTTCGATACGCACACCGACGTTTACAAGCCGGAGCTGGATCTCCTGGCGGGCTGTAAGGGCTAATTAGCCCCGAGAGCCGGGCAGGGCAGGCGGGATTATCCGGAACGGCCAATATCAGTGGGGGCGGCCGGTTATGGACCCGCAGCCTGCCTCCCCCTAGAATGGCGCGGCACGCGAGAGTGGCGGAATTGGTAGACGCACCAGATTTAGGTTCTGGCGGAGTAATCCGTGGGGGTTCGAGTCCCCCCTTTCGCACCAGCGCCAAGTGACTTGAATCAGGCACTTAGGCGTTACGACACCGTAAGAGTTACATCTGACGTAACAATCTCTGTCCCGTAACGATTAAGCCCTCGCACGCGAGGTGCCACGGAGCGCAGTGAGTGCCGCAGCGCCGTCAATCATGCTGAGCTTCACCCGGTCGTTCACTTCATCGACGCGATAAGCGCGCATGTGACCCCCTGACCGCAGACGACAAAAAACCCGCCGGTAAGGGCGGGTTCGTTGCGTAACGCTTGGAATCGAAGGGGCGCTAGTACGCCAGCTTGATTACGCCGGCGATGATGGACGCGCCAGCGCCGAGGGCGCCGACAACGATGGCCCCGAGCGCAACCATCGGGTAATAGCGCTGCTCCGCCTGAATCTTCGCGGTCTCTGCGCCGAGCTTCATGGTCTCGGCCATGGTCTTCGAGATGTTCGCGTGGATCAGTTCGAGGTCGGCGGCGTTCACGGTCTTGGCCTCAGCCATTGGATGCCCCTAGCGTATCAGGTGAATTAGTGGGTTCCCAGCGCACTTATCACACGTGCTCGGGTCGGTGCTGCGTCGCCAGTGCGGCAAGCTCCCGTACATAGGCCTCCGTATGGTTCGGGTAGCCGCGCATAGAGCAGCGTCAATGTATGTCGTCTGAAGCTCACGCAGCCCTGAATAAAGCGGAGACCAACCCGGTGAGCGCAGCGATACCACTAAGAATCAGTGCGCCAAAAGTGATCCATGGATAGTGCCGCGCTTCCTCGTTGAACTTTCGTGTCTCCGCAATGAGCCTGGAGGTCATGGTCTGTGTTTGGACCAGATCTTCGGTCATCTTTCTTTCGACCTCGAACCTGATCTTTTTGAGTTCGGCGCGAAGCTTTTTACGTTCCAGCCGTGCCCTCTGTCGGTCATCGTCGCCGAAGTGCTTGTCCATCGCTCGGTTGCCGTCCATCGATGCTTGCCTTGATGCCTGCAGGCGCGAGTTGCCTTCGTTTAAGGTAGACACGCTCGCCGGCCCTTTCCAGTCGCCGTTGCCCGACGCGAAGCGTAGGGTTTCCATTCAGATCTTCCTGGCGATCGTGAATAGCAGCGTCGCAAAGGTTGCGAGTGACGTGAGGATCGACGTCACGAGGCCGACGCCGATCCAGAACGGATACCAGTTTTTCTCGTACTCGAGTTTGTCCAGCTCGGCGTACATCTTGCGCATCTCGAGCGACGTGCGCTTGTATTCCTCGAACCAGCGCTTTCGTTCTTCGTCCAATGTAATGGCCCTGTCCATGACGTTCTCTCACCTCGCAGCGTAGCAGGCAGAATCTGCCTTGCTGCAAAGTAGGTGACTTACGTTAGCGCGGAAAGGCGCCCTTGCTCGCGAGTTGGTGTGAGGGTTTCCCTTGCTACACGTGGGCCGGCGCATTCGTCCTGCGCGCCACGACGTTCGCCAGCCACGCCAGCGCCACCGTGATCGCAAAGTTCGCGCCGAACGCCATGGTCTGCGAAACGTTGAGCAATGCCGCAAAGAGCGAACCGCCGATGGCGAGTGTCGCGGCGACCGCGAGCGATTCGCAGAGCTGAAGAGCGGAGGCATTCGTACCCTGTTCGTGCGCTGCCGACATAGAAAGCGCGAGCGTGGATACCGTGCCGTACACCATGCCGATACCGAGGCCTGTCGTAAGCCAGCCGAGCACCGCGACCGCCACGGGCGTCGCAGCGAACGTAGCCAGGCCGGCGACGATCGTGCCGATCGCCATCAGGCCCGTCCCGCGATTGAGCAGCGCCTGGCGCGAGATCTTCGCCAGGTGGCCCTGGTACCACGAACCCGAGAACCAGCCGACGGCGCCGACGCTGATGGCGAGCCCCGACCAGGTGGGCGACAGGCCATGCTGGCGGGAGAAGGCGAGCGGAAGGAAGGCTTCGGCACCGAAAAACGCTGATGCAACGAGTCCGCGGAGGCCAACCACGGACGGGAGGCCGCGCGCGGCCCGAAGCGTGCCCGGCGGTAGAAGGCGGCGGCCGCAGCTGATGAGCGCACCGATCGCTGGTAAAAGAAGAACAGCAGCGCGCCAGCCGTGTTCCTGCCCGGCGAGGAAGAGGGTGCATGCGCCTATGGACGCGCCGATCGCGTTCAGCATCTGGCCCGGCCGATCATCCGTGTGCGCGACCGGCGCGTCGAGGCTGCGAAGTGCCCCGCGGAGACCCAGGGCAGCCGGCAGGGCCAGCAGTGGTACGCCGAGGAAAACCCAGCGCCAGCCGATGTGCTCGACGATCAGGCCGCTCACCGCCGGCCCAATGAGGGCTGGCACGACCCAGCCGGCCGAAAACGAGGCGAAGACCTTTGGCCGCAGGTGATCGGGATAGAGCCGGCCCACGATCACATAAAGCGCCGGGGAGAGCAGGCCAGCACCCAGGCCCTGGATCAACCGGCCCACAAGCAGCATGGGCATGGCGTGCGCGAAGCCGGCGACCAGCAGGCCGGCGACGAAGCCGGCCAGGCCGGTCCACATCGCCGGCGCCGGCCCGCGCCGATCGCTCCAGCGGCCGGAGATCACCATGCCAATCACGCTGGTAGCGAGGACGCCGCCGAAGGCGAGGGCGTAGATCCGCAGGCCATCGAGTTCACGGGCCACGGTCGGCATGGCCGTCGTGACCGCCAGTGCCTCGAAGGCGATCAGGGAAATCAGAGCCACCATCCCGAGGGTCGCGGCACGGTAGCGGGGGGCGAGGATGCCTTCGGCGGCGGGGGAGGCCGAGGCGTCGAGGAGCTTGGGGTCAGACGTGCCCACGTTCATTTCAATCCTTGGGGGAGCGGGAGTGTCGCATGGTTGCGCGCGGGGCCCGGAAGCGAGAGGATCGGACCTGAACCATGGTTGAGGTCAAGCGATGCGTGAGCTGAGCGTGGGCGAGGTATCCCGGCGCGCCGGAGTTGCCGTATCGGCGCTGCATTTCTACGAACGAAAGGGGCTGATCCACAGTCTCCGCACGGCGGGCAACCAGCGGCGCTATGGGAGCGATGTGCTGCGCCGCATTGCCGTCATCCGGGTGGCCCAGCGCGTCGGCATTCCTCTCGAGGCTGTGCGGCAGGCTCTGGCGAGCCTGCCAGAGGGCCGCACGCCCAGCCGCGAGGATTGGGCTGGTCTGTCTGAACGATGGCGCCAGGACCTGGATGAGCGCATCGCTCATCTCACTAGCCTGCGAGATCGCCTGGGCGACTGTATTGGTTGCGGCTGCCTCTCGATATCGGCCTGCGCGCTTGCCAACCCGGGGGATGCGCTGGCTTCGGAAGGGGGCGGTCCGCGCCGCTGGGCCGGCCCTTGAGGCCTGTTGCGGCGGTATGACGGCAAAACGTAGAATGGGCAGTCATTTGCGGGGTTTTCGCCAGCGCCGGTTGGTCCGGGGTGGGGCCAGGCGTTCGCGGTGAATCCCTAAGTATTCGGTCAAGGCGGCGGATGCCGCCATCGCGCCGCGTCGGCGGCGGTTTCAGGAGAGGTCATGCAGGTTTCGGTTGAGAATGTCGGCAAGCTCGGGCGCAAGCTCACGGTGAAGTTCCCGGCTGAGCGTCTGGAGACCCAGGTCTCCGAGCGCATTGCGGAAATGGGCCGCACGGTCCGCCTCAAGGGCTTCCGTCCCGGCAAGGTGCCCACCACAGTGATCAAGCAGCGCTTCGGCGCGCAGGTCCGTGGCGAGGCGCTCTCGGACCTCATCGGCACCACCCTGCGTGAAGCCGTGACTCAGGAAAAGCTCCAGCCGATCGCCAACCCGTCGGTCGATACCACGGGCAACGCCGTCGATGGCGAGATTGCTTACACCGCCACCTTCGAGATCATGCCGGAGTTCCCGGCTATCGACGTGGCCGCGCTGGAAATCGCCCGCCCCAAGGCCGAGGTGAAGGACACCGACATCGACAAGATGATCGAGACCCTGCGCACCCAGCGTCGCAGCTTCGATGACGTGTCGCGTGCTTCCAAGGAAGGCGACTTCGTCATGTTCGAATACTCCGCGGAAGCCGGCGATTACCGCTTCCCGGCCGAAGGCCTGGAGCGCGCGGGTAGCGTGATCGGCTCGGGCACGCTGTTCAAGGCACTCGACGAAGCCCTGACCGGTCGTAGCGCCGGCGATGACCTGGTTCAGGACGTGGCCTTCCCCGAAGATTTCCGTAACCCGGAGCTCGCCGGCAAGACCGCCAAGGTCACCTTCAAGATCATCAAGGTCCAGGAGCCGAACCTTCCGGCCGTGGATGCCGAGTTCATCCAGCTGTTCGGCGTGGCCGACGGCGATGTCGACACCTTCCGCAAGGAAGTGCGCGCCAACCTTGAGCGTGAACTCAAGGCCACGCTGATGGCCCGCCTGAAGTCCGAAGTGGCTGAAAAGCTGGCTGGCGCCTATCCGGAGCTGGATGTGCCCGACCTGATGGCCAATGCCGAGGCCCAGAGCCTGGCGGCCGGCAACCTGCCGCGCGGCCAGCAGCCGTCGCCGGAGATGGTGGCCCAGGCCCTGCCGTTCGCGAAGAAGCGTGTGACCGCCGCCCTGCTCATGGGTGAGATTGCCCGCAAGAACGAGCTGCGCCTTGACCGCAAGCGCATGGGCGAGATGCTCACGGCGATTGCCTCCACCTATGAAGAGCCGGAAAAGGTCATTGAACTGTATAACAGTGACCCCCAACTGATGCAGGGACTGCAGAACCGCGTGATGGAAGACCAGGTGGCGGAATGGGTGGCGGATAACGCCAAGTCCACCGACCAGGAACTGAGCTTCGACGAGGTAATGCGGCCGATCGGCGCCTAAGGCGCCGATTCACTGGCAACAACCGGGCCCCACACGAAGGAGAGACCGCATGTCCATGGCTCCGATCCAGAACCTCAACCTGGTGCCCATCGTCGTCGAACAGACCTCGCGCGGCGAGCGTTCGTACGACATTTACTCGCGCCTCCTCAAGGAGCGCGTGATCTTCGCGGTTGGCCCGGTCGACGACTACATGGCCAACGTGATCGTCGCGCAGCTCCTGTTCCTTGAATCGGAAAACCCGGACAAGGACATCAACCTGTACATCAACAGCCCGGGTGGCTCGGTCACGGCCGGCATGGCGATCTACGACACCATGCAGTTCGTGAAGCCGGATGTCAGCACCATGTGCATCGGCCAGGCGGCTTCCATGGGCGCCCTGCTGCTGGCGGCAGGTGCGGCCGGCAAGCGTTACTCGCTGCCGCACTCCCGGATCATGATCCACCAGCCCTGGGCTGGCGGCATTTCCGGCCAGGCTACCGATATTGAGATCCACGCCCGTGAAATTCTCACGATGCGTGAGCGTCTCAACGCCATCCTGGCGAACCACAGCGGCAAGACGGTCGAGGAAATCGCCCGCGATACCGAGCGCGACCGCTTCATGAGCGGCGCGGAAGCCCAGGCTTACGGCCTGATCGACTCGGTTCTCGACAAGCGCACCGTTGACACCGTCAAGTCGGCTTGATTGGCTTTTTCGCTTGTGAAATCCAGCACTTCGCCCCGGGTTCCCGGGGCGGGGTGCTGTGCTATTCTCAAAGCGCATCTAGATCCTCAGTAGGGCCCAAAGCATGAGCGACGAGCGGCAAGGCCGTTCCAACGACGGCAAGATTCTGTACTGCTCCTTCTGCGGCAAGAGCCAGCATGAAGTGCGCAAGCTGATCGCCGGCCCCAGCGTGTTCATCTGCGACGAATGCGTTGAGCTGTGCAACGACATCATTCGCGAGGAACTGGAAGAAAAGGCGGCCTCCGGCCGTACCCAGCTTCCGAAGCCGCGCGAAATCATGGAAGCGCTTGACCAGTACGTGGTTGGCCAGACGCGCGCCAAAAAGGCGCTGTCCGTTGCCGTCTATAACCATTACAAGCGCATGGAATCGCGCCAGAAGAACGACGACGTCGAACTCGGCAAGTCGAACATCCTCCTGATCGGTCCGACCGGTTCGGGCAAGACGCTGCTGGCGGAAACGCTGGCGCGCCTGCTCAACGTGCCGTTCACCATCGCGGATGCCACGACGCTGACCGAAGCCGGTTACGTCGGTGAAGATGTCGAGAACATCATTCAGAAGCTTCTGCAGAAGTGCGACTACGACGTTGAAAAGGCTCAGAGCGGCATCGTCTACATCGATGAAATCGACAAGATTTCGCGCAAGAGCGAAAACCCGTCGATCACCCGCGATGTGTCCGGCGAAGGCGTTCAGCAAGCCCTGCTGAAGCTCATCGAAGGCACGCTCGCCTCGGTGCCGCCGCAGGGTGGTCGCAAGCATCCGCAGCAGGAATTCCTGCAGGTCGATACGCGCAACATCCTCTTCATCTGCGGCGGCGCGTTTGCCGGCCTGGAGAAGGTGATCCAGCAGCGTTCCGAGACCACGGGCATTGGCTTTGGCGCGGAAGTTCGCTCGAAAGAGCGGACGGAAAACGTCGGCAAGATGCTTTCGGAAGTGGAGCCGGCAGATCTGGTTCGCTTTGGCCTCATCCCCGAGTTTGTCGGCCGCCTGCCGGTGGTCGCCACGCTGGATGAGCTCGACGAAGCCGCGCTGGTACAGATCCTCACCGAGCCGAAAAACGCGGTCACCAAGCAGTTCCGCAAGCTGTTCGACATGGAAGGCGCCGAGCTCGAGTTCCGTCCGGAGGCGCTGTCCGCCATCGCCAAGCGTGCGCTCAAGCGCAAGACGGGCGCGCGTGGCCTTCGCACCATCCTGGAGCAAGTGCTGCTCGATACCATGTTCGAGCTTCCGTCGCTTGAGCATGTGAGCAAGGTCGTGGTCGATGATGCTGTCATCGATGGCCAGGCTGAGCCGTACCTGATCTATCGCGGCAACCTGCAGCAGCGGATCGCCGGCGAGGGTGGCGACGCCGCCTGAAGCGAGGCCGCAAGGTAAACGGAGCGGCCCCGGCGCGTTAGTGCGCCGGGGCCGTTTTTGTATGTAGGCGTGGGCCTTGATGGTCCCTTCGCGAACCTCCACTTGACTACCATGGTGGCTCCGGCGCAGTGTCGGGGCGAACCCCACATTCTTTGAGGGAAAACCCACACACATGGCGAAGAATCGCAGCCAAACCACGAGCGGAGCCGCGCTGGACCTGTTGCCGGTCCTCCCCCTGCGCGATGTCGTCGTCTACCCGCACATGGTCATCCCGCTCTTCGTTGGGCGCGACAAATCCATGCGCGCGCTGGAACAGGCGATGGAAGGCGAACGACAGATCCTGCTCGTCGCCCAGAAGAGCCCCGATATTGACGATCCCGCCGTGGAAGACCTGCATCAGGTCGGCACGCTTGCGGGCGTATTGCAGTTGCTCAAGCTCCCCGATGGCACCGTGAAGGTGCTGGTCGAGGGCCAGTCGCGCGTGCAGATCGATTCGTTCGAAGATGAAGGCGGCATGATGCGCGGCCGTGCCCGTGTCATCGAGCCGATCTACAGCGGTAGTGATCGCGAACTCGACGTGGTGTCGCGCTCGCTCGTTTCGCTATTCGAGCAACTCGTGAAGCAGAGCCGCAAGCTACCGCCGGAAATCCTGGCGACGCTGTCGGGCATCGATGACCCGTCGCGCCTGGCGGACTCCATTGCCGCGCATCTCTCGGTGCGCATGGCGGATAAGCAGAAGGTCCTTGAGACCTCCGACGTCGGCCAGCGCCTTGAGTTACTCATCGGGCTTGTCGATGGCGAGATGGACCTGCAGCAGGTCGAGAAGCGCATCCGCGGCCGCGTCAAGTCGCAGATGGAAAAGAGCCAGCGCGAGTACTACCTCAACGAGCAGATGAAGGCCATCCAGAAGGAGCTGGGTGAAGGTGAGGAGGGTGCGAACGAGATCGAAGAACTCCAGAAGAAGATCGACAACGCGGGCATGCCGAAGGCGGTGCTCACGAAGGCGCGCCAGGAGTTCAACAAGCTCAAGCAGATGTCCCCCATGTCGGCCGAGGCCACGGTGGTGCGCAACTACTTGGATTGGGTCGTTGGCGTGCCGTGGAAGAAGCGCAGCAAGGTGCGCAAGGATCTGGCACTCGCCCAGGAAACCCTCGACGCCGATCACTTCGGGCTTGAGAAGGTCAAGGAGCGCATCCTTGAGTACCTGGCGGTGCAGCAGCGCGTGAACACCATGAAAGGCCCGATCCTCTGCCTCGTCGGCCCGCCCGGCGTGGGCAAGACATCGCTCGGCCAGTCCATCGCGAAGGCAACGAACCGCAAGTTCGTTCGCATGAGCCTGGGTGGTGTGCGTGACGAGGCCGAGATTCGCGGACATCGCCGCACGTACATCGGCTCGATGCCGGGCCGCATCGTGCAGAACCTCAACAAGGTCGGTACGAAGAATCCTTTGTTCGTCCTGGATGAAATCGACAAGATGTCGATGGATTTCCGTGGCGATCCGTCATCGGCGCTGCTCGAAGTGCTCGATCCGGAACAGAACCACGCGTTCAATGATCACTACCTCGAAGTCGATCTCGATCTTTCCGAGGTGATGTGGGTCGCAACGGCGAACTCCCTGAATATCCCGGGGCCGCTGCTCGATCGCATGGAAGTCATCCGCATCCCCGGTTATACCGAGGACGAAAAGCTCAATATCGCGCAGAAGTATCTGTTGCCGAAGCAGCTGAAGGCGAACGGCCTGAAGCCTGAGGAGCTGACGATTGCCGAAGAGGCCGTGCGCGATATCGTTCGCTACTACACGCGTGAATCCGGCGTGCGTAACCTCGAGCGTGAAATCTCTAAGATCTGCCGCAAGGTCGTGAAGGAGCTGGCGCTGGGTACGGTGCCGGAGAGTGCGAAGGCTCCTGTGGCCAAAGCACCTGCGAAGGGCGCGAAAGCCAAGGCGAAGACGGTGGCATCGGCCCCGGGCCGCGTGGGCGTCGATGCGGGAAATCTCGACCATTACCTCGGCGTGCGTCGGTTCGACTTCGGCCGCGCCGAACAGCAGAACGAAGTGGGCCTGGTTACCGGCCTCGCCTGGACCCAGGTGGGCGGCGATCTGCTCAGCATCGAGGCGTCCGTGGTGCCCGGCAAGGGTCGCCTTGTGCACACCGGCCAGCTCGGCGATGTCATGAAGGAATCGATCCAGGCGGCGCTCAGCGTGGTTCGCGCACGTGCCGCTGGCCTGGGCATCGAGCCGGACTTCCACGAGAAGCTCGATATCCACATCCACGTGCCCGAGGGTGCTACACCCAAGGATGGCCCCAGTGCGGGTATCGCGATGTGCACGGCGCTCGTCTCTGCGTTGACCAAGGTGCCTGTGCGCTCCGAGGTCGCGATGACGGGTGAGATCACCCTGCGCGGCCGTGTGCTGCCGATCGGTGGCCTGAAGGAAAAGCTGCTGGCGGCGCATCGCGGTGGTATCACGACCGTGATCATCCCGGAGGAGAACCGCAAGGATCTCGTCGACCTGCCGGAGAACATCACCAGTTCGCTGCAGATCCATCCGGTGAAGTGGATTGATGAAGTGCTCGACCTCGCGCTCGAGCGCCCCCTGGGCGCCGTCAAGGCGGCCGAGGAAGGCAAGGTGGTTGAGGTAACGCGCAAATCAGGTAAGGGTGGTAAGGGGAAAAACTCCCCGTCACTCACGCATTGATTTGACGTAACCTTCCGTCGTTGTGGAAAAAAGGGTGCACGTAAGTGCGCCCTTTTTATTTTCGTTGTCCTGTCATTAATCGCCCGCGATAATCGTTTTCTGGTCCCGGCGCAAGCCTCCGCGAATGATGCATATGCGCTGAAAACGTTGGTATTGCTCGTGTTGCGGCGGGGGGAGGGCGCTGGTATAAAGGCCACACCGCCATCGCCCGCGCCGCAAGGGCGCCATGCATCGCGGGGTCGCCGATCATGCCTATGGCAGGTCCGTTGACCTGACGTATTTTCGTCCGGGATCGCCGTCCGGCGTTCCGAATTACCTTTAGGGAGTCACGTAATGAACAAAACCGATCTCATCGCCGCCATCGCTGAGAAGGCCGAGCTGTCGAAGGCTGACGCGGGCAAGGCGCTCGAGGGTCTTATCGAGGCGGTGAAGGACACGCTGAAGAAGGGCGAAGACGTTGCCCTGGTCGGCTTCGGCACGTTCAAGCTGCGTAGCCGCGCTGCGCGTACCGGCCGCAATCCGCGCACCAACGAAGAGATCAAGATCCCGGCGTCGAAGGTTCCGGCCTTCACCGCTGGCAAGGCGCTCAAGGATCACGTAAACTAATTGGTCTTACCGTTAGCGGGTGCTTAGCTCAGCGGTAGAGCGTCGCCTTTACACGGCGCTGGTCGGGGGTTCGATCCCCTCAGCACCCACCAAACGGAAGTGGAGTGGTAGTTCAGTCGGTTAGAATGCTGGCCTGTCACGCCGGAGGTCGCGGGTTCGAGTCCCGTCCACTCCGCCATTCGTCCTGTGAAGGCGCCCGCGTGGCGCCTTTGCTTTATCTACCGCCGGCAATGGTTTGCCGGTGCCACCTGTGCGAGTTGCATCATGCTGCAAGCCCTGCGTAACAAGATCCACGGTTGGCCCGCTGCCATTGTCCTGGGCATCTGCGTTTTTGCGGTCGCCTTCTTCGGCATCGAGTCGTACTTCGTCTCGCATACCGATACGTTCGTGGCCAAGGTCGATGACCACGAGATTTCGCAGCAGGATTGGCAGGCCCGTCTGACGGAACTGCGGCAGCAGATCGCAGCCACGCCCAATGCGCCCTACACGGTGGCCGATCTCGAGAAGCCCGAGCTCAAGCAGCAGATCCTGGAAGGCATGATCAACCAGGTCCTTCTGCAGAAGGCGAACACCGACCTGGGCCTTACCGTCTCCAACGAAGCCGTGCGCGACACCATTGGTGCCGATCCTGGCTTCCAGGTCGATGGCCGCTTCGATGGCAGCGCGTACCGTGCGGTGCTTGCGTCGCAGGGCATGACCCCGGCCATGTACGAAGCCAAGATCCGCTCGGGTCTTGCCACGCAGATGGTGCCGGAAGCCATTTCAGCCACGACGCTGGTGAGCGATGCCGACGTCGATAACTTTTTCCGTTTGCACGAACAGCAGCGTGACTTGCGTTTCGTTGTGCTGCCTCGCCCGTCGCTTGCCGATGCCAACGTGGCCGATAGCGACATCGAGACCTACTACAAGGCACACCCCGCTGATTTCACGACGCCGGAGCAGGTGTCGGTGCAATACCTGGAAGTAAAGCAGGCCGATCTGAAAGTGGGCGAGCCCACCGACGAGCAGCTGCACGAGTACTACGACAAGTTCAAGCAGCGCTATGCGCAGCCCGAGCAGCGGATGGCCTCGCACATCCTGGTGAACGTGCCGAAGAACGCCACGCCTGACCAGCAAAAGGCCGCGCTCGAGAAAGCAAAGAAGCTTGCCGCCGAAGCGACGCCGGAGAACTTTGCGAAGCTTGCCGCCGAGAACTCGGATGACCTGGGCTCCAAGCGCGGTGGCGGCGATCTCGGCTGGCTGGAAAAGGGCGTGACCAACCCGGCGTTCGACGCCGCGCTGTTCGCCATGAAAAAGGGCGAAGTCAGCAAGGAGCCGGTCCTTTCCCCGGACGAGGGCTACCACATCATCTGGCTGCGTGATGCCCGTGAGGGTGATGCCAAGCCCTTCGCCGAGGTGCGTGGCCAGCTGGCCAGCGATTGGGCGAAGGCCGAGGGTGAGCGGCTGTACAACGAAAAGGCTGGCCAGCTGGCTGACCTTGCCGAGCGCAACCCGGGTTCGCTTGAGCCAGCAGCGAAGGAACTGGGCCTCGACATCAAGACGAGCCCGCTCTTCGGCCACAACGGTGGCGAAGGTATCCCGCAGGATCCGAAGTTCATCCAGGCAGCATTCGCCGATGACGTGCTCAACCAGGGCAACAACTCGTCGCTGGTGCAGGTCGGCAAGGGCGATGCCATCGTCATGCACCTCGCCAAGCACAACGCTGCGGCGCCCAAGGATCTCGCCACTGTGAAGGACGTGATCCGCCAGCGGATCCTCGACGAGCGCGTCGATGCCCTGGCGAAGAAGCAGGCCGATGAACTGGTGGCGCAGGTCGCCAAGGGTGGGGATGTCGCTACGCTCGCCAAGACGCCGGTCCAGTCCGCTGCGGGCCTCACCCGCAACAAGCTCGGCGACGTGAAGGATGTTCCTCCGGGCATCTTGCGCGAGGTGTTCTCGCTGGCACGTCCCGCCGACGGTAAGGCCGTCTGGTCGGCAGTACGCGTCGACAATGGCAGCTACGCCGTGGTTACCGTGGACAAGGTCACCGATGGCGACCCGTCGAAGGTCGAGAAGGCCACCCGCGATGCCCTCCGCGGGCAGATGATGGATGCCATGGCACGCGCCGTTACCATGGAGTACATCGAGTCCCTGCGCGCACGGGCCAAGATTACGGTCGCCAGCGATCGCATGTAACGGGAGCCGCCGCTGCGCCCTGGAAAAGACCCCGCCCTTGCGGGGTCTTTTTTTGCCTCGCAACATGCGGGAGCGCATGGACCGCATCCCGAATTAGAATGGCGGTCTTATCGCGTCAAAGGGACAACCCGTGATTATTCAACCCAAGGTTCGTGGCTTCATCTGCACCACCGCCCACCCGGTCGGCTGTGCGAAGAACGTCGAAGAGCAGATCGCCATCACCAGGGCCAGTGGCACGTTCGCCGATGGCCCGAAGAGCGTGCTGGTGATCGGCTCATCCACCGGCTACGGCCTGGCCTCGCGGATCACCGCGGCCTTTGGCCAGGGCGCCGCCACCCTGGGTGTGTTCTTCGAGAAGCCGTCGAGCGAGACCAAGACAGGCACCGCCGGCTGGTATAACGCCGCCGCATTCGACAGGCTTGCCGGTGAGGCGGGGCTGTTCGCGAAGTCCATCAATGGCGATGCCTTCGCCAACGAGACGCGTGCAAAAGCCATCGAGATCATCAGGAACGAGATGGGTGGCAAGGTCGACCTGGTCGTCTATTCGCTTGCCTCGCCGGTGCGCAAGCTGCCGGAAGGCACCGCGATGGGCGAGCCGGGTACCGTCGTGCGCTCGGCGCTGAAGACGGTGGGCGAGGTCTTCAAGGCGTCGTCGGTCGATACCAACAAAAATGAGGTCGTCGAGGCCACGGTCGAGCCAGCGACCGAGCAGGAAAAGAAAGACACCGTTACCGTCATGGGTGGCGAGGATTGGGCGCTATGGATCGATGCGCTGGCGGAAGCCGGCGTGCTTGCGGATAACGCCACGACCGTGGCCTATAGCTATATCGGCACGGAGACCACGTGGCCGATGTACCGCCGCGGTACCCTGGGCCTGGCGAAGGAGCACCTCGAGCGCACCGCGCACGAACTCGGCGCGCGTCATGCGGCTCGCCACCTCCGTTCCTACGTGGGCGTGCTGAAATCCGTGGTGACCCAGGCGAGCTCAGCCATTCCGGTGATTCCGCTCTATGTCTCGATGGTCTTCAAGATCATGAAGGCCAAGGGCCTTCACGAAGGTTGCATCGAGCAGATCAACCGCCTGTTCCACGATCGTCTTTACCGCACCGACGGCAAACCGGCGGAGACCGACCCGGAAGGCCGCGTGCGCCTGGACGATTGGGAGCTTCGCGACGACGTACAGGCCGAATGCAAGGCGCTCTGGCCGAAGGTGGATACGGCGAACCTGTGGGATGTGACCGACTACGCCGGCTACAAGCACGAGTTCATCAAGCTGTTCGGCTTTGAAGTGGATGGCGTGAATTACGACGCTGATGTCAGCGCCGATGTCCAGTGGAACGTCGTCCAGCTGTAACGCTTGACCGTAGGGGCGCGCTTGTGCGCGATGGGGCTCATTGCAAACACCCATCGCGCCAAGCGCGCTCCTGCATAAGATCTTTGATTAGCGGGAAGCGGTGAGCTTCAACACCTGGCCGGGCTTTACCGCCGCCGTATCCAGGTCATTCCACTTCATGAGTTGCTCGACGCTCACCTGGTGGCGGCGTGCGATGGTCCACAGCGATTCGCCGTTGTTGACCTTGTAGACGATGAGTTTGGCGTCGTCCTTCTTCGCAGCCGCGGGTGCCGCTTTCGCCACGGCCTTGCTCGTCTTCGAGCCCTTCGCCGTCCTTGATGACTTGGCGCCCTTGCCAGTCGTTTTCGCTGGCGTCGCATCGCCATCGTCATCATTGGCTGACGGCACGTCGGCCACCGGATCCACAGGGCCAAGGTTGTATTGGTCAGCAGCGGTTTTCGGTAGCAGCAGGGTCGATGTCACCGTGCCCTTGGTCGTGCGGAATGCCGGGTTGAAGTCACGCAGGTCATTCATCGACAGGCCAGACTGCTTCGCCGCCTGGGCGAGCGATTGCGGGCTATCGACCTTTACTACCTGCAGCGCGTCATCGCGGTCCTGCCTGGGCAGCTGCACGTTGAACCGGCCGGGGTCGCGCACGATGCATGCGATGGCCATCAGCTTCACGAGATGTTCCTTCGTGTTCGCCTTCATCGGCACATCCGGCAGGCCGTCGTCATCGGACGGGCCGCCATGCTTGTCGAGGGTTTTCTTGAGGCCGAACTCACCCGCGTTGTATGCCACATCCACCAGACGCCAGTCGCCCAGGTCGTCGTAGTAGCGACGCATCATCGACATCACGGATTCGGTGGACTTGGTGATGTCCAGGCGCTCGTCGTAGTTTTTGTCGACGCGCAGGCCGAGCGTGTGCGCCGTTTGCGGCATGATCTGCCACATGCCGGCGGGGCGGTTCTTTGCGCCAGGTACATGACGGTACTGGCTCTCGACCCATGGAAGCAGGGCGAACTCGCCAGCCACGCTATGTTTCATGGCCGATTTGTGCGCGTACACGATAAGCGGCAGAACTTCGTTCACCTGCTGCTCGAACCGGTTGGGCATCTTCGTATACGTGCGCGCCCACGCCATGACCTGCGGATCGGCTTCGCAGCCAGGCATGGCAAAGCTGTCACGCATCTCCCCCCAGAAATCCGCTGGCGGGGCAGGGCGCACCAGCTTCGGCGACATGTTCACATCCTGCACCGTGTCCACGGACGTTGGCGCCGGCGGTGGCGTCACCGGTGCGACCATGCGTGGCGTGGTGCCTGCGCAGGCGGTGAGTGCCAGCGGAATGAGGGTCGGCAGAAGCCGGCGTACCAATACGTTCATGCGGTAAAGGTGTCCTTGGCCTGGCGGAGCGCGGCGAAGCGTTCCGCCCGCGTGGCGTGTTCCTTGCCATGGGCCTCGGCCCAGCGGGCAATAGCCTCGCTGTCCACGCGCAGGAAGGGGTTGGTGGCGAGCTCTTCAGCGAGGCGGCTGGGCACGCTGGGGTGCCCTTCCTCGCGCAGGCGCGCCACCTCGTCACGACGGCGGCGCAGGGGTCCGTTATCCGGATCCACGCTGAGCGCGAAACGGATATTGGACGCGGTGTACTCATGCGCGCAGAAAACCAGGGTTTCCGGCGGCAAGTGGGCAAACTTGTCGAGCGATGCGAGCATCTGCTCCGGCGTGCCTTCAAACAGGCGCCCGCAGCCGACGCTGAAAAGGGTGTCGCCGCAGAACAGGAAGCTCTCGCCTGCATAGGCGATGTGCGACGTCGTGTGCCCCGGCACTTCCAGTACCTGAAACGTGGCGCGGGGTGAATCGAGCACGACGGTGTCGCCTTCGCCCACGATCTGCGTCTTATAGGGAATGCGCGTATCGAGCGGTGCGATCACCTCGACGTCGTGATCGCGAACAAGATCGAACACGCCGCCGATATGGTCGTTGTGATGGTGCGTAAGCAGGATGGCACGCAGCACCCAGCCGCGCGCTTTCAGCGCGGCTTCGACAGGGGCGGCTTCACCGGGATCCACGACGAAAGCGTTGCCCTCGTCATCGGCGACCAGCCAGATGTAGTTGTCGCTCAAAGCCGCGACGGGAACCCAATGCATCGGGCGGACTCCGTGACGTCGATAGGGCGCGAACACCCAGGGGTTGGCCGCCGTCCGGCCAGGCTGGTCGGGTGGGGGCGGCCGGACTATATCAGCCGGGTATTTCCCACTCGTTAGCCGGTTGTTAACTCGTGCGGCGGTCGTTCAACCTCACTACACTGATCACACATGGCCGGCCCAGTCTCCGACATCTATGCGACGCCTCATCTCCGCAAGCTGCTTGCGGACGAGAACCGCGTGCTGGCACCGTTGCTCAATCGCTGCACCGGTGACCACGGGCTGCACCTGACCGCGGCAATCGGCGCAGAGCCACCTGCAATCCCGCTGTTGGGCCACTGGGCCACGGTGCGGGTCAGCGGGCCCCATCTGGGCGGCGATATCGTAGCGAGTGGCCTGGAGCCCCTGCCGTTCACCGACGAAGCCTTCGGCGTGGTGTTGCTCCGCCACGCACTCGAAACCACGGTGCGCCAGGACAACCTCCTGGATGAGGCCATACGTGTACTCGAGCCGGGCGGCATGATCGCCATCACCGGCATCCATCCGCTTGGCCTCTGGTCGCCCTGGGTGGCCCGGCAGAGCGGTAGCGTACGGCCACGGCTCACCTGGCCGTGGTGGTGGAGCCAGCGTCTGGTCCGCGACGACTTCGAGCTTTCCATGCCGCGCCGCCTGGGCAGCGCCTGGCCGCGTGCTGGTGGTGCGTCCATGGGCGAATCGCTTATCGGCGGTGGCTACCTGCTGGTGGCGCGCAAAAAGCGTCCCGCCGCTGTACCCTTGCGGCCCCGCGCGGCCGTGGTGCCCGCCCCGGTGCCCGGCACGTTCGCCTCCGGCGCACGTCGCCACGCCCGTGATCACATCAGTTGAAGAGTTCCATGACCGATCTTGTTGAAGCCTTTACCGACGGCGCCTGCCTGGGCAACCCTGGCCCGGGTGGCTGGGCCGCACTGCTGCGTGCCAAGGGCATTGAGAAAATGCTCTCCGGCGGCGAGCCCGACACGACGAACAACCGCATGGAGCTTATGGGTGCCATCTCCGCGCTCGAGGCGCTCACGCGCCCGTGCAAGGTGCACCTCATGACCGATTCAAAGTACGTCATGCAAGGCCTGCAGGAGTGGGTGCCCAAGTGGCGCCGCAACGGCTGGATGACCGCCGACAAGAAACCGGTGAAGAACCAGGACCTGTGGGTGCGGCTGGATGCGGCGACCCAGCCGCATACCGTCACCTGGGAATGGGTGAAGGGGCATGCCGGCCATGAAGAAAACGAGCGCGTCGATGTGGCTGCGCGTGACCAGGCCATCATCTACAAGGAAAAGGGGAAGGTGGCATGAGGCAGATCGTCCTCGATACCGAAACCACCGGCCTTGAGGCCCACCTGGGCCACCGCCTGATTGAAATCGGTGCGGTGGAACTGGTTGGCCGCCGCCCCAGTGGCAACCACTTCCATACCTACCTCAACCCCGAGCGCGCCATCGATGAAGGCGCGCGCGAAGTCACGGGTATCCAGGACGAGTTCCTGCTCGATAAGCCGTTCTTTCGCGAGAAGGTCGACGAGTTCCTGGCGTACATAAAGGGCGCCGAACTCATCATCCATAACGCGGCGTTCGACGTGGGCTTCATCAATGCCGAGCTCGCGCGGCTGGGCCCGGAATACGGCAAGGTCACCGACTACGCGACGGTGCTCGATACGCTGGTAATGGCGCGCACGATGTATCCGGGGCAGCGCAACAGCCTCGATGCACTCTGCAAGCGCCTGGGTGTCGATAACACCCATCGTGATCTCCATGGCGGCCTGCTCGATGCGCAGCTGCTGGCGGATGTCTATATCGCCATGACATCCGGCCAGGTCGGCCTCGATTTCGTGTTCGATGCCGGTGCCGATAACTCCGCTGCCAACGTGCTCGGCGATATCGTGATCAACCGCCGGCCGGTCGTGTTGCGTGCGACGGATGATGAGCTATCGCAGCACGCGAAGCGCCTGGATGCATTGGATAAATCGGCAGGCGGGCAGAGCATCTGGCGGAAGCTTGAGGCGGAAACCACGACGATCCATTAAACCTGTCGGGTGTTGCTTACCGCGGATCGCGCGCGCCTAAAACATCCTTCGATGACCAACGTCGCCAGGAAGGCGCGCTTGTGTAGGAGCGCGCTTGCGCGCGATTCAACCCGCCGCACGCACCAGGATAGCGGTCACATTATCCCGCCCCGTCCCACCCAGCGCCGCCAACACCAGGTGATCCACGCACTCCTGCGCTGCGAGATCGGTACGGGCTACGATCCCGGCAATCTTCTCGTCGGTCACCTCGTCGGTGAGCCCATCCGTACAAAGCAGTAGCCGGGCACCGGGTGCCAGCTCTCCCCGGGCGAGACCGATATGCAATTGATCAGGCGCGGTAATGCCGAGCGCCTGGGTCAGCACGCTCCGCTGCGGATGATTTCGGGCCTGCATCTCGGTGAGTTCGCCGGCTTCGACCAGCGCTTCGACAATGGAGTGGTCATGCGAAAGCCGTTCGAGGCTGGCGTCAGCGAACCGGTAGATCCGGCTATCACCCACCCATGCGGCTTCGTAGGAGCGCCCAGACACGCGGATCGCAGCGATGGTGGTCCCCATCGGCCGTGATTCCTTCAGCCCGCCCGAGCGAGCAAGCAGCGCCTCGTTCACCCGCTGGATCGCATCGACCAGCGACTGGCCGGCCGTGACCTGAGCCACCACGCCATCGCGGGCCATGGCCGAGGCGACCTCGCCATGCTTGTGGCCGCCCATGCCATCCACGACCAGGAAGAGGCCCAGGCCGGCATCGGCGTAGTAGGTATCCTCATTGCGCAGACGGCGAAGCCCCGTGTGCGTGCCGTGTCCGAATTCGATCATGTGGGCTCTTGGGCTGCTGGGGGAGGGCGGGAAACCGCCTGATATGCCCGGCGAGCATGCCCCATCAAAAGCCTGTTGTCACGGCGCCAAGGACCCATTATCATTGCCGACTCGGCAGGCCGCACAGCCTGTCGTCGACCCTTCCGGAGAGGTGGCAGAGTGGTCGAATGTACCTGACTCGAAATCAGGCGTACGTGCAAGCGTACCGTGGGTTCGAATCCCACCCTCTCCGCCAAATACAGTGATCTACAAAGCCCCGCAGCGATGCGGGGCTTTGTTTTTCAGGCTTCCGTTCAAAGCGCTTCAAATCCTTGCCTGCTGCGCGCGCAACATCAGGCTGGCAGTTTTGCCAGTATCGGCCCGAGGTACTGCTGAACGGCCCAGCCGCATGCGCTGAGGATAGTGATGAGAACGACGATCACGCCGCTGAGCACCCAGGTCTTCGTTGCGACATGCATGGTGCGTTCTTCGATCACGTCAACTTTGGTGGCGAGTTCGCCCACCTTGCTGGCTATATGCCGTACATCGGCACGCGTATCCGCGACGTCGGTCTTGATATGATCGATGTCTGCTTCAAGCTTGGCGACACGGGCTGCCATGCTTCCCTTAACGCGTGGCCCGACACGGGCCGCAGGCACGCGCCCGGTCGCACACCGCTGCGCCTCCCATATGCCTTGCTGCGCAAAATTCATCCGCTTCCTTCCTGGGTTGAGCTTTCGCCAATGGCTGACTGTCTGGCATTCGTCTTCATCCATGATAATTGAGGAAGGCACGGCTGCTAGATGAGGCAATGAAGGTGCCGCCCAACAGTTCTTGTAGGCGTTCACCACGGCCGAATCCTTTGGGCAGGCGCGACGTGCGCGGTAGCGACGAGGCTGTCGGTATTTTCGCAGCTAACGTCGCGCATCGACCGCAGCAGCCGTTCCGTTGTGCGGTTACCCCTCGTAGCTTACTGCCTTGATACCTTCCACGCCGCGCATGGCATCGGCGAGTGTTGCCAGCTGCTCGCGGCGCACCGGTTTCGCGAACAAGATGGTGACCCGGTCATCGCCATCGGGCTGGCGCCGCAATACGGTCTTGGTGAACGGCAGATGCTGTTCGGCGAGAACCGTCTCGCACGCAGCAAGTGCGTTCACACCGCTGAGCGTGACCACGACACGAGGTCGGCGCGAGGCGCGTCCCGTCAGCTTGCGCTCGAGCGGCTTCAGCATGGCCAGGATGATCCAGATCAAGCCGGTGGCGATCGTGGCACCCCAGAACAGCCCCGCGCCCGCCGCGAGGCCGACCGATGCAACAGCCCATAAGCTTGCCGCCGTCGTGAGCCCCCGAACAATCTGGTCGCGCTCGACAAACAGAATGGTACCGGCGCCGAGGAACCCGATGCCGCTGATGACTTGTGCGGCGATTCGCGAAGGATCCAATACGACGTGATCGTTATTGAGCACATCGCCAAAGCCAAAGGCGGAAACGATGATGGCTAACGCCGCGCCAACACCCACGAGCATGTGCGTGCGCAGGCCAGCCGTCCATTCAAGTCGACCGCGGTTGATGCCAATAAAGCCGCTGAGCAGGGCCGCGCCCGCGAGACGCAGGAAGATATCGAGTGGACTGATCATCCCGGCAAACTAGCCCGGTCGGGGTAAACATCGCGTGGAGTGCTTAGGCCTCCAGCGGATCATCCTCATGCAGCTCATCCATCCACCCGCGCCGCCTGTGCAGCACCCATTCCACGTGCTCGGAGAACAGCACGTCGATGGGCGCGCCCTGGTCCATGGCGGCCAGTTTTCCCGGTGTGACGTTGCCCAGGTGCTCGGCCTGGTCGGCATAGCCTTCGATGCCTTCGCGTTCGAGCTGGGCAAGGATCTTGCGAAGATTCTGGTGACGGGCGTTCTGGACCGGCATCGGGGTGGGTTCCTTGGCGATACAGAAGGCATCGGCTGAGGTCGGTGGCTCTTGAGGGTGCCCGTCATTTCCACCCCGGAAAGGGACGCAAAGCACAATTTCGGCAATCGGGGTGGAGTGGAAACGAGTGGGCATGCGACGCTTCGCGATCCCCACGCCATCAAGCCCCCCACCGCCCATGTCAGCCACGACATCCAAGACCTACGACAGCCAGTCTGTTTATTCTCCCGCCACGCTCGCGATCTATGACACGCTGGTGCTCCGCCTGTCGAACCCCCTGGTCTGGCGGTGCCCCACGCGCCGGATCCTCGATCTCTATAACCAACATGTCACCGCGTCCCACCTCGATGTCGGCGTAGGGACGGGCTGGTACATGGATCACTGCCGCTTCCCGGCCTCACCGCGGCTCGCCCTGATGGATCTCAACCCGAACTCGCTGGAAGCGGCGGCGCGCCGCGTAGGGCGTTACGCGCCCACGACGCACGTAGCGGATGTGCTCAGGCCGATCGATGGCCACGGCGAAACGTATGGGTCGATAGGCGTGACTTACCTGCTGCATTGCCTGGCGGGTGACATCCGCCACAAGTCCGCGGTGTTCGATCACTTGATTCCCTTGCTTGCACCCGGCGGGACCCTCTTCGGCGCCACCATCCTGGCCCAGGGGGTACCTCGTTCGGCAGCAGCCGTGAAGCTCATGGGCTTCTACAACAAGAAGGGCATCTTTGGTAACGCGCGCGATTCGCTTGACGACCTGCGCCTGGCCCTGGCCAGCCGATTCAACGACGTTCGGGTGGATACAATCGGTTGCGTCGCACTGTTCAGCGCCAGGGGGCCGTCACCCTGACTCAGGCCGTGTGCTGGCCTGCCATCCACTCGGGAAGGGCGGCGTTCACGCCATTCAGCAAGGCATCGAGGTCATGGGCTTTCTGCGCGAGGAGGCGCGCCCGTTCGACCTCGCGGGCCTGTTCGTCGGCTTCATCGCGCCCCGCCGTATTGACGGCATCGACGATCAGCCTTGCGAATTCCGGCACCAGCTCCTCCGAGGGCACGCGAAACCAGATGCGGCCCTCGACCCAGCGGATATCCGGCGAGGTGTGCCGGGAAAACGCTTCCTCGCAGCGCGTCGCGAATAGCGATAGCCAGCGTTCGCCGGGGGCCGTGTCCAGCTCGGCCAGCACGCAAAGGCCAATGTCATCCTGATGGGCAGCGGAAAATCCTGAAACTCGGGGAATATGGCGGGTGATGGTGGTCATGGCGGCTCCTGGCACTCGCGACATATAGGCCGGATTGCGTCGATGCGCCGCGAAGCCTGCCGCGGCCATTCAGCTGGCTTTCCACACGCCATGCACGCCGTGCGGCCTCTAATGAATGTGAACGCGATGTGCGCGCACGCAGGCGGCAGGGTGAGAGACGAAGTCAGGCAGGCACGCGATGCCCAGGTGATGCAGGAGGTGCTGCACGGCCGTCGCCGTGGGCTGGCCGCGCTGGCGCCATTCGCGGGCCCGGCCATCGTCGTGTCGGTGGCGTATATCGACCCGGGAAACTTCGCGACCAACATCCAGGCGGGTGCGCGTTACGGCTATGCGTTGCTGTGGGTGGTGCTGCTGGCCAACCTGGTTGCCATGCTGTTCCAGAGCCTCTCGGCGCGCATTGGCATCGTCACCGGCTACAACCTTGCCCAGCTTTGCCGGATGCACTTGCCGCGACCCGTGGTTTGGGTCATGTGGGTGGTCAGCGAGTTGGCGGCCATGGCCACCGACCTGGCGGAATTCCTCGGTGGGGCCATCGGCCTTGCACTGCTGTTCCACATGCCCCTGTTGGCCGGCATGGTGGTTACCGGGGTCGTGACCTACGCGTTGCTGTTGCTCGAGGGGCGTGGCGCCCGCCGGCTCGAACTGACCATCGGGGCGCTCGTCGGGGTCGTTGGGCTGTGTTACCTGGTGGAGGTGTTCATCGCCCCCGTGGATTGGGCGGCCGTGGGCATGCACGTGTTCAAGCCCAATCTGCCCGATGGCATGGCTGTGGCGCTGGCAGTTGGGATCATCGGTGCGACGGTGATGCCGCATGCACTGTTCCTGCATTCCGGGCTGACCGAGCGGCGTGCCAAACCCACCAATGATATCGAGCGCCAGCGGATCATCCGCCTGTCGAACGCGGAGGTCGTGCTCGCACTCGCGGTCGCGGGCCTGATCAACCTGGCGATGGTCATCATGGCGGCCAGCGCGTTCCATGGGGGCCACTCCGACGTTGCACGGATCGAAACCGCCTACCAGACCCTGGTGCCCCTGCTGGGTGGCGCCGCGGCGACAATCTTCCTGGTCTCGCTGGTTGCCTCGGGCTTTTCCAGCTCCGTGGTCGGCACCATGGCGGGGCAGATGATCATGCAGGGCTTCGTGGATTTTCGTATCCCGCTGTGGCTGCGCCGCCTCGTGACCATGGTGCCCAGCTTTGCCGTGGTGGCCGCCGGTGTCGATGCCACGAGGGCGCTTGTGCTCAGCCAGGTCGCGCTCAGCATCGCACTGCCGTTCCCGATGGTGGCCCTGGTCTGGTTCGCCGCGCGGCAGAAGGTGATGGGGCCCTTCCGTATCGCCCCGGCGGTGACCGTGGCGGCGGTCATCGCGGCGCTCGTGGTGCTGGCGCTGAATATCGTGCTGCTGCTCGATACGTTCGGGGTCATCACGCTATAGCGCGGCGGCCGGGCGTTGGCCGCCGCTAAGCCGGCCCCGGCCCAAAGCTGCTAACCTCCCGCGCCTGACCTGACGGAGACCTTCCATGAGCCTGATCGAGACCCCGGTATCCTACGGCGAGCTGATCGACAAGATCACGATCCTGCAGATCAAGCTGCAGGAGATCAAGGATGAAGCGAAGCTCGCCAACGTGCGCAACGAGCTAGAGCTGCTTGAAACCACCTGGGCCAATCACGCCGCGTCGCAGACCGATATCAAGGACGAAACCGCGCGCCTGCTTGCCGTGAACCAGCGCCTGTGGAAGATCGAGGACGATATCCGCATCAAGGAAAAGGCGCAGGAATTCGACAACGATTTCATCCAGCTCGCCCGTTCGGTCTATTTCGAGAACGACGAGCGCGCCGCCGTGAAGCGTGAGATCAACCTGAAGCTCGGCTCTACGCTGGTGGAAGAAAAGTCCTACCAGGATTACGGCGCCAAGCCGACGTTCTGATCACCGAAGGGGAAGGCTGAGGAAGGCGGCGCAGGCCTCGAAGCGGTCGATCATCTCGGGCACTTCCACCAGATCCATCACACCTTCCTTTTCGATCTTGGTGCCCCACGGGATTTCCGACGCCGGCTTACCGAAGAACTTGCGCGAGGCGGCGTCGTATTTATCGACGCACCAGCGGCGGTCGGAGTAGGGCCCCGAACGGTGCGGGTTGCTGGCGGCATGCAGGCCCAGCACCTTGGTCCCGGCGGCATTGGCCATGTGCATCGGGCCGGAATCCGGTGTGAGGATCATGCTGGTACGGGCCAGCAACGCCATGAATCGCTTCAGGGTGTCCTTGCCGGTCAAGTCCATGGGCGGGGTCTTCACCGCGCCGAGGATCTGGTCGGCCAGCGTGCGCTCCGCGGGCGACGGGCCGCCCACCAGTGCCACGCGCATGCCGCGTGCCATCGCGTGATCGATGACGGCCGCATAGCGGTCCACCCGCCAGTTGCGTACCGTGTGGCTCGACATGGGGCTTACCAGCAGGGTGGGCGTCTCGCCGGGTAACTGTTCGGCAGCCCATGCATGGGCCTCGTCGGCCACGGGTATGTCCCAACGCACCTCGGTCTGCTTCAGTCCCAGTGGTTCGATAAAGCTGGCCATGGCATCGAGCACGTGCTCGCCCGTGCGGGCCGGGATGCGCTCGTTCACGAACAGGCCATGCAGGTCTTTCGAGCGGGCATGGTCGTAGCCGATGCGCCGATCGGCCTTGACCGCAAGGCTCAACAGGTTGGAGCGCAGGGCCACCTGCATGTGCAGCAACGCATCGAAACGCCTGCCTGCCAGGGTCTCGCGCACGGCGCGCATGCCTTCCCGGCCCTTGCCCTTGTCAAACGTAACGAACTCGACGCCCGGAAGGTCGCCAACCAGCTTCTGCTCCAGCTTGCCGACAATCCACGTCAGGCGCGTTTGCGGGACCGCCGCCTGCAACGTACGGATGATCGGCACGACGTGCGTCACGTCACCGATGGCGGAGGTTCGCAGGAGGCAGAGGCTGGAATCTCCCGGCGGGAGGGGGTGGCTTGCTAGACTGGACACGATCGGGTTACCGGATAGGTGGCCGCCAGGCAGGCGGCCCTTCAGATGACAGACCAACGAGTAACGGAGGCCGCGGGCGGAACGATTCTGTTCGACGCGGCCCGCACAGCTCAAGTCGATGCCGACTGGTTCTCGCCCGATGCCTGGGCGAGCCGCGGGGCGTTGCGCGCCCAGCCGGGTGGCCGGGGCGGCGTCGCCATCATCGATACGCCAGCGGGCGAGGCCGTGCTGCGCCACTACCGCCGTGGCGGCATGGTGGCAGCGCTGCTGGGTGATAGCTACCTTTTCACCGGTAACGCCCGTACCCGCAGCAGCCGCGAATTCCGCATGCTGGCCGAGCTGGCACGGCGTGGGCTCCCCGTGCCGCCACCGCTTGCCGCCCGCCATGTACGCCAAGGCCTGGGTTACCGGGCTGATCTGATCACGCTGCGTATCCCAGATGCGCGCACGCTCGCCGAGCGCGTGGCCGACGGCGCCTTCAATGAAGTGCTGGCAAGCCGGGTGGGTGAACTGGTGGCCCGGTTCCACCGGGAGGGGGCCTGGCACGCGGATCTGAATGCGCACAACATCCTGGTCAACGGCGATGGCCTGTACGTTATCGATTTCGATCGCGGGCGTTTGCGTCCGCCGGCGTCCGGCTGGCGCCGTTCGAACCTGGCGCGGTTAAAGCGGTCGCTCGTGAAGGTCGGCGCGCGCGAGGGCGGTGATATGTTCGATGAGGTGCTCTGGCCGGCCCTGGTCCAGGCTTACGAAAAAGGCTTCGGCGCGTGAGTTACGATCTTCGCTTCCTTGGAACAGGCGCCGCGCATGCGGTGGAACTGGGCTCGTCGGCTGTCGTGCTCGAGCGCGACGGAGCCCCCTTGCTTCTCGTCGATTGCGGCCCGGATACCCTCGACCGTTACGTGGCGATGTACGGAGCGCCGCCGTCTGCGCTTTACATCACCCACACGCACATGGACCACGTGGCCGGCATGGAGCGCCTGTTTTTCCGCCTGTGGTTCGACGAGGCGTTGCGTGGCCGCACGAAGGTGTTCCTGCACGCCGCCCTGTTGCCATGGCTGCAGGGCAGGGTGGCCGATTACCCGGGTGCCCTGGCCGAAGGCGGGGTGAATTACTGGGAAGCGTTCCACCTGGTGCCTAGCACCCGCGGTTTCTGGCACGAAGGGCTTTGGTTCGACATCTTTCCCACGCGCCACCACGTGCAGGGGACCTCTTTCGGCCTGGCACTGCGTGGCAGCTTCGTATTCACCGGCGATACCCGGCCCGTGCCCGAGGCGCTCGCGATCCACGCGGTGTCGGGCGAGGTCGTGGCCCACGATTGCGGCGTGGTGGGTAACCCGTCGCATACCGGCGTGGACGACCTGGAGCGTGAGTATCCCGGAGAGGTGCGGGGTCGCATGGCCCTTTATCACTACGGCAGTGTCGCCGATGGCGAGACGCTGGAGGGCAGGGGATACCGCATAGCGCGGCCGGGCGAAAGCCTGGCACTCCCCGAGCCCGAACCGGCGCGGCCTACGGCCGGCTAAGGGCCACGAAACAGGGCGCCTGGCGGGCTCACCGCTTGTGCGGGGCTGCGCATGCCGTTATCCTTCCGCTTCTTTGCCGGGACGGATACCGGAAAGAAGGAAGTACCCGTGCGGAGAGGTGTCCGAGTGGTTTAAGGAGCACGCCTGGAAAGTGTGTATACGTTAATAGCGTATCGCGGGTTCGAATCCCGCCCTCTCCGCCAGTTTTAGTATCGCGACGGCCGTAATGCTGGCGCGGGGACAAACGAAGCGACACCGTGTGGGCGGGATTTGAACCCGTTCGGGTTCGACAAATTTGTCTGGAACAAATTTGGTCAGCCGTAGGCTGACCTGGAGCGAAGCGGAGGGCGAGGGCAGGAATGCCCGAGCAATCCCGCCCTCTCCGCCAGTTCTACGTCTTTTATGGTGGCCCTGTCGGTCCCCCCGCGACGATAGTCCGTAAACCCCGCCAGGTCCGGAAGGAAGCAACGGTAGCGGATGATTCGGGTGCCGGGGTGTGGCTGGCAGGGTCATCGCCTTTCTGGGCCAGCGCTTTCGCCGGCCTCGTCTCCTTGGCACAATCGACTGTCGCCCCAAGGTAGATCGCATGTCCTATCAGGTTCTCGCACGCAAGTGGCGCCCACGGAAGTTCGCGGAACTCGTGGGCCAGGAACACGTGGTTCGCGCGCTCACCAATGCGCTCGATAGCGGGCGCATGCACCATGCATACCTGTTCACGGGTACGCGCGGCGTGGGCAAGACCACCATTGCGCGTATCTTCGCCAAATCGCTGAACTGCGAACGCGGCGAATCGGCTGATCCGTGTGGCGAGTGCGCGGTGTGCACCGCGGTCGATGCGGGGCGCTTCGTCGACCTGCTCGAAATCGATGCGGCCAGCAATACAGGCGTGGACGATGTCCGTGAAGTGATCGAAAACGCGCAGTACGCCCCGTCGCGCGGTCGCTTCAAGGTCTACCTCGTCGACGAGGTGCACATGCTTTCCAAGCCGGCTTTCAACGCACTGTTGAAAACCCTCGAAGAGCCGCCTCCGCACGTCAAGTTCCTGCTTGCCACCACCGATCCGCAGAAGTTGCCGGTGACGGTGCTTTCGCGTTGCCTCAAGTTCAACCTGAAGCGTCTGCTGCCCGAGCAGATTTCCGGGCAGATGAAGCACATCCTCGGTGCCGAGGCCATTGAGTACGACGACGAGGCCATTGCCGAGCTGGCGCATGGCGCCGATGGTTCGTTGCGCGATGGCTTGTCGCTGCTGGACCAGGCTATCGCGTATGGCGGTGGTGTCCTGCGTGCGGGCGATGTCCGCGCCATGCTCGGCAGCGTCGAGCGTGGCCAGGTGCTGGGTGTCCTGGAAGCGCTGGCGGCTGGCGATGGCGCAGCGCTGATGGCCGAGGCCGACCGGATTGCCTCGTTCTCCCCGGATTTCGGCGGCGTGCTTGACGACCTGGCGACGGTCCTGCACCGCGTGCAATTGTTGCAGCTGGTGCCGGGCTACCGCTCGGAAGAGGCCGACGCCGGGCTGGCCAGCCTGGCCGAGCGGCTGGCGCCTGAAGACGTCCAGCTGTACTACCAGATTGCCACGAGCGGCCGTCGCGAGCTGCCCATGGCGCCGGATGCCCGCATTGGCTTCGAGATGGTGCTGCTGCGCATGCATGCGTTCCGCCCGGGCGAGTCCAGCCACGCTCCTGCCGCGCCGCGCCAGGCCCCCGTTTCGGCTCCGGCGCCGCAGCCGGTGCGCCAGGCACCGCCGCAAGCTGCCGCGCCGCGCCCCGCGCCGCCCGCGACTGCATCGGCACCCGCCCCGGCGCCAGCGCCAGCGGCCCCGCCGCGCCCCATCGCCACGGGGGCGAACGGCCTGCCCGACTGGCACGATATCGTCGAGCGGGCGCACCTGCGCGGCCCCATTGGCCAGCTGGCGCAGAACTGCACGTTGCGTGGCGTGGAGGGCGATGCGCTGGTGATGGCCCTGCAGCCGCAGCACATGCACCTCGCCGTCGAGCCGCTGACGAGCCAGATGGAAGAGAAGGTCTCGAACGCGCTGGGTCGGCGCGTGCGCTTCCGTTTCGTCCCTGAGGGCGGCAACCTCGGCACCCCAGCCGAGCGCCGTGCGCAGGCCGCGAGCGACGCCCAGGCCAACGCCGAGGCATCCATGGATACGGATCCCCTCGTGCAGGCCCTCAAGCGCGACTTTGGCGCGCGTGTCATTCCCCAATCGATCAAACCCGTGGAGCCCGGAACATGAAAGGTCAAATCGGTCAGCTGATGCAGCAGGCCCAGCGTATGCAGGATGAAATGAAGCGTGCGCAGGAAGAACTGGCGAAAACGGAGATTACCGGTAGCGCCGGTGGTGGCCTCGTCACCGTGACCATGAGCGGCGGCCATGAAGTGCGCAGTGTGCACATCGATCGCCAGACGTTTGCCGATGATCCGGAAATGGCGGAGGACCTCGTCGCGGCCGCCATCAACGATGCCGTGAACAAGATCGCCGAAGTCAGCCGCTCCCGGCTGGGCGGTGTCACCTCGGGCCTGAACCTGCCGCCCGGCTTCAAGATGCCGTTCTAAGGCGGCCTGTTACTTACATGAGCAACGGTTCCCGCCTGCTTGGCGAACTGGTCGACGCGCTGCGCTGCCTGCCGGGCGTGGGTGCAAAGAGTGCGCAGCGCATGGCGTTCCATCTGCTCGAGCGCGAGCGGCAGGGCGGCCTGCGCCTCGCGTCCGCGCTGGAATCGGCCATGCGCGACGTGGGCAACTGCACGCGCTGCCGCAATTTCAGCGAAACCCCGGTATGCACGTTGTGCGCCAGTACCAGCCGCGACAGCCACGTCCTTTGTATCGTGGAATCGCCCTCGGACCTTGCCGCGATCGAACAGGCTACGGGGTACCGTGGCCATTATTTCGTGTTGCTGGGGCGGCTCTCTCCGCTCGATGGCCTGGGCCCGGAAGAGCTGGGCCTGCGATTGCTGGCCGAGCGGCTGGGTGAGGGCGGTGTCGAGGAAATGATCATCGCCACGAATCCAACGGTCGAGGGCGAAGCCACCGCGCATTACATCGGCCAACTGGCCCGCGCGGCCGGCATTCGTGCCACGCGCCTGGCCCACGGCGTGCCGTTGGGCGGTGAGCTCGAATTCGTTGATCGGGGCACGCTGGCGCATGCGTTCGGAAGCCGGCAATCGCTCGGTTGATTACACCCAGGAGTTTGAAGTGACCGATACCATCTTCTCGAAGATCGTCCGCCGCGAGATCCCCGCCGACATCGTTTACGAGGATGACGACGTGCTCGCGTTCCGCGACCTGAATCCGCAGGCCCCGGTGCACGTGCTCTTCATTCCCAAGCGCGCTATTGCCACGCTCGATGATGCGATCCCGGGTGATGCCGAGTTGCTTGGCAAACTGCTGTTGGCCGCCGCGGCGTACGCACGCGCGCAAGGTTTCTCGAAGGACGGCTACCGCACGGTGATCAACACCAACACGCATGGCGGTCAGACCGTTTTCCACATCCATGTGCACCTGCTGGCGGGCCGGCAGATGCACTGGCCGCCTGGCTGACTGCAGGAATGAAAAAAAGCCGGCGTGAGTCGGCTTTTTTTGTGAACGCTTACTTTGCCGGGCGCGGCGGCGGCGGCGGGCGCACGATTACGGTGCGCGGGCGGTACCAGTACGGATCGCCCCAGGGGCCGTAGCCGTACGGGCCAAAGCCCGGGCCCCAGCCACCCCAGCCCGGACCCCAGAACGGATCGTAGAAGCCTGGCGGGTAGCGGTTGACCGGTACTCGCTTCGGCCACAGGTAAACCACGTCGGCCTCGATGCGCGGGTAGGCGTAATCAAAGTCGCCCACCTTCTGTGACACGGCGCCATGCAGCGTACCGGTCACCGTGATCTCACGGCCACGGGTGAACACCTCCGGGTCGTAGAAGCCGTCGCGGCAGGCGACGAAGCGGCCCTGGCTCTCGTTCTTGCTGCCCGACGGACGGGCTTCGTCATCCAACGGCTGCGACAGCACGAAGAAGCACGTTTGCTGCGGACCCGGTTCGGTCTTGATGATTTCACCACCCCAGCGCACCTTGGCACCCGGCGCGCCGCCCTGCTGGGCATTGACAGTGGTTACATCGTTGAACTGACCCTGCAGCGGCTGTGGCACCGTGGCGCACGCGCCCAACGCCAGGGTGGCAGCGGCGACGGCCAACGGTTTGTACATGGACATGTCACTCTCCTCGGGGCGACGGGCACGGCCGCCGCCATGGACCTATTTGACCATGCCACGCGCCCGGAATTCCCGTACCCCCTTCTGAAACTGTTTGACCAGTTCAGGTGGCGGTTCGTCGTGCGCGTAACGTGACCTTAAGTAAAGCTCGCTCAACCTTTCCAAGGCATTTCGATGCGCAGGCAGTGAGCGCGCGGCCCTTGCCATGAAATGCCTTGGGCCTTCGCCCGTTCGACGCGTTACACCGGCTTTCGCAAGCTTGCGCTGTAGCCTGTGCATCCACGTATCCAATGCATCACCTTCACGCCGCTGGAAAAGGGCCCATCCCAAGGCTGCCGCGACGAGTAGGGAACACCCTACGGCCAGGATCACCGCAAGATCGCCAACATCAACGCGCCGAATGCCAAAGGGTTGCAGCATGCCGCGTTGGCGCAATGCGTCGAAACCGTTAACGGCCTGATTCCACCATTGGTTGACCACATCCCAGTGGTCCTGCAAGGAGCGGATCCAGCGACCGCTGAAAAATGGCGTGTCCCAATCCGCGGCCGCCGCTGACGCGGCGCCCAGGCTGACACGTTCAGGCCGGACGGCACCGGTGGGGTCAAAACGCACCCAGCCGCGTCCGCTGATCCACACTTCGGCCCAGGCATGTGCATCGGCGCGGCGCACCAGCAGGTAAGACCCAAGTGCATTCCAGTACCCGCCCTGGTAGCCGGTGACAACCCGCGCCGGCACGCCGGCGGCGCGCATGAGGAAGGTGAAGCTGGAGGCGTAGTACTCGCAGAATCCCTCACGGGTTCCGAACAGGAAATCATCGATGCGGTCGGCGCCCAACGGCGCTGGCGCGAGCGTGTACCGGAAGCCGCCATCGCGGAACATGGCAAGGGCTGCTCGGGCGATGGCCTCCGCATCGTGCCCGTATTGCACCGCCCACCCTTCGGCCATGGCCCGCGCCCTTGGCCCCACGGCTGCGGGCAATTGCAGAGCGCCACGGCGAAGTGCCGGGTTTAGCCCCGTATCGAGCTGGTAATCGACCGATGCCGAGGCATCGTACGTTTTGGTCGACTGCACGCGCTGGTTCGCGAGCGCCGTGCGGTCGTATTGGAGCGTCGCATCCACCGGTGCCGCCGATGGCATGTCCAGCATAGGCAGGATGCGTTGTTGCGTCGGCTCCATGGTGACGTGGTAGCGAAAGCGTTGGCGCCCGTTCGTGGTGCCGTCCGACGGGGGGTAACCACGGAAGCCCTGGCTCCACTGGCGCCCATCGAAGTGGAGCATGGTGTACGCCCGGAAGTATCGGTCCTCACCGGTCGGTACCGGCCCGTCGAAGGAAACGCGCAAGGCAGGCGTGTCGTCTACCAATAGCTCGCTCATCTCGCCTGGTGACATGGTGTTCGACAGGCCCGTCACGGCCTTGCCCGGATTCGGGGCACCCCACAGCGGGGATTCAAGCCGGGGGATGAAAAAGAACGCAAAGGCCGCCAGGGGGATGGAGGCGGCCAGCATGATAAGCACGGGCCCCAGTTCGGCGCGCCACGCGTCGCGCGGCGGTGTGATCTCCTCGATCGCACGCAGGGTCGCCAGCGCCGGCGCAAGCCCCAACGCCACTATCACGGTAACGATCATGGACTGGTTGAAGAGCAGGGCGCTCATGAGTGCGAAGCCGCCAAAGGCGACGCCGACCCGTGCGTCGCGGCGGTGCTCGGTTTCAAGCGTTTTCAGCACCAGCAGTCCGGCGGCGAACGCGCTACCTGGCTCACGTCCGAACAACGTACCGTAGGTGGCGATGACCGCGGCAAGCAGCAGGCCGACGATGGGCAGCTTGATCCACATGGAAACGGGACGCCCGCCATGGCTGCGGTGCCACCAGCGCCAGGCAAGGGTTGCCCCAAGCGTCGCCGTGAACCACCAGGGCAAGTGGGTGGCGTGCATGGCGAGGACGAATGCCATGCTCAGGCAAAGGAGGTTGAACGGCCGCTCCGCCAACCGGGGCTCCGTGGCGACCGGGGTGCCAAGCGAAAGACGGAAGCGGGTCACGGCCTGAGCGCCAGGGCAGTCATGCAGCGGTGGTAGTGCTCGTCGCCCTGCGCGACATCAAAGTAAGCATCGGGCAAGCGCAGGCTCCAGCGCCTGCCGCTTTCGCGTGCTTCGTCAATCCAGCGCGCCAGGCGGGCGATGCGCGATTCGTCGTCCAGGCCGCGCACGCTATCCCAATCGAGGCGCCAGTCCTCTTTCGGTGCCGGTTGTTCCATGTCCTTCACCAGCAGTCCGTGATGGCGCGCGCTGAGCTTCCAGGCAATGTGCCGGCGCGGATCGCCTGGGCGGTAATCACGCAGGGACGCCAGTTCATCGCCTGCACGTGGCCTGCCCCGGTCGGCATCGCCCTGGGGTTCGAACGGCGATGGGCCCAGCGCTTCGGGCATCGGGTAGACCAGCACTGCCGCGTCGGGATGGATCCAGCTCCACGCCCGGAACAGGCCTAGCGGCCAGCGGGTATGGATGCGCATGCGAGGTAGCGGAAGCCAGCCGCGGCGTTCGGCGTGCAGTTCGAATTCGATGGTGGCATGGCCGCCAGCGGGCACCGTCACGGCGAATTCGCGATCCGCGATGTCCATTCGTACCGCGCTGCGCTCGCGCTGGCTGGCGGAAAGGTCGAGCGACACGGGGATACGCTCGCTGGCCCGTGCCGTGCCTGCGCGCAGGGTGCCAATCGCCAGTCCATTAAGAACGCGAAACGCGACGAGCATGCTCCCGGCCGTGGTGGCCCCGAGCAGGCAAGTGAGCATGAGTGCTGCATTGTTGGCGTAGTTCAGGGCGCCCACCAGCATGACGGCGAGGAGCAGCGCAAAACCAAGGCCGAAGGCCGTGGGGACGATATAGATCCGGCGACGGTGAAGAACGATGGGAAGGGCTTCACGCGGCCTCAACCGCGTCAGCGCAGGCAGCCGGCGCTCGGCCCACGCCAGCATGCGCGGCGCGGCGCCCTCCATCAGGGCACCGCGGTTTCAGCGAGGATGGCTCGCGCAATGGCTTCGCGGTGGCTGCCCCGGCCCGGCACAAGGCGGTGCGCAGCGGCCGGAATAAACACCGTTTGCACGTCTTCGGGAATGACATGGTCCCGGCCGCTGAGCATCGCCCACGCCCGCGATGCGGCGAGGATGGCCAGGCCAGCGCGCGGCGAGAGCCCGACGCGGACATCGTTGTGTTTGCGGCTGGCCGACAGCAGCGCCTGCAGATAGTCGAGCAGCGCGCCCGTGGCCTTTACGGCTTGCGAGGCGGCGCGCAGGTGCGCAATCGCTTCAGCGTCCAGGCGCGGTCGTAGTGCCGCCATCATGTCGCGCCGGTCTTCACCAATCAGCAATGCGCGCTCGGCGGCGGGATCGGGGTAATCCAGGGACAGGCGCAACATAAAACGATCGAGCTGGGAATCCGGCAGCGGAAAGGTGCCGGCCAGGTCGAGCGGGTTCTGCGTCGCAACGACGAAGAACGGTTTCGGAAGGTCGTGGGTCGTGCCATCGACCGTTGCCTGGCCTTCGGCCATGGCTTCGAGCAACGCGCTCTGGGTTTTCGGGGTGGCCCGGTTGATTTCGTCGGCCAGCAGCAGGCTGGTAAAGATGGGACCCGGGTGGAAACGAAACTCACTGGTCTCGCGCTCGTACACGCTCACCCCGATAATGTCCGAGGGAAGCAGGTCGCTGGTGAACTGGATGCGCTGGAACTCCAGGTCGAGCGTGGCGGCGAGCGCGTGGGCCAGCGTGGTCTTGCCGACGCCGGGCACATCTTCAAGGAGCAGGTGGCCGCCCGCGATGATGCAGGCGAACGCCAGCTTCACCTGTCGCGGTTTGCCGAGCAGAACGCCGTTGACCTGCGCAAGCGCGGCATCGAGCCGGTGGCGCAGCATTTCATCGTTAAGTGGAGTAATGGCAGACATGATCGATGCGTGTGCCCCCCGGCCCGGCCATGGCGATGGATGAGTCGTTGAGTTTAGCCGTGCGTGCGCGACGCTGGCGAGGCATATTCGTCGTTTTGTTTGTACTGGTCCTCGCCTGCAAGGTTGTCATAGCGGCCACCCTGTCGCCGTTTGGCGATGAAGCGTTCTACTGGCAGGAGAGCCTTCAGCCGGCGTGGGGCTACAGCGACCTGCCACCGCTCACGGCATGGCTTATTGCGGGATCCGAGGCCGTTTTCGGGCATGGCCTGCTCGCCATGCGCGTGCCGTTTCTTTTGCTGGGGTCCCTGGTGCCGTGGCTGGTCGCCGCACTCGCGCGGCATGGCGGAGGCCCGGTGGCGCCGTGGCAGGCCGCTACGTTTGCCCTCCTGCTGCCGCTAGGTGGGAGCCTCGGCGTTCTCGCCCTCCCCGACGTACCGCTGACCGTGGCGATCCTGCTGGCCGCACGCGGGCTGGTGGAGGCGCTTGAGACAAATCGCAAGCGCGACTGGTGCCTGTTGGGCCTGGGCCTGGCCATGGCGTGGTGCACCCATTACCGCGCGGCCATGGCCATGCTGGCCGGGCTGGTGTTCATGCTCTTCATGCCGCGGGGGCGGCGTACCTGGCGCATGTGGGGCTGGTGGGGCGCCATGGCCGTGGCTGCGCTGGGTTTGCTGCCTTTGGCCCTCTATAACGTTGCGTCGCGTGGCGCCGGGCTCGCGTTCCAGTTGGTGGACCGGAACCCGTGGCAATTTCATGCGGATGCGCTCGTGCAGCCGCTGGAGCAGGCGCTGGCGTGCACACCTTTGCTTTATCTCGTCCTGCTATGGGGGCTGTGGCAGGCGTGGCGTCGACGCGGTGAGGCGCCATTCGATGTCGTAGCGGCCCTGGGTGGCACGTTCGTCATCGCGTATTTCGCGCTCGGCTTGTTTGCCGATGATGTGCGGTTTCGCGTGCATTGGCCATTGCCCGGCTACTTGCTCACGTGCGCGCTGCTGCCTGCGTTGCTGGCTGGCGCATCGATACCGATGCGGCGATTTGCCGGTGTGGCCATGGCGGTCGCCGGCGTGGGCCTGGCTTTGGGCCTGGCTTACCTGGGCCTTGCCGCGTCGCCGCGCGGTGCGGGCGTGCTGGCTCATGCGAAGGCCTTCCCATCGAACTTCACCGGTTGGCGGGAAGTGGCGGCCGCATTACCGCCGCGGCCTGCCGGAACCGTGCTGGTCGCGGATAATTTCATGCTCGCCGCCGAACTGCGCTTCACACTAGGTGCGCCGGTACCGGTGTACTCGCTCGATAGCCCGTTGAACGCGAAACATGGCCGCGCGGCGCAATTGAACGCATGGGCGCGTGATGAAACCGCGCTTCAGGCACTTGCCCCGGCACCGGTCTTGCTGGTGGTGGATGAAACGGCGTTACGCGAGCGAGAGACGCGTGACTGGCTTGGTTCACTCTGCGCACGCGTCGATATCGTGCGGCCATTGGGGCGTGTCGATGCGTTTGACGGTCGCCGTCGTTTCGCGTTTTACGAGGCGCGCGCACGTTCCATGCGCCGCGGGGCGATCCCGCCGGATCAATGCATCGCATGGACCGCGGCTTACGAGGCCGCGACAGTTCGCCCGCGCTAGGGCAGCGCGATACCGGCGCTACGCAACAGGTGAGACGTGGCAATGAGTGGCAGGCCGACGAGCGCCGTGGGGTCCACGTTGGCAATGCGTTCGAACAGCGAGATGCCCAGGCCCTCGCATTTGAAACTGCCGGCACAATCCAGCGGGCGTTCGCGCTCCACGTAACGGGTGATGTCGCCATGCGACAGCGTGCGGAAGCGCACGCGTGTTTCATCGACATGCACATGGGCCTGCCCTTGGGTATCGATGACACACACCGCCGTGTGGAAGATCACCTCCTGCCCCGAGCTGGCCTCGAGCTGCGTGTGAGCGGCGTGGGCGGTGCCGGGCTTGTCGAGCACCGTACCGTTCAGATCGGCCACCTGGTCCGAGCCGATGACGACGCTGCCCGGGTTCGCTGCCGCGACAGCCCTGGCCTTGGCTTCGGCCAGGCGTGCTGCGCGGTTGGCGGGGGCTTCGCCGCCCACCGGCGCTTCGTCCGTGCCCGGGGCCTCCTGGGTGAACGTATCGAGCAGGCGGCGGAGCAGGGCGGCCCGGTAGGCCGAGGTGGAGGCGAGGATGACGGGTGGCTGGGTCAAGGGCTAACGATCCGGCTGGAAGTGTTCGCGCACCGCGGTATCGAGGGCGGTCTGCGCATCATCCAGGGCCTGCAGGCGCGGCTCGAGCTGGTGGCGCGCCCGGACCAGGGCATCGACAGCCTCATCAAGCTCGCGCTGGCTGGCGCTGGGTGCCCGGTCGCGTATCCACAGGCGTTGCTGGAGCAGGGCGCGCAAGCCGGAATCCACCGCCTGCTGCGCTTCCACTTCGCCAACGGCCGGCTGGTCGGGGCTGAATTGCATGACCGCGTGGGCCCGCTGAAGGCGGTCGCGGCAATCCTTCAGGTCGGTCTCGAGACGGTCAGCCTGGTCCATCAGGTCCTGCAGGGCACCGTGCCTGCGCCGCCGCCTGTAATGGGCAAACGTCCACGCGCAGAGGCCCAGCGCGAGAACGAGTAGCGAGGCAAGTGCATAATAAGCAAAGGAAAACACGCGGCCACTTCCCCCTGTCGGGCGTGCTGCGGCACACTTGCCGCTCGCCGCGAGTCTGCCCCAAACGCGGGTCGCTTCGCAAAATCGCCTGGCTCCCCCTTTTTGTCTGGCTAACCGGTTGACTTCAGGCGGGTTCATGCCTACCATTTCCCGATTATGTCCGTGACTTTGCCATCGTCCGTGGACGCTTGGCGCGAAGTACGTGCGCGGCGTTCGTTTCAGGGAAAGCTGCCTCTCTCGGCGTTCAAGCGCCTCGGGGATGTGGTTGCCAGCCCCGAGGGCGATGTCGAGTACGAACTGGACTTTGGTCGTGACGACCTGGGTGTCGCTTATGTGGCCGTCCGCGCAAAGGCATCGCCCACGCTGATCTGCCAGCGCTCCCTGGAGCCTTTCCAGCTTCCAGTGGAGGTCGATGCCCGTCTCGGACTGATCGTCGAAGAGCGTGAGGAAGCCTCGCTTCCGCCCGGCTACGAACCGCTCCTTCTGGAGCAGGACGGCAAGCTGGATCCGCTCGCCACGATCGAGGACGAACTGCTGTTGGCGCTACCCCTTGTTCCGGTTAACCCGGACGCGGAGTTGCCCGAAGACGTAACCCGGCCTGAGGAGGAAGAAACACCTTCCCCGCAGGACCCATCCGATAACCCGTTCGCGGCTCTCCGCGGACTTATAAACAAGTAATTTCGCTGGAGATTCGCCATGGCCGTTGCCAAGAGCCGCAAGACCCCGTCCACCCGCGGCATGCGCCGTTCGCACGACGCCCTGAAGGGCGTGCAGCTGTCGACCGACCCGACCAGCGGTGAAGTGCACCTGCGCCACCACGTGACGAAGGATGGCTTCTACCGTGGCAAGAAGGTCATCGACACCCGCGGTGCGGTTGAAGTCGAAGACTAAGTTTCACCTTGCGTGACGCTTGAGCGAAACGGCGCCCGATGGCGCCGTTTCGCATTTGTGGGGGTGGGCTCACCGCCACCACACCCTTGCGAATGGTGCATTCGCCCATGGGTTGCTGGCACCATGCGCGGTTTGAACGCCCGGAATCGCCCCGCATGACCTCGACCAGCCCCACGCTCGCCATCGTCTTCCCTGGCCAGGGCTCCCAGTCCATCGGCATGCTTGCCGACCTGGCGGCCGTCCACCCGGAAGTCAAAGCTACCTTTGATGAGGCCTCTGAGGGCGCCGGCGTTGACCTGTGGGACATCAGCCAGAATGGCCCCGAGGAAAAACTCAACAGCACGGAAAACACCCAGCCGGCCCTGCTGGCCGCGAGTGTGGCCGTATGGCGTGTTTACCTGAAGCAGGGCGGTGCGCTGCCTGCTTACCTGTCGGGGCATAGCCTGGGTGAATACAGTGCCCTGGTGGCCGCGGGCGCGCTTTCCCTGAAGGATGCCGCCGGCCTCGTGGCCGAGCGTGGCCGCCTGATGCAGGCCGCCGTGCCGGCCGGCGTGGGCGCCATGGCGGCGATCCTGGGCGGAGACGATGCCCAGATCGCCCAGGTTTGCGACGAGGTGGCGCAGGGACAGATCGTCGCCCCGGCCAACTTCAACTCCCCGGGCCAGTTGGTGATTGCCGGCCACGCGGAGGCTGTCGACCGCGCGCTGGCGCGCCTTGCCGAGCTGGGCGTAAAAAAGGCGGTGAAACTTGCCGTTTCCGTGCCTTCTCATTCCATGCTCATGCGCGAGGCAGCCGACACGCTCGGCGAGCGGATGACCACCCTTGAATGGACATTGCCTGCGATCCCCGTTGTGCAGAATGCCGACGCCGCCATCCATGCCTCCATCGACGATATCCGCGGCGCGCTGCAGCGCCAGCTTTACCTGCCGGTCCGTTGGACCGAGTGCGTGCAGGCGCTGGCGGCGCATGGTGTTGCCCAGGCGCTGGAGTGTGGCCCGGGCAAGGTGCTCGCTGGCCTTATCAAGCGCATCGACAAATCCATCGAAGCCAAGGCCATCGGCACGCCGGCCGAACTCGACGCCGCCGCCCAGGCCTGATCCCTCTTCCCCTGTAGCAGGACCCACGACATGACCCATACCCTGAAGGGCGAGATCGCCCTCGTCACCGGCGCCAGCCGCGGCATCGGTGCCGCCATTGCGGATTTGCTGGCCGAGATGGGTGCCACTGTTTATGGCACGGCCACCAGCGAGAACGGCGCCAAGGCCATTGGTGAGCGGCTCGCCGCACACGGTGGCCACGGCCGCGTGCTGGATGTGACGAACCCTGAATCCATTGAGGCGTTGGTGGATGAGATCGCCAAGGCGTCAGGCGCCATCAGCATCCTGGTGAATAACGCGGGCATTACACGCGACCAGCTCCTCATGCGCATGAAAGAGGATGACTGGAGCGCGATCATGGATACGAACCTGACCTCGGTGTTCCGTACCTCCAAGGCCGTCATGCGCGGCATGATGAAGGCGCGCAAGGGCCGCATCATCAGCATCGCTTCGGTCGTGGGCGTCACCGGCAACCCGGGGCAGGCGAACTACGCCGCCGCCAAGGCCGGCATCATCGCCTTCTCGAAGTCGCTGGCCCGCGAGATCGGCTCGCGTGGCATCACCGTGAATGTCGTGGCGCCCGGTTTCATCGATACCGACATGACCCGCGCGCTGCCCGAAGAGCAGCGTGAGGCGCTCCTTTCGGGCATTGCCCTCGGGCACCTGGGCGAGGGGCGCGATATCGCCGAGGCGGTGGCCTTCCTGGCCTCGCCGGCCGCGAAGTACATCACTGGCGAGACCCTGCACGTCAACGGCGGGATGTACATGCCCTGACCGGTTGGCCCGGGCAGTCGCCAGCGGGCCGTTTTTGAGAGACAATCACCCTTTCGCGCCCCGGGTCGCCCGGGGCGCCAGCCACGTCACGGTGCGTGCTGGCGGGTATGGACCTTAGCCACTACAATGCGCCGGATTTTTTTCCCTCGGGAGGTTATAGCGACATGAGCACCATCGAAGAACGCGTCAAGAAGATCGTCGTCGAACAGCTGGGCGTCAAGGAAGATGAAGTCACCGCGAACGCCTCGTTCGTGGACGATCTGGGCGCCGATTCGCTGGATACCGTCGAACTCGTGATGGCTCTTGAAGAAGAGTTCGAGTGCGAGATCCCGGACGAAGATGCCGAGAAGATCACGACGGTTCAGCAGGCTGTCGACTACGTCAAGGCCCACGTCAAGGCTTGATTGGTTGGCTGGCTGTCGATCGGAGGCGCCGCCTCCCGTCGATCTCCGAGCGACACGGAAGCTGCGCCTCATGGCGCAGTTTTCGTTTCCGCAATTCGTAACCTGCGCCTGCGTATGGTTTACGCGGACACAGTGAAGGAAGAAACGCATGAGTAAGCGACGTGTGGTAGTGACCGGCATGGGGATTATCTCGCCGGTCGGTAACGATATCGCCACCGCCTGGAAGAACGTCGTCGAAGGTCACAGCGGCATCGGCGAGGTCACGCCCATCGAGGGTACGGACTGGACCAAGTACGCCACGCATATCGCTGGCGAAGTGCGTGACTTCGATCCCGTTGAAGCCTATTTTGCCGGCACCGAAGCGCCCGAAGACGAGAAGCGTTCCATCGCGAAAGACTTCAAGCGAATGGATCCGTTCATCCATTACGGCATCGTCGCGGGCACCCATGCGTTCCGTCAGTCCGGCCTCGTCATCACCGATGAGAATGCCGGCCGCGTTGGCGTAGCCGCTGGCGCCGGTATCGGCGGCCTGCACACGATCGAAGCCACGGCGCTCGAGCTGGCCGAAAAGGGCCCGCGCAAGGTGTCGCCGTTCTTCGTGCCGAGTTCCATCATCAACATGGTGGCGGGCAACCTGTCCATCTACCACGGCCTGAAAGGCCCGAATATCGCGCTGGTTTCCGCTTGCACCACGGCCGCACACAATATCGGCATGGCCATGCGCCTCATCCAGTACGGCGATGCCGACGCGATGCTGGCGGGCGGTGCCGAGTTTGCTACCACGCCTACCGCCATGGCCGGCTTCTGTTCGGCCAAGGCCATGTCCACCCGCAACGACGATCCGACGCACGCCAGCCGTCCGTGGGACACCGGCCGTGATGGCTTCCTGCTGTCCAACGGCGCGGGCATGCTCATGCTCGAAGAGTACGAATTCGCCAAGGCACGTGGTGCGACCATCCTGGGCGAGCTCATCGGCTTCGGCATGAGCGGCGATGCGTACCACATCACCGCGCCCAGCGGCGACGGTGCGGAACTGGCCATGCGCAACGCGCTGCACGATGCCGGCCTGAAGGCGGAAGACGTGCAGTACGTCAACGCGCACGGTACATCCACCCCCGTGGGTGACCTGGGCGAGGCCAAGGCCATCCGCAATGTGTTTGGCGAACACGCCACGCAGAAGGGCAAGTTCGCGGTCAGCTCCACCAAGTCGGTCACCGGCCACCTGCTGGGTGCCGCAGGCGGCGTGGAAGCGATCTTCACCATCCTTGCCCTGCGTGACGGGATCATCCCGCCGACGATGAACCTCGAGAACGTCGATCCGGAAGTCGCTGCACTTGGCATGGACCTGGTGCCGAACAAGGCGGAGAAGGCCGACTTGACCGTGGCCATCTCCAACTCGTTCGGTTTCGGCGGCACCAACGGCACGCTCGCCTTCCGTCGCGTCTGATAGCCGCGTGGCCTTCACCACGCGAACCCTTGCCGGCCGGCGCGATCTCCTCGCGCCGGCCGCGCTGTTTCCGGATCGCTATCCGGCGCTGCTCGCCTCCGCTGTGACCGGCACGGCGCAGTCGCGCTTCGATATCCTGTTTGCCGGCAGTACCACGTCGTTATCGCTCGATGCGCAGGGCGTCGTGCGGGACGGGCAGGGCGAGGTTATCGCCGGTCCGTTTCTTGATGCGTTCGATCGCGCATGGGCAAGCCATCATCGTGCGCGCGTGGATGATGGCTTGCCGTTCCATGGCGGCTGGGTTATCTACCTCGCCTATGAGCTGGCTGCCCAGGTCGAGCCTTCCCTCGCGTTGCCTGCATCACGCGGTGCCGCCCCAGTGGCCTATGCCATGCGTTCGCCTGCGGCCGCCATCGTCGATCATGTGGAAGGCCGCACGATCCTCATGGCCGAGGAGGGTGCCGAGCATTGGCTCGATACCCTGGCTGCCGATCTGGAGACGCCCGTTCCCAGCCTGGCGCTGGCTGCGCCTGAGCGTGTCGAGGAAGACGATCCCCAGCGGTTCCTCGATGGCGTGCACCGTATCCACGAGCATCTGCACGCGGGCGATACGTTCCAGGTGAACCTGTCGCGCCGGTGGTGCGCACATTTTGCCGAGCCGCCAAGCGCGGCGGCGCTTATGCTGGCCTTGCGCGCCGCCAATCCTGCGCCGTTTGCCGGCCTGCTCCAGCAGCCTGGCTGGGCAATCGTCAGCTCGTCGCCGGAGCGCCTGGTCGAGGCCCGTGATGGCCTTCTGCAGACACGCCCCATCGCCGGGACCCGGCCACGGGTGCCGGGCGATGACGATGCGGCACGTATTCGCGAGCTCACCGCGCACCCGAAGGAGCGTGCGGAGCACGTCATGCTGATCGACCTCGAGCGCAATGACCTGGGGCGCGTATGTGTTCCCGGCAGCGTGAAGGTGGACGAGTTGATGGTGGTGGAGAGCTACGCGCACGTACACCACATCGTTTCAAACGTGCGCGGACGCGCCCGCGAGGGCATCACGCCGGGCCAGGTCGTGGCGGCCACGTTCCCTGGGGGCACCATCACGGGCTGCCCCAAGGTGCGTTGCATGCAGATCATTGGCGACATCGAACAGGAGCCGCGCGGCGCCTACACCGGCGCGCTTGGCTATATCGACGATAGCGGCGACATGGATCTCAATATCCTCATCCGCACGTTGATGGCCGAAGGCTGTGAGGTATCGCTGCGTGCAGGCGCAGGCATCGTGGTGGATTCGATCGCAGGGAAGGAGCTGGACGAAACACGGGCCAAGGCGCGCGGCCTCTTGCGGATCTTTGGCGCGGCATGACGACGCGTTTGTCGGTGGATTTTCGCGACGTCGGCGTTATTTTCGCCGCGGATCGTGGGTTCAACTACGGCGATGGCCTGTTCGAAACACTTCGTGTCGTTGGCGGCACCGCCCCCCTTTGGGCACGCCATGCCGCGCGCCTTGACACGGGCTGCGAGCGCCTGCGCATGCCGACACCCGACCTGGCCGCGGTGCATGCCGAGGTGCTGAGGCTGTGTGCTGGCCTGGACGATGCGGTCGTGCGCATCACCTATACCCGGGGTGTCGGCGAGCGTGGCTACGCCTTGCCTTCCGTGCAGCGACCTACGCTGGTCATCGCGGCGTCACCGCTGGCGCTGGAAACCGGGGCGTCGCGCGATGGCATCGCCGTGCGCCTGTGCGACACGCGGCTCGCCATCCAGCCTGCGCTGGCAGGGCTCAAACACCTCAACCGCCTTGAGCAGGTGCTGGCTCGCGCAGAGTGGTCCGATCCCGCGGTGGCCGAGGGCCTCCTTTGTGACATGGAGGGGCATCTGGTGTGCGCCACGGCGGCGAACCTCTTCGCCGTCCTCGATGGCGAACTCACCACGCCGCCGGTCGATCGCTGCGGGGTGGCGGGCGTGGCGCGCGCGGAAATCCTATCCAGCACTCCCGTCACCGTGTCCCGCATGAGTCCGGCGCAGGTGCTCGGGGCTGACGAGGTCTTCCTCACATCGGCGGTTCGGGGCATTCTCCCTGTCCGGGCCTTTGGGGTCCGCACGTGGCAGCCCGGCCCCATCACGCGCGCCCTCCAGGCGCATTGGGCGGGCCTGGGCCTGCCCTTACCGTACCGTGCCAAGGATAGTGATCGATGAAAGTGCGTGGCGCCGCCTTGTGGCGCGCGGTTTTGTTGCTGGTGCTGCTCGCCGCGATCGCCGGCGGCGCATGGCTGTGGTTCGATTGGGCCCGATTCGCACGTGCGCCGCTCGCTGTCGCGTCGACGGGCCAGAGCATCGACGTGGCGCGCGGGTCGTCGTTCAAGGATATCGTTCGTGACCTGCGCGATCGCGGCGTAACGAAAGCCTCGCCGCTTTACTGGCGCGTGCTCGCGATGGAAATGCATGCGTCGGGACGGCTGCACGCGGGTGAATTCGCGCTGCGCCCCGGCATGACCCCGCGGGACCTGATCGGCGACATGGCGGCCGGCAAGGTCATGCAACGCAATTTCACCATCGTGGATGGCTGGACCTTTGCCGACCTTCGCCGTGCGCTGGCGGCCGTGGATACGATCACCCATGACACCGCGGGCCTCGACGATGCGGCGATCATGAAGCAGGTCGGGGCCGAGGGCGATCAGCCCGAGGGCCGCTTCCTCCCCGAGACTTACGCCTACGTCAAAGGCGATACCGATAGCAGCATCTTCAAGCGCTCGTATGCGGCCATGGTGAAGACGCTGGATGCCGCGTGGCCCGCGCGGGCACCGGATTTGCCGTTGGCCAGCCCTTACGAGGCCCTGATCCTGGCATCCATCGTGGAAAAGGAAACCGGCAGGGCGGATGAGCGGCCGCGCATCGCCGGTGTGTTCGTGCGCCGGCTCGAGCAGCACGTCCTGCTGCAAACCGATCCCACGGTGATCTACGGCATGGGCGCGGCGTATACGGGCAACATCCACAAGAGCGACCTGACCACCGACACCCCCTACAATACGTACACGCGTGCCGGCCTTCCGCCCACGCCCATCGCCTTACCGGGGCGTGCGGCCATCCAGGCGGCATTGCATCCGGCCGATGGCAAGGAGCTGTACTTCGTCGCCCGCGGCGATGGCAGCCACGTTTTCTCGGCTACCCTTGAAGAACATAACAAGGCGGTCGCTTGCTACCAGTTGAAACGATGCCAGTGAACCACGGACAGCGCGGACGGCTTATTACCCTTGAGGGTGGTGAAGGCGCGGGCAAGAGCACGCTCCTGCGCGGGCTGGAGGCACACCTGCGCGCGCAGGATATCGACCTGGTCGTTACGCGCGAGCCTGGCGGTACCGCCGTCGGCGAGGCCGTGCGCGGCATGGTACTGGATGCCGCCAACAATGAGCTCTGTGCCGAGGCGGAGCTGCTGCTGATGTTTGCCTCACGCGCGCAGCTCGTACGGCAGGTGATCGAGCCTGCCCTTGCTGCGGGCCGCTGGGTACTCTGCGATCGCTTTACCGATGCCAGCTATGCCTACCAGGGCGGCGGCCGTGGCCAGCCTGTCGATCGTATCTCGGGGCTCGAGCAGTGGGCGGCTCTGGGCCTGCGGCCAGACATCACGTTGCTGCTGGATCTACCCGTGAGTGAGGGCAGGGCACGTGCCGCTGGGCGTGGCGAGGCCGACCGCATCGAGGTGGAGGGCGATGCGTTCTTCGAGCGCATCCGCCGGGCCTATCGTGAGCGGGCGGTCGGGGATCCGGGGCGCTTCCGCGTTCTGGATGCGAGCGCGACGCCCGATGCGGTGCTCGCCCAGGCCGTGGCCGGTGTCAGCGGCCTGGTCGCCGGGGTCTCGCCGTGACGACCTGGCCATGGCACGCGGATGCCTGGGCGCGCCTGCAGGCGCGGCGCGAGCGCGACGCGCTCCCACATGCGCTGTTGCTCGCCGGCCCGGCGGGCCTGGGTAAGCGCGAGTTCCTGGCGCGGTTCGTCAAAGGCCTGCTCTGCCAGCAATCCGTGGACGGCGTGCCCTGCGATACCTGCCGCAGTTGCCTGCTGGTTGCGGCCGGTACCCATCCTGATGTCATCGCGCTCGGGTTGGGCCTGCGCAAGGATGGCGCGACCCGCAGTGAGATCGTCGTGGACCAGGTTCGCGAGCTGTCCCAACGGCTGGCGATGTCCAGCCAGTTTGGTGGCTGGCAGGTCGCGACCATCGACCCAGCCGATGCGATGAACGCGGCAGCCGCTAATGCGCTGCTGAAGACGCTGGAAGAGCCGACCGGCTCAACCGTCCTTATCCTCGTGGCTGATGAGCCCGCCCGCTTGCCGGCCACCATACGTAGCCGATGCCAGCGCATCGATTTCCTGGTGCCGCCGCGTGACGTTGCGCTGGCATGGTTGCGCGGGCAGGGCGTGGCCGATGCCGCGCCTGCCCTCGAGGCGGCTGCGGGTAACCCGGGGCTTGCCCGTGCGTGGGCGGCCGACGGTGCGCTCAAGCAGCGTGGTGAGGTCCGCCACGATCTGAAGAGCCTCGCGGCTGGGCGTGGCGATCCGCTGGACGTCGTGAAGCGATGGCAGGCGGCGGATCCGGTGCGTTATGTGTGGTTTGCGGCCCAGGCGGCCACCGATGAATTGCGCGCACGCGCCGCTGGCACAAGCGCGCCGTTGGAGAGCCAGCTGGACGACGAATCGCTGGATGCCTGGTACGGCCGGGCCAACCGGGCGCGAGATGCCCTGCGCGGGCCGCTTCGTGCCGACCTGGTGCTGCTCGAGCTGATCGCCGCATGGCGTTGAGGCGGTAACGACGTGCCTCGTGCTCCTGCCATCGATGCGTCTACCCGGCTCCTGGTGGTCGCGCCCCACCCGGATGACGAATCGCTGGCCACCGGCATGCTGATCCAGCGCTGCCTGGCGGAGGGCGGTAGCGTGGATGTGGTGCTGCTCACCGATGGCGACGACAACCCGTGGCCCCAGCGCTGGCTGGAGAAGCGGATCATCGTTGGGGCGGCCGGGCGCAGGCGTTGGGGTGGGCGACGTCGTCGCGAAGTGGTGGCTGCCCTGGCCCGGCTTGGTGTGGGGCCTGCCCGGTTGCACGCCATGGGGTGGCACGACATGCAGGTGACGACGCAATTGCGGCGTCATTACGACTCGTCGATTGGCCAGTTGCGGGCCGTGCTGACGCAGGTGCGGCCGACCCTGGTGGTGATCCCCGACCTTGGCGACCGTCACCCCGACCACGGTGCAGCCCATGTGCTCACACGACTGGCGATGCTCGGAACCGGCATCCCGGCCGAGGTACTCACGTACATGGTGCACGGCACCGAGGCCAGCCCGCCCGAGGCGCTGATCGTTCCCGATGGGGATGCGGAGCGCCAGCGGGTCAAGACGGCCGCCGTCCTGGAGCACGCGACCCAGATGGTGCTCAGCCGCAAGCGCATGCTGGGCATCGCCTCGCGGCCTGAGCGCTTCGACCGGCCGCCCCCGCCGGTACCGGTAGGCGCTACCCTGCGCTTGCCCTGGCACCCCGGCCCCTGGGCGCGTGCCCGGCTGCGGGTCGTACTGGCTGACGGGCAGGGTGCCCGCCACTGGACGTGGCGAAAGGCGCCGCTCGTTCGCGACGGCGATGACTGGTTGTTGGCATTGCCGCCTGTCCCCGGGCCGGCGTTCGTCAAGCTCACCGCCGACCTCGCCACGCCGTGGATCTACGACCGCTACGGCTGGGTTTGCCGGGATCCGGACCCGATCGGGCTTGTGGCGCGGCCGCCGGGCTAGCTAGGATGGCGCGCATCCTAAGGGAATCCGGCACCTCCATGAACGCAACCAGCCCGTCGCCGCGCCAGGGCATCCTGTCGCTGAAAATCAAGGACGTGAATTCCCTGTACATCTCGTACATGCCGTTCCTGAAGACGGGCGGCCTGTTCGCCCCCACGGCCCAGCGTTACAACCTGGGGGATGAAGTGGCCCTGCTGGTCACCCTTATCGACGACAACGAGCGCCTTTCGGTGGCCGGGAAGGTCGTCTGGATCACTCCGGTGGGGGCCCAGGGCAACCGCACGGCGGGTGTCGGCATCCAGTTTAACGAGTCACCGGAGAGCGAAGCCGCCCGCCAGCGTATCGAGGCCCTGCTGGCCGGTACCCTCAATTCCGAGCGGCCCACCCAGACGATGTAACTGCCACGGCAGGGAAAATTGGGTTTTGCACCATCATGGACCTGTTTTTCCTTCATTAAGACTTGTCGGCATACCTGCACGCACTGGTACAATAGATCGGTTCCCCAACGTGAGATTGTGGATCTCCGGAGTCGTTGGCGCGCCTGGCGCGTCCGACCGGATCGGTCCGTTTGGATCGATTCGAAAAAAGCTTCGGCGCCCCTAGCCGGACCGCTCGTCCCCGTCGACGGTCACTGATGCGCCCAGTGAGGCGCGGAGGTACGCAGCATCGTGCTCGCCCAATATTGGCCCGTCCTGTTGTTTATAGCCGTGGCCGTCGGCCTTGGCGTCGTCCTGATGGTGCTCGGCATGCTCGCCGGCCCAAAGCGCCCCGATGCGGAAAAGCTCTCGCCTTATGAGTGCGGCTTCGAAGCCTTCGAAGATGCGCGCATGAAGTTCGACGTGCGCTATTACCTCATCGCGATCCTCTTCATTATTTTCGACCTCGAAATCGCCTTCCTTTTCCCCTGGGCCGTGGTGTTCGACAAGATCGGCATCGTCGCCCTGGTTGAAATGGCCCTGTTCCTGGCGCTGCTCGTGGTCGGTTTTGGTTATGTCTGGAAGAAGGGAGCGCTCGAATGGGAGTGATGACCACCATCGACCGGGTGATGCATAACCCGGAACCGCTCAACCTCGTCGACGACATCATCCGCCCGAACGGTGACGCGCCGCTGCCGCAGCGCGGCTTTGGCGTGACCAGCGTCGATGCACTGATGAACTGGGCGCGCACTGGCTCCATGTGGCCGATGACGTTCGGCCTGGCGTGCTGCGCGGTTGAAATGATGCATGCCGGCGCGGCCCGCCTCGATCTGGATCGCTTCGGCGTCGTGTTCCGCCCCAGCCCGCGCCAGTCCGACGTGATGATCGTGGCCGGTACCCTGGTCAACAAGATGGCCCCCGCGCTGCGCAAGGTCTACGACCAGATGCCGGAGCCGAAGTGGGTGATCTCCATGGGGTCGTGCGCCAATGGCGGCGGCTACTACCACTATTCGTATTCGGTCGTGCGTGGCTGCGATCGCATCGTGCCGGTCGATATCTACGTGCCGGGCTGCCCGCCGACGGCTGAAGCGCTGATCCACGGCATCCTGCAGCTGCAGAAAAAGATCCGTCGCACCCACACGATCGCGCGCTAATCAGGGCCTTGCACATGAGCGTTAATAACGAGACCTCGCTGGTCGAACGCCTCGCCGCGCGCTTCGGCGACATGCTGACGGTGAAGGTCGAACGCAACGAAGTGACCGCCGAGGTCGCCCCGCGCGACCTTATCGCCGTGGCTACCGCGCTGCGTGACGAGGCGGGCTTCCGCTTTACCGTCTTCATCGATATCTGCGGTGTGGATTACCTGAGCTACGGCAAGACCGAATGGGATACCGACACGGCGCAGGGCGAAAGCTTCTCCCGTGGCGTGGAAGGCCAGGCCGTCGGTCGCTTCACCTGGGCAGAGCGTCCGCGCCCGGCTGAACTGCCGCGCCGCTTCGCCTCCGTATACCAGCTGCTTTCGATCGAGCATAACCAGCGCATTCGCCTGCGCGTCTTCTGCGAAGACGACAACTTCCCGGTGGTGCCGTCCGTGACGGGCGTCTGGCCGGGCGCCGACTGGTTCGAGCGCGAGTCGTTCGATCTGTACGGCATCATCTACGACGGTCATCCCGACCTTCGCCGCATCCTTACCGACTACGGTTTCGTCGGCCATCCGTTCCGCAAGGATTTCCCGCTCATCGGTAACGTCGAGGTCCGCTACGACGCCGAACAGAAGCGTGTTGTCTACGAACCGGTTTCGATCGAGCCGCGCGTGCTGGTGCCGCGCACGATCCGCAACGATGCCGACCTCGATCAGGCCAGGGCGGAAGCCGCCGACCGCTGGCGGGAGAATTAAGCCGTGGAAGAAATCCGCAATTACACGATGAACTTCGGTCCGCAGCATCCCGCTGCGCACGGCGTGCTGCGCCTGGTGCTGGAAATGGACGGCGAAACCATCGTCCGTGCCGATCCGCACATCGGCCTGCTGCACCGTGGCACCGAAAAGCTCGCCGAATCCAAGCCGTTCAACCAGTCCATCGGTTACATGGACCGCCTGGATTACGTCTCGATGATGTGCAACGAGCACGCTTACGTGCGTGCCATCGAGAACCTGCTCGGCATCGAAGCCCCCAGCCGTGCGCAGTACATCCGCACGATGTTCGACGAGATCACCCGCATCCTGAACCACCTCATGTGGGTGGGTTCGAACGCGCTCGATCTGGGCGCCATGGCCGTGTTCCTCTACGCGTTCCGTGAGCGCGAAGAGCTCATGGACGTGTACGAGGCCGTGTCGGGCGCGCGCATGCATGCCACGTACTACCGCCCGGGTGGCGTGTACCGCGACCTGCCGGAGCAGATGCCGCAGTACCGCGAATCGCCCTGGCACAAGGGTGGTGACCTGAAGCGCCTGAACCAGTGGCGTGAAGGCTCGATGCTGGACTACCTCACGGAGTTCACCAACGATTTCCCGGCCCGCGTCGATGAATACGAACTGCTGCTGACCAACAACCGTATCTGGAAGCAGCGTACGGTCGGTATCGGCGTGGTCAACCCCGAGAAGGCCCAGGCCTGGGGCATGACCGGCGCCATGCTGCGCGGTTCCGGCATTGAATGGGACCTGCGCAAGAAGCAGCCGTACGCCGCCTACGACAAGATGGATTTCGATATCCCCGTCGGCGTCAATGGCGATTGCTACGACCGCTACCTGGTGCGCGTGGAAGAAATGCGCCAGTCGAACCGCATCATCCGCCAGTGCGTGGATTGGCTGAAGGCCAACCCGGGCCCGGTCATGGTGCAGAACTTCAAGGTCGCCCCGCCCAGCCGTGTCGAGATGAAGAACGACATGGAAGCGCTGATCCACCACTTCAAGCTCTTCACCGAGGGCTATGGCGTACCGGCCGGCGAGACCTACGCCGCCGTGGAAGCGCCGAAGGGTGAGTTTGGCTGCTACCTCATGTCCGATGGTGCGAACAAGCCGTTCCGCGTGCACCTGCGCGCGCCGGGCTTCGCCCACCTGTCTTCGATGGACGCGTTCGTGCGTGGCCACATGCTCGCCGACGTCGTCGCGATGATCGGCACCTACGATCTCGTCTTCGGCGAAGTCGACCGCTAAGTCGACGGAGTACACAGAATCATGAAAGCCACCGGTCATTTCGAGCAGGTGAAGGACGTCGATCCGATCGCCGTGCTCAACGATCACACCCGGCAGCACATCGACCACTGGGTCGGTAAGTTCCCGCCGGACCGCAAGCGCTCGGCGCTCATCCAGTCGCTGATGGCGGCCCAGGAGCAGAACCAGGGCTACCTCACCGATGAGCTGATCACGGCCGTCGCCAAGTACCTCGACCTTCCGCCGATCTGGGCCTACGAAGTCGCGAGCTTCTACTCGATGTTCGAGACCTCGCCCGTCGGCCGCAACAACGTCGCCATCTGCACCAACATTTCGTGCTGGTTGAACGGGGCCGAAGGCCTCGTGCGCCATTGCGAGAAGAAGCTGGGCATCAAGACCGGCGAGAGCACCGCCGACGGCCGCATCTACCTCAAGCAGGAAGAGGAATGCCTGGCTGCGTGTGCTGGCGCGCCGATGATGGTGGTCAACGGTCATTACCACGAGAAGCTGACGACCGAATCGGTCGACGCGATCCTCGACGGTCTTAAGTGAGGTAAGGGCAATGGCTAGCACCACTGGTCCGGTCGGACCCGCACCCAAGGAACACCAGGTCGTCTACACGACCCTGCATTTCGAAAAGCCGTGGTCCCTCGAAAGCTACGAGAAGGTCGATGGCTGGAAGGCGTGGCGCAAGATCCTGGCTGAAAAGCCGGATCCGGCTGCGCTTATCGAAGAGATCAAGAAAAGCTCGCTGCGCGGCCGCGGCGGCGCCGGCTTCCCCACCGGCCTGAAGTGGTCGTTCATGCCGCGCAATGCGCCGGGCCAGAAGTACATCCTGTGCAACTCGGATGAATCCGAGCCGGGCACCTGCAAGGATCGCGACATCCTGCGCTTCAACCCGCACTCGGTGCTGGAAGGCCTGGCGATCGCGTGCTATTGCACGGGTTCGACCGTGGCCTATAACTACCTGCGCGGCGAGTTCCACCACGAGCCGTTCGAGCACATCGAGGAAGCCCTGAAGGAAGCGTATGCCGCTGGCCTGCTGGGCAAGAACATCGATGGCTCCGGTATCGACGTGGATATCTACAACGCCCTCGGCGCTGGCGCGTACATCTGCGGCGAAGAAACCGCGCTGATGGAATCGCTGGAAGGCAAGAAGGGTCAGCCGCGCTTCAAGCCGCCGTTCCCGGCCGGCTTTGGCCTGTACGGTCGCCCGACCACGATCAACAACACCGAAACCTACGCGTCGGTGCCGGCCATCCTGCGCAACGGCGCGGAGTGGTTCCTCAATATCGGCAAGCCGAACAACGGCGGCCCGAAGATCTTCTCGGTCTCCGGCCACGTGAATAACCCGGGCAACTTCGAAATCAAGCTCGGCACGCCGTTCTCCGAACTGCTGGAGATGGCGGGCGGTGTCCGCAACGGCCACAAGCTGAAGGCGGTAATCCCGGGCGGCTCCTCGATGAAGGTGCTGCCGGCCGACAAGATGATGGAATGCACCATGGATTACGACTCGCTGCAGAAGGCGGGTTCGGGTCTGGGTTCGGGTGCCGTTATCGTGATGGACGAGAAGACCTGCATGGTCCGCGCGTGCCACCGCATCTCGCGCTTCTACAAGGCCGAATCGTGCGGCCAGTGCACCCCGTGCCGCGAAGGTACCGGCTGGATGTACCGCGTGCTGTCGCGCATCGTGGAAGGCAAGGGCACGCAGGATGACCTGCACCGCCTGAAGGCGGTCGCCGGCCAGATCGAAGGCCACACCATCTGCGCGTTCGGCGAAGCCGCCGCGTGGCCGGTGCAGGGCTTCCTGTACCACTTCTGGCACGAATTCGAATACTACGTGCAGCATGGCCATTCCATCGTGGATGGCCCCGCTGGCACGGCCACCACTGGAGTCGCTGCATGAGTGCGCAGCCCGTAGCCAATGCCGCGCCGGATCTCGTCAATATCGAGATCGATGGCGTACCGGTGCAGGTAGCCAAGGGGTCGATGATCATCCAGGCGGCGGATGCCGTCGGCATCGCCATTCCGCGCTTCTGCTACCACCGCAAGCTCCCGATCGCCGCCAACTGCCGTATGTGCCTGGTGGAGATCGAGAAGATGCCGAAGCCGGCACCGGCATGCGCCACGCCGGTAGGCGAGGGCATGAAAGTCTTCACGCGTTCGGACAAGGCGCTCAAGTCGCAGCGCAACGTGATGGAGTTCCTGCTGATCAACCATCCGCTCGATTGCCCGATTTGCGACCAGGGCGGCGAGTGCGAACTGCAGGACGTCTCGCTCGGCTACGGCCGTTCGGTATCCCGCTACGTGGAGCGCAAGCGCACGGTGGCCGATGAAAACCTCGGCCCCCTGATCGCCACCGAAATGACCCGCTGCATCCAGTGCACGCGCTGCGTCCGCTTCACCAGCGAGATCGCCGGCACGTACGAGCTGGGTGGCATGAGCCGCGGTGAAAACCTCGAGATCGGTACCTACATCGGCAAGACGATCGAGAGCGAACTCTCCGGCAACATTATCGATGTGTGCCCGGTGGGCGCGCTGACCAACAAGCCGTTCCAGTTCCAGGCCCGCGCCTGGGAGCTGGTCGCTCGTCCCTCGGTGGCTTACCACGATGCGCTCGGCTCCAACCTGTGGCTGCACACGCGCCGCGGCGAAGTGCTGCGCACGGTGCCGCGCGATAACGAATCGATCAACGAATGCTGGCTCTCCGATCGTGATCGCTACAGCCACCAGGGCCTGTACGCGGCGGATCGCGTCAAGGCGCCGATGGTCAAGCGCAACGGCCAGTGGTCGACCACGACGTGGGACGACGCACTGTCGGTGGCCCGCGAAGCGCTGAAGAGCGTTTCCGGTGCGGATCTCGGCATCCTGGTGAACCCGGCGACCACGAACGAGGAGGGCGAGTTGCTCGTCCGCCTGGCCCGTGGCCTGGGCAGCGCCCATGTCGATCACCGCCTGCGCCAGCTCGATTTCGCGGACAACGCGTTCGCCAAGCCGTTTGCCTCGGCCATCGCCTCGCTCGACAAGGTGAAGTCGGCGCTGCTGGTGGGTTCGGACCTGCGCTACGAAGTCCCGCTGCTCAACCACCGCATCCGCCAGGCCGCCAAGAAGGGCGCCAAGGTGTTTGCCGTGAACCCGGCGCATTTCAACTTCAACTTTGACCTGGCCGGTGAAGCCGTGGCGCCGCCGCATGAGCTCGTCGCCGAGCTGCTGCAGTTCGCCAAGGTCGCCGCCGAGTCCGGTGCCGCTGTGCCGGAGTCGATCGCCGCCGTGGTGAACGCCGCGACGACCACCGATGACCACCGCGCGGCGTACGCTGAGTTCGCCGTCGATGGCGCCGTCGTGATCTTCGGTCACGCCGCTGCCAACCATCCGGAGGCCTCGTGGCTGCGTGCCATCGCGCGCTTCATCGCGCAGGCCGCTGGCGCTGCCTACAACGAAATCCCGGCAGGCGCCAACGCCGTGGGCCTTTCCACCATCGGCGTCCTGCCGACGGCGGGTGGCCTCGATGCGCGCGCCATGCTGGCGCAGCCGCGCAAGGGTTACGTGCTCTACAACGTGGAGCCGCCGTACGACTTCGCCGACGGTGCACAGGCCCAGCAGGCCATGCACTCGGCGCAGACCGTGGTCGCTTTCGCCGCCTACGCCTCCGATGCCCTGAAGGACTCGGCCGACGTGATCCTCCCGATCGCGCTCACGCCGGAGCTGGAAGGCACGCTGGTGAACGCGGAGGGCACCGCCCAGGCCGTGCTCGCCGGTTCGAAGGCCCCGGGTGAAGCTCGCGAAGGCTGGAAGGTGCTGCGTGCGCTGGGCGGTTCGCTTGGCGTGGCCGGCTTCGAGTTCGACGATCTGGCCGGCCTGCGCGATGGCATGACCGAGCGCACCACGGACACCCGTGCGGTGCTTGGCCAGCGCGCGTCGGGCATCACGCTTTCGCGCGTTGCCACGGTGCCGGTGTACCGCGGCGATGCCGTGCTGCGCCGCGCCGGTGCGCTGAACTCGCACCCGCTGAATCGCGCTGCCGCCATCCGCGTCAGCGCGGAAGATGCCGGCAAGCTCGGCCTGGCCGATGGTGGCAACGGCCGCATCGGTGACAGCGTGCTTCCGGTGGTGGTCGATGCCGCGGTGCCTGCCGGCGCCGTGTGGATCGATGCCGCGCTTCCCGAAACCGCGATGCTGCCGCCGTACGGCGCCGCCATCACCCTGAGCAAGGCGTAAACCATGGCCGATCAACTCTTCGACCACCTCTTGCTGCCGGTGCTGTTCATCCTGGCGGTCGTGCTGCCGCTGGTTATCGGCGTCGCGCTTTACGTCTGGTGGGAGCGCAAGGTGCTGGGCTGGATGCACGTCCGCATGGGGCCCAACAAGGTCGGCCCCGCCGGCCTGCTGCAGGCCTTCGCCGACGTCGTCAAGCTGCTCCTGAAGGAAGTGGTGCTGCCGACCAACGCGAACAAGTTCCTGTACTACCTGGCGCCGATGCTGGCCCTGGTGCCCGCGCTGTGCGCGTGGGCGGTGGTGCCGTTCGCGCCGGGCGTGGTGCTCGCCAACGTCAACGCGGGCGTGCTCTACCTGCTGGCCATGACCTCGATGGGCGTGTACGGCATCATCCTCGCTGGTTGGGCCTCCAACTCGCGTTACGCGATGCTCGGTGCCATGCGCGCCGCGGCGCAGGTCATCTCCTACGAACTCGCGATGGGCATGTCCATCGTCTGCGTGCTGGTGCTGACCGGTAGCCTGAACCTCACGGCCATCGTCGATGCACAGGCCGGTGGCGCACTGAGCTGGTACTGGATCCCGCTGCTGCCGGTGTTCGTCATCTACTTCGTCTCGGGCGTGGCGGAAACCAACCGCGCACCGTTCGACGTGGCGGAAGGCGAATCGGAAATCGTTGCCGGCTTCCACGTGGAATACTCCGGCTCGCCGTTCGCACTGTTCTTCCTGGCCGAATACGCCAACATGATCCTGGTGAGCTTCCTCTCCTCGATCCTGTTCGTGGGCGGCTGGCTGTCGCCGTTCCCCGAATCGTGGGGCTTCATCGGCCACGCCAGTATCCTCTGGCTGTTCCTGAAGGTCTTCATCTTTGCCTTCCTGTTCCTGTGGTTTCGCGCCAGCTTCCCGCGCTACCGCTACGACCAGATCATGCGTCTCGGCTGGAAGGTCTTCATTCCCATCACCATCGTCTGGGTCCTCGTCGCCGGCTGCATGAAGTATTTCGGCTGGGTCCACATCGGCACGGGAGCCTAAAGCGCCATGTCTCGCGTAACCCACTATTTCAAGAGCCTCCTGCTGCTCGAGCTGTTCAAGGGCATGGGCCTGACCATGCGTTACATGTTCAGCCCGAAGTACACGATGCGTTATCCGTTCGAGCACATCCCCAAGTCGAACCGCTTCCGTGGCCTGCACGCCCTGCGCCGTTACGCCAACGGTGAAGAGCGCTGCATCGCCTGCAAGCTGTGCGAGGCGGTGTGCCCGGCGCTGGCGATCACTATCGACTCGGCCCCGCGCCCGGAAGATGGCCAGCGCCGTACCACGCGCTACGACATCGACCTGTTCAAGTGCATCTTCTGCGGCTTCTGCGAAGAGAGCTGCCCGGTCGATTCGATCGTCGAGACGCACGTGCACGAGTACCACATGGAACATCGCGGCGAGAACGTGGTGACCAAGGCCCAGCTGCTGGCCATTGGTGACCGCTTCGAGCAGGACATCGCTGCCGCCCGCGCCCAGGACGCGGCTTACCGCTAAGGGCCACGGAATCGACGATGAATACCGATCTGCTCCAACTCATCTGTTTCTACCTCTTCGGAGGCGTGGCTGTTCTCGCCGGCCTGATGGTCATCACCGTGCGTAACTCGGTGCATGCCGTCCTGTCGCTCGTGCTGACCTTCTTCAGCATGGCCTGCGTGTGGCTGCTCGCCGAAGCGGAGTTCCTCGCCATTGCGCTTGTCGTCGTTTACGTCGGCGCGGTGATGGTGCTGTTCCTGTTCGTGGTCATGATGCTCGACATCAAGCAGGAGGTCGTCCGCGAGGGCTTCATCCGCTACCTGCCGGTGGGCATCATCGTCGCCGTGGTCATGCTGGTCGAAATGCTGGCCATGATCGGCGTAAAAGCCATGCACGCCCATACGCTTGGCCCGAACCCGGCCGGTAACTCGAACGTCGCGTGGCTGGGCCAGGCCCTGTATACCGACTTCCTGCTGCCGTTCGAAATCGCCGCGCTGATCCTTACCGTGGGTGTCGTGGCCGCCGTGGCCCTGACCCTGCGCCAGCGCCTGGGCGTACGCCACCAGTCGGCTGCCCAGCAGGTGTCCGTGAAGGCCACCGAGCGCGTGCGCGTGGTGAAGATGGCCCCGAGCCAGGTGGCTTCGGTGGTACCGCCGCCGGCGCCTCCGGCTGCCGATCCGTCGCAGGAGAACGCCAAGTGATCACGCTTTCCCATTACATCGTGCTCGGCGCGATCCTGTTCTGCATCGCCGTCGCCGGCCTGTTCATCAACCGCAAGAACGTGATCGTGCTGCTCATGGCGATCGAGCTCATGCTCCTCGCGGTGAACACCAACTTCGTGGCCTTCTCGCGCTTCTTCGGCGACGTGCAGGGCCAGGTGTTCGTGTTCTTCATCCTCACCGTGGCCGCGGCGGAATCCGCCATCGGCCTGGCGATCCTGGTCCTGCTGTTCCGTAACCGCAGCACGATCAACGTCGCCGAAATCGACAGCATGAAGGGTTGATCCGATGAGTCTCTCGCTTTCAATCCTGCTAACGATCGCACTGGCGCCGCTGGTGGGTTCGATCCTGGCCGGCCTGTTCGGCAAGGTGATCGGCCGGGCAGGGGCGCACAGCGCCACGATCCTCGGTGTCGCCATCGCCTGCGGCCTGTCGTTCTACGTGCTCTACCAGCTGGTGTGGGGTGGCGCGGATAACTTCAACCAGGATGTCTACACCTGGTTCGAGATCGGCCGCTTCCACGCTTCCGTCGGTTTCATGGTCGATCGCCTCACCGCCATGATGATGGTGGTGGTTACCTTCGTGTCGCTGCTGGTGCATCTGTACACCATCGGCTACATGGCGGAAGACCCGGGCTACCAGCGCTTCTTCAGCTACATCTCGCTCTTTACCTTCTCGATGTTGATGCTCGTCATGAGCAACAACTTCATGCAGCTGTTCTTCGGCTGGGAAGCGGTGGGCCTGGTGTCGTACCTGCTGATCGGCTTCTGGTACAAGCGCCCGACGGCGATCTTCGCCAACCTCAAGGCGTTCCTGGTCAACCGTGTGGGTGACTTCGGCTTCCTGCTCGGTATCTCGGCCATCCTGTACTTCCTGGGTACGCTGGATTACCAGACCGCCTTCGATCACGCCCCCGAGCTGGTCGGCAAGACCCTGCAGATCACCCAGAACCATGCGTGGGATGCAGCCACCGTCATCGGCATCTTCCTGTTCATCGGCGCCATGGGTAAGTCCGCCCAGGTTCCGCTGCACGTGTGGCTGCCCGATTCGATGGAAGGCCCGACCCCCATCTCGGCGCTGATCCATGCGGCGACGATGGTGACCGCGGGCATCTTCATGGTCGCCCGCATGTCGCCGATCTTCGAGCTGTCGGAGACCGCGCTCTCGTTCATCCTGGTGATCGGTTCGACCACCGCGTTCTTCACCGGCCTCATCGGCATCGTGCAGAACGACATCAAGCGCGTCATCGCGTACTCCACGCTCTCGCAGCTGGGCTACATGACCGTCGCGCTGGGTGTCTCCGCTTACAGCGGCGCCGTGTTCCACCTGATGACCCACGCCTTCTTCAAGGCCCTGCTGTTCCTGGGTGCCGGTTCGGTCATCATGGGCATGCACCATGAGCAGGACATGCGCTACATGGGCGGCCTGCGCAAGTACATGCCGATCACCTGGATCACGATGTGGATCGGTTCGCTGGCCCTGGCCGGTACCCCGTTCTTCTCGGGCTTCTACTCCAAGGACGCCATCATCGAAGCCGTGGGTGAGTCGCACCGCTGGGGTGCCAGCTACGCGTACTTCTGCGTGCTCGGCGGCGTGTTCGTCACCTCGCTTTACAGCTTCCGTCTCCTGTACATGACTTTCCATGGCAAGGAGCGCTTCACGGTGGAGCACAAGGCGCACGGCCACCACGGCCATGATGCCCATGCCGATCACCATGACGACGCCCACCATGACGATGATCATGGCCACGGTACGCCGGGCGTGCTCGAGCATGCACCGCATGAGTCGCCGTGGGTCGTGACGGTGCCGCTGGTGCTGCTGTCGATCCCCTCTATCCTGGTGGGCCTGTTCACCGTTAAGCCGATGCTGTTCGACGGCTGGTTCGGCAAGGCGATCCAGGTGAAGGAAGAGAACAACGTCCTCGGCGAACTCGCGCACGAGTTCCACGGTGCGGTGGCCGCCGGCCTGCATGGCTTCATGCAGCCGCCGTTCTGGATCGCACTCGCTGGCTTCGTGGTCGCTACCTATGTGTACCTGTTCAACCCGTCCGTCGCCGACAAGGCGAAGAACGCGCTGAAGCCGGTGTACAACCTGCTCAACAATAAGTACTGGATCGACGAACTGTACTTCGCGGTGTTCGCGAAGGGCGGCGTGAAGCTGGGCGAAGGCCTGTCGAAGGTAGGCGATCAGGGCCTCATCGATGGCGCCATCGTCAACGGCTCGGCTGGCCTCGTGCAGCGCATCGCGGGTGGTGCACGCCGCCTGCAGTCCGGATTCCTCTTCCATTACGCGTTCGCCATGATCCTCGGCCTTATCCTGCTCCTGGGCGGGTACTGGCTGATCGGGCAATAAGGGAAACGAGCTCTATGTCGAATCACTTGCTCAGCCTGCTGATCTGGCTCCCGGTCGTCGGCGCCATCCCGGTGCTGCTGGCCGGCGCCGGTCGCCCAGGCCTCGCCCGCTGGATCTCGCTGCTGGTCGCGGTTGCCACCTTCGCCGCCAGCCTTGCCCTCCTGCCTGCTTATGATGCCGCTGCCGGCACCATGCAGCTCACCGAGTCCTTCAACTGGATCCCGTCGCTGGGTATCCACTACTCGCTGGCGGTCGACGGTATCTCCGTCGCCCTGATCATTCTCACGACCTTCGTCCAGATCCTCGTGATCGTGGGCGCGTGGGAAGTGATCCAGAACCGCCCGCACCAGTACATGGCCGCCATGCTCGTCCTCGAGGGCTGCATGATCGGTGTGTTCTGCGCGACGGATGCGTTGCTGTTCTACGTGTTCTTCGAAGCCATGCTGATCCCGATGTTCGTCATCATCGGTATCTGGGGTGGCCCGCGCCGTGTGTACGCTACGCTGAAGTTCTTCATCTACACGTTCTTCGGCTCGATCTTCATGCTGATCGGCCTGATTTACCTGTACCACAAGACCGGCGGCAGCTTTGCCATCGCCGACATGGCCAAGGTCCCGCTCACGCTCACCGAGCAGAGCTGGCTGTTCTTCGCCTTCCTGCTGGGCTTCGCCATCAAGGTCCCGATGGTGCCGGTGCACACCTGGCTGCCGGATGCCCACGTGGAAGCGCCTACCGGTGGTTCGGTGGTGCTGGCGGCGGTCATGCTGAAGATCGGTGGCTACGGTTTCCTGCGCTTCTCGCTGCCGATCGTGCCGGACGCTTCCGAGCACTACGCGTGGCTGATCATCGTGCTGTCGCTGATTGCGGTTTGCTACATCGGTTACGTGGCCCTCGTGCAGGGCGACATGAAGAAGCTGGTGGCGTACTCGTCCATCGCGCACATGGGTTTCGTGACCCTGGGTATCTTCATCGCCTTCATGCTGGTGCGTGAAGCCAACAACCCGGATGCTGCCCGCCTGGGCATGCAGGGTGCGATGGTGCAGATGATCTCGCACGGCTTCATTTCGGGCGCCATGTTCAGCTGCATCGGCGTGCTGTACGACCGCCTGCATTCGCGCCAGATCAAGGATTACGGCGGCGTCATCAACGTCATGCCGATCTTCGCGCCGTTCTACGTGCTGTTCGCCATGGCCAACAGCGGCCTGCCGGGCACCAGCGGTTTCGTCGGCGAATTCATGGTCATCCTGGCCTCGTTCAGCGCCAACCCGTGGATCGCGCTGTTCGCCGCCTTCACGCTGATCATCGGCGCGGCCTACACGCTGTGGATGGTGAAGCGCGTGCTGTGGGGTGACATCACCAACCCGCACGTGAAGGAACTGACCGACGTCAACGGCCGCGAGATCTTCATGCTCTCCGCGTTTGCCGCCGGCGTGCTGGTCTTCGGTATCTGGCCGGAGCCGCTGGTCCACCTCATGGATGCGTCGGTCGCTCGCCTGGTCGAGCAGCTGGCCATTACGAAAGTCTGAGCGGGAATTAGTCCATGCCTGGTATCAATGACATCCTTATCCTGCTCCCCGAGGCTTACCTCACGGTCGCGGCGTGCGTCCTGCTCATGCTGGATGCGTTCCTCAAGCCGGGCCAGAAGGGCGCCGTGCACTGGCTCTCGGTGCTGGTCCTGCTGGTCGGTGCCTACCTAGTCGTAAGCGGCCAGCCGGATGGCAGCGTCACCGCGTTCGGCGGCATGTTCGTCCGCGACGGCGTCTCGGAAGTGCTGAAGGTCTTCTCGCTGCTGATCACGGCAGTGATCTTCATCTACGCCAAGCCGTACCTGAAGGAGCGGGCCATCCCGTTCGGTGAGTTCTACACGCTCACCATCTTCGCGACGGTCGGCATCATGTTCCTCGTTGCCGCCGGCAGCCTGGTCACGGTGTACCTCGGTCTCGAACTGCTCACGCTGTCGTCGTACGCGCTGGTTGCCCTGAACCGCGACTCGCGCCTGTCGTCGGAAGCGGCCATCAAGTACTTCGTGCTGGGTGCGTTGGCCTCGGGCATGCTGCTGTACGGCATGTCCATGATCTACGGTGCGACGCACAGCCTGGATCTGCACGCTATCCACGCCGCCATCGTGGGTACGGAGTGGCACACGCTGCTGCTGTTCGGCCTGGTGTTCGTGATCGTCGGTATCGGCTTCAAGCTGGGTGCAGCCCCGTTCCACATGTGGATCCCGGACGTGTACCAGGGTTCGCCGACGGCGGTGACGATCTTCATCGGTTCCGCGCAGAAGCTGGCGGCGTTCGGCATGGCTTACCGCCTGCTGTCCACCGGTATGGGCGATATCGCGGGTGGCACGTCGGGCCTGGCCCCGCAGTGGCAGCTAATGATCGCGGTGCTTGCGGTGCTCTCGCTGGCGATCGGTAACCTCGTCGCCATCGTGCAGACCAACCTGAAGCGCCTGCTGGCTTATTCGACCATCTCGCACATGGGTTACCTGCTGGTCGGCCTGGTCAATGCCGGTCCGGAGGGCTACTCGGCCTCGATGTTCTATGCCGTCAGCTACGCGCTCACCAGCGCCGCCGCATTCGGCATGATCCTGGTGCTCTCGCGCGCCGGCTTCGAGTGCGAGGAAATCGATGATCTGAAGGGCCTGAACCAGCGTTCGCCCTGGTTCGCCTTCATGATGCTGCTGGTGATGTTCTCGCTGGCGGGCGTGCCGCCGCTGTTCGGCTTCTTCGGCAAGCTGCTTGTGCTGAAGGCCGCGATGGATGCAGGCTTCCTGTGGCTGGCGATTGCCGGTGCGGTGTTTGCGATCATCGGCCTGTACTACTACCTGCGCGTGGTCAAGGTCATGTACTTCGACCAGCCGAACGAAGGTACCGAGGTACGCGCGACGTCCGATGCGGCTTCGCGTTGGGTGCTGTCGATCAACGCGATCGCACTGCTGGTGCTTGGTTTCGCGTGGTCGCCGCTGTTTGCGTGGTGCCAGCGGGCCTTCGGCGTCTGATCGTGCGTTCGGGCAAGCTCTTTTTTTCACAAAGTTGAAAGAAAGGGCTTGCAAGAATCTAGCCACGTCGCTATACTTTTTTTCTCTGATGCGGGGTGGAGCAGTCTGGCAGCTCGTCGGGCTCATAACCCGAAGGTCGTAGGTTCGAATCCTACCCCCGCTACCAGTTTTACTAAAAGGCGCTGACTTTGGTCGGCGCCTTTTTTCTTGTTCGCCTACATGGATTGACGAGGCCGGCTGACATCGGGTCCCAAGCCGTTTGGTTACTGTAGCCCCCTACATCAAGGGAGCTATATTCGTGGTCGTCCGCACAAACGTTATGGCGCCGGGACATGTCAGCGTCGAGATGCTCCTCGGCATTAGCACTTCCCTGGCAACGCTCGATGCCAAGTTCGATGCCAGGTTCGACGCGGTCGAAGCGTCCATCGCCGAGCTCAAGTCCGCTGTCTCAGCGCTCAAAGCCGATGTCGGCGAGCTCAAGGTCGATGTAGCCGTGTTGAAAGTGGATGTCGGTGGGGTCAAGGCCGATGTCGCCGGCCTCACATCTGGCGCGAAATCCATGGAGGCCGATGTCAGGAAGCTCCTCGACTGGAAGCAGCGGCTTTGGGGCATGGTGTTGCTCATCAGCGTCGTCACCGCTGTCGCGCCGTCCATTTGGCGCGAGCTTGTGCAGCTCGTATCCGGCTCTGTCGGCATGGGGTAAAGCGCGGTGCGGCGCGTGGTCTTGACTCTCCGTCGCCGTGGCCGCCTTATAAGGTATCCCGACGACGGAAGGATTCCCGTGCGTATCCCGGTTGCAGTGGTGGTGGGTTGGTTCTTATTCGTGCCGCTCGGTGCGGCTGCTCAGGACACGTGGATGAGTGTTCTGGTCGATGGCCAGAAGGTTGGCCACATGCGCGTTACGCGCGATATTCACGACGGTCAGGTCCTTACGACGCAGTCGCTGGATTTTCGGCTCAACCGGCTGAAAACACCCATGATCATCCACACCCGTGTGAGCGCGGCTGAGTCTGCCACGGGGGTGCCTCAAGGCTTTTCATCCAGCGGCGGCCAGGGCGCCCGCACCGGCATTGGAGACGATGCGAAGCCGACGCGGCGACTGCACCGAACATGCCGTACTCCTCGCCGCATTGGCGCGTTCGCTTGGTATTCCCACTCGCGTCGTTACCGGCCTCGTCTACAACGACCGTTTCGGCGGGGTGGATCATGTATTCGTCCCGCACGCGTGGGTGCAGGCGTGGCTCGATGGGTACTGGGTTAGTTTTGACTCGGCGCAAGGCGTCTACGACACCACACATATCGCCCTTGCAGCGGGTGATGGCGACCCATGGCGATTCTTCGCCTCGACCGCAACACTGGGTGCTATCGCGATCCGGGCCGCCGAATCGCGCGCCGACGGTCAAGCAACTCCACTGCCATCCACCGTACGGCCCGACTACGTGCGTCGCGCGCTTACCGATCTGGTTCACTCGTCAAAGGCCGGAAGCTAGCAGGGGCCATGGTTAAATTCCTTGTCATGTACGCGCATTTGGCTTGACTCCGCAGCGCACCATGCGGTTTATGGAGTATTCCAACGCTGAAAGGATTCTCATGCGTCTAAGGCCGTTTCTCGCATTCGCCTCGCTCAGCCTCGTGTCGATCCCGGCTATGGCGAGCAGTACGTGGATGACCGTCATGCTCGACGGGCAAAAGGTGGGCAAGGTGCACATCCAGCGCGACGAGCAGGCGGGGCAGGTGGTGACGACACAATCGCTCGACCTGCGCATGGCGCGCTTCAAGACGCCACTTGTCACGCACAGCACCGCGCGCATTGTCGAAACAGCGGACGGCCTGCCCGTATCGTTTTCGACTGCATCGGGGCAGGGCGCCGATGTTGTACAGGTTGATGCAGAGTCGCATGGCCCGGGGGTGTTCCAGCTTTCCAGTGCGGTCGCCGGCCAGACCAAGGTCACGCTGATGCAATGGCCCGAGGGAGCGACACTGCCCGAGGGGCAGCGGCTCGCGATCGTAAGGCAAGGTTTCACGGCCGGCACCCACTACAGCCTTCGCACGTTCCAGCCTGAAAAGCAGCAGGTCGCGAACCTGGATGTTTCGGTGGTCGGCGACGAAATGGTTGACCTTCCTGGCGGCCAGGAGCGGTTGCATCACCTGCGTGAGGCCCTGGCAGGGTCGGGCGGGTCACAGTGGACCGAAATCTGGGTGAACGACCGCGGCGAGATCCGCCGATCGGTCGCACCCATGTTGGCGTACCGTATCGAGATGGCTGTATGCGACGAAGCGTGCGCCTCCGCACCCGACCAGGATGTCGATGTGCTGCGTAGCGCCATGTCACCTTCGCCACGCCTGCTTCCGGGCGCCATCCGGGTTGCGCCAATTCGCTATCGCATCTCCGTGCAAGGCAATCATCCGAACCCGTTCGTAGAGACTGACGAGCAGCGGGTGAGCGACATCAGTGCAGGCGTCTATCAGTTGGATGTCGGCAGGCCCATGCCACACGGCGACGAGCCGGGGCCGACGAAGGAGGACACCGAGGCCAACCCCTGGGTGCAATCCGACGCACCGGCCATACGCGATGCGGCCGAAGCCATCGTGGGCAGCGCGTCGTCTGATATGGCGCGCATGCGCCGGCTGCGTGCTTACCTTACCGATGCCATCGACACGAAGGGCATGGATATTGGCTATGCCTCGGCGCTGGACACGCTGCAGAGCAAGAAGGGCGACTGCACGGAGCACGCTGTATTGCTGACAGCGTTCGCACGTTCGCTGGGTATCCCGGCCCGTGTCGTGACGGGGCTCGTGTATGTTGATCGCTTCGCCGGAGCGAACCGTGTGTTCATTCCGCACGCGTGGACACAAGCATGGATCAACGGCCGCTGGGTGAGCTTCGATTCGGCGCAAGGGCGCTATGACGCCACGCACATTGCGCTGGGAGTGGGCGATGGCGCGCCCTGGCACTTCTTTGAAGCGATGGCCTCCCTGGGTTCGATCCATATCGAACGTGCCACACCCACGGCGCAGCTGATGGACATGCCGCCTGAGTCGGCACGACCGGGCAATTTCCAGCCGGAGCCGAGGATGCCGATATCCACGCCAACGGCGCCGGCCCGGCGGTAGCTCGTACACATCCTGTGAAACGGACATAGGATCGCCATGCTCCGTTTCACGACAGGCGTGGTCGTGTGTCAGGGGGAGATACGGATGTTCGGCTTGTTTCGGAAAGGCCCGCATTGATGCGGGCGGCTCGCAGACCATAGCCGGGTCCCCTCGCGAAAACGGTACGGACTAACGCGGCAAGATCCGTCAGGTGCTGTGGTCGAGCGTCCGGTACGCTTCATCCATGACTGAAAACCGTTTCCGCAGCGTGCTCGCCTACATCGATAGCCACCTCGACGGGGACCTGTCGCTGGACACATTGGCTGCACAAGCGGCCTATTCGCCGTATCACTTTCACCGCCGCTTCTCCGCGGTGACGGGGATGGAGGTGCACCGCTATGTGCAGCTATCGCGGTTCAAGCGGGCGGCATGGCAGGCGGCCTTCCGGCCCGATGTATCGATCATGGCCATGGCACTCGACGCGGGCTATGAAAGTCCTGAGGGCTTCTCGCGAGCCTTTCGCCAGCGCATTGGGCAATCGCCCTCGGCCTTCCGTGAACAACCCGACTGGGCGCGCTGGGCGCGCGCCTGGCAGGACCTGGATGAAGTGAGGAGGTTTCACATGCCCATGGCACACTCGCAGGCCGATGTTCGGATCGTGGACTTCCCTGAAACATCGGTGGCATGCCTTGCACATATTGGACCGCCGGAGCGGATCGGTGAAACCGTCCGTCGCTTTATCGCGTGGCGTCGTGCCCATGCGCTGCCGCCGGCGAAGGCGGCGACATGGAACCTCGTTTACCACGATCCTGATGAAACACCACCCGAAACGTACCGGATGGATATCTGCTGCAGTTGTGCCGATGTGGCGCCGAACGACGCCGGCGTGGCCGCCGCACGCATCGCCGGCGGCCGGTGCGCTGTGTTGCGCCACATAGGTTCCGATGCACAGCTGGCCGACAGCGTTCGTTTCCTTTACGGCGAGTGGTTAAGCAACACTGGCGAAACGCCGCGCGACGCGCCGTTGTTCTTCCAGCGCGTCGCGTTCTTTCCGGATGTGCCCGAACACGAAGCCATCACGGACATCTATTTGCCGCTGGCAAGCGGAAGCAACAGCTCGGTAAGCAGTTCGTCCACGGGTGTTTCGTCCGGATCGTTCAGATAGCGATGAAGCATGGGCGCATCGGCGAGTTGTGCGTCGAAATCGAGCAGCGCACTGGCCATGAGTCCCGCTTCGGCCAAAGGTATGCCCGCGTAGTCGCCACGGTAGGTGAACGCGAGGTAGGGGCCGCCAGGGAGCACGACCCGCGCAAACCCGGCGGCCGGGTCGACCGGCCCGAGGGCCACGCAGGCATCGAAGCGTGCATGGTCCACGCTCTCGACGTCATCGAGTGCTATGCCATAAATGCCTGCGAACTGTCCCATGAGATCGGCCGCACCAGCCCAGGTGAAAAGCCGCCCATACGCCTCGGCCACGGCGACGTAGTCGTTACCATTGCGTCGTAAGGCCACCACCTCCAGCGGCTCGCGTAGGACCACGCGCACCTCGGTATCAGGCAAAGGGCGGTTTTCGATGGCCGCGCCCGCGATAAAGGCACTGGGGCTTACCCCGGTTTGCCGGCGAAAGGCGCGGGCGAACGCCTGGGGCGTGGCGAAGCCCGTATCCATGGCAGCGGTGGTGACGCTCGCACCCGCGGCTCGGAGGTGGCCCTGCGAGGCTTCGATCCGCAGCCGGGCAATCGTTTCGCCGACGGTTTCGCCAGTGAGCGCACGCCAGGCCCGGTGGAAATGAAAGGACGAGATGCAGGCCGCTGCGGCGAGTTCATCGAGGCTGGGTGGTGAATCCAGCCGCGCGCCAAGCAGCGTGGCTGCGGCGGCCAGCCGTTCGTTCCAGCGGTCTTCCGGCGAGGCGTTCATGGCGAGCTCCAGGAATTAGGGTGCGGCAAGCATCCGTCGAAGCTGTCCCGCTTGCGGTCCCGAGTTTGCGCATTTCGCTCGCAACCTGGCCGCGTCGTCCAGTGCCTTGCCGCACAATCTTACGAAACCGTCAGCAAGGACGGATCTCGGCCGCCGCAAGAATGCTCCGGCCTTCACTTAACGTACACGCCGGACGTCACACCTCGGAGCGGATTGTAAACCGACCCGCATTACCGGAAAGGTTCGCGAAAGATCCGTAGCCGCCTGCTCGATCGACAGGGGGAAAGACGGCGCGACGGCCAGGGGTTCGCAATTTCCTGCGCCCAAGCGCCTGCAGTGACAACGCCGCCACGCAATGTGTGCGGCATTCCTACGGGCAAACGAAGGAACACAACGCAATGAAGATCGATGCTTTTCGCGTCACACGGAAGACGGCATTGACGGTCGCGATCACCCTCGCGATGACATCCCTGGGGAGCCACGCGGAGGATGCGTGGGTTACGACGAACACCAAGGCGGCCTTGCTGCCTGCCACGACATCACAGGTCTCCACGGCCAGCACGGCTGCGACTGCCGCGACGACCGCAGTATCGGCCGGTTACAAGCTCAATATGACCGGCCAGCCGGCCATCGAAGGGACGGCGGTAACGGCGCTCGCCGCCGATCACCCTCTGCACGTTGTCATCGGCATGAAGCTGCGCAACCCGAACCAGTTGCAGGCGTTCCTCCGCAACGTGACCACGCCGGGCAACGCAGCCTATGGAAAGTTCCTGTCGCCGGACCAGTTCAAGGCACAGTTTGGGCCGACCGAGGCGCAGGTACAGGCGGTGGTCGCGCACCTGCAGCAGTCCGGCTTCACCAACATCCAGGTGGCGCCGAACAACCTGCTCATCGAGGCCGACGGTAACGCAGGCGCGGCGACCACCGGCTTTCACACGTCGATCAAGCGCTTCGAATCCGGTGGTCGCGAGTTCTTTGCCAACGACGCCCCGGCCCTGGTTCCCGCGGCACTGGGCGAATCGGTCAACGCCGTGCTGGGCCTGCAGAACGTCAGCGTGAAGCACACGCTGCACCACGTTTATCACCCCGAGCGCGTGACTGTTCCGGGCCCCGCGTCGAGCACGCAGGCGGCTGCGGCCGTCGCGGCGCATCATCCGCAGGACTTCGCCGCGATTTACGGCGGCAGCGGTGTGCCGGCTGCGACGAATACGGCGGTAGGCATCATCACCTGGGGTTCGATCACGCAGACCGTGACCGACCTCAACAGCTTTACCGCCAGCGCCGGCCTTGCCACGGTCAACAGCACCATCACCAAGGTCGGTAGCGGCACCTTCGCGAATGATCCGGATTCCAACGGCGAGTGGTCGCTGGACAGCCAGGATATCGTCGGTATCGCCGGTGGTGTGAAGCAGCTGATTTTCTACACCTCGGCCAACGGTAACTCCAGCTCGTCGGGTATTACCGATGCAGGCATCACGGCCACGTACAACAAGGCCGTCACCGATAACATCGCCAAGCTGATCAACGTGTCGCTCGGTGAAGACGAAACGGCCGCGGAGGAGTCGGGTACGCAGGCGGCGGATGATGCGATCTTCCAGCAGGCGGTAGCCCAGGGACAGATCTTCTCCATCGCGTCGGGCGATGCGGGCGTTTACCAGTGGTCGACGGACCCGCTGTCGGGATCGCCGGGTTACGTGGCCAATTCCGCGGGCACGGTGAAGATCGACCTGACCCACTACTCGGTCAGCGAACCGGCCAGTTCGCCGTACGTTATCCAGGTCGGCGGCACCCAGCTTTCCACCAGTGGCACGACGTGGTCGGGCGAAACGGTGTGGAACGAGGGCCTTTCGGCCATCGCGCCCAGCCAGGGTGATAACAACCAGCGCTTGTGGGCTACGGGCGGTGGTACCAGCCTGTATGAAGCCGCGCCGTCGTGGCAGTCGTCGGTCTCCAGCAGCACCAAGCGCGTGGGCCCGGATCTGTCCTTCGATGCGGCGTCGTCGTCGGGCGCGCTGATCGTGGTCAACGGATCGACCGAACAGGTGGGCGGTACCTCGCTCGCGTCGCCACTGTTCGTGGGTGCGTTTGCCCGCATCGAGTCGGCGGCGAACAACGCCATCGGCTTCCCTGCGTCGAAGTTCTATGCCGCGTTCCCGACGCAGACCTCGTTGCTGCATGACGTTACGTCGGGCAATAACGGCTACCAGAGCCATGGCTACACGGCCGCTACCGGCTTCGACGAAGCCACTGGCTTCGGCAGCTTCGATATCGGCAAGCTCAACACCTACGCGCAGGCTAATTGGGTCAGTGGCGGTGGTGGCACTACCAACGTGCCGCCGGTGGCGAACTTCAGCTTTACCACCAGTGGCCTCACTGCCACGTTTACCGATAGCTCCACCGATAGCGACGGCAGCATCGCTTCGCATTCGTGGAACTTCGGTGATGGCGCCACGTCGACCGCTGCAAGCCCGAGCCATACGTACACCGCGGCGGGTACCTATAGCGTGAGCGAAACGGTGACCGATAACGCCGGCGCCACCAACACGAAGACCTCGTCGGTGACGGTGAGCTCGTCGGGCGGTGGCGGTGGAAACGTGCTACAGAACGGCGTGGCGGTGACCGGCCTGTCGGCGGCGAAGAATGCCAAGCTCAACTACACGGTTGCGATCCCCTCGGGTGCCAAGAACCTGAAGATCGCGATCTCGGGTGGTTCGGGCGATGCGGATCTGTACGTGAAGTTTGGCTCGGCGCCGACGACGTCGAGCTATGACTGCCGCCCCTATGTGACGGGTAACACCGAGACCTGCTCGGTGACCTCACCGCAGACGGGAACGTACTACGTGATGCTCAATGGGTACGCCGCCTTCTCGGGCGTTACCCTGAAGGCCACCTGGACCAACTAACCATCAGGTGACCCAGTGACGAACGCCCGCCCGGGCAACCGGGCGGGCGTTTTCGTGATGGCGTGAATGGTCCGGTACCCGTCCGGACGGGGGCTGTCCTGCCGCCGGCTGGCAGCGCAAACTGGCTTCCATCAAGGCCACCCCGGGAACGCCGTCATGCCCACCGATACCGCTCTTCTTGTCATCGATGCCCAGGAATCATTCCGCCAACGCCCCTATTTCCGTGAGGACGATGTCGCATCCTTCATGGAACGCCAGCAGGCGTTGATCGATGGCGCCCAGGCACGAGGCATTCCCGTGGTCCGGATCTTCCATGTGGAGGAGGAGGGGGTCTTCTCGGAGGCCTCGGGTTTTGTCAGGACCCTGGCGCCCCTGCGCATCGCTCCAGCAATCACCTTCCACAAGCGCCGGCATAGCGCGCTGGTGGGCTCCGGGCTGGACGTATGGCTTACCGAGCACGGTATCCGGCGCGTCATTGTCTCGGGCATTCGCACTGAACAGTGCTGCGAGACCACCACGCGCCACGCATCCGATCTCGGCTACCAGGTGGATTATGTAGGGGAAGCGACACTGACCTTCCCAATGATCGACGCCACCGGGCGCGAATGGAGCGCGGCAGAGATCCGCGCGCGTACCGAACTGGTGCTCGCCGATCGCTTCGCCCGCATCGCTACCGTGGAAGAGGCGCTGGGTGCCGGGCTGGACCGGGCCGCTTGATGCGCACCGTGTTGCCCGTATACGTCGTCGTGCCGCCCCGGGTCCTCCTGCTGGACCTGGCGGGTCCGGTGGAGGTGCTGCGCAAGGCTAATCTTCTGCAAGCGGACGTACGTTTCGAGGTGACCTTCGTCGGCCCTCGCCGCAAGGTGGGCAGCTCCATCGGTCTGGGTATCGATGGTATCGGGGTACTCCCGTCACGGGTGCCCGATGGCGCGATGGTGGTGGTCCCGGGGCATGCGGATGTTCCAATGGGTGAGCCCAGGGCAACGCCGGCCGAGGATGCCGCCGCGGAACAGGCCATCGTGGATTGGCTGGCGAAGGTTGTGCGGCCGGGTATTCGCGTGATGTCCATCTGTTCGGGCGCGATGTTGGTCGGACGCGCTGGCCTGCTCGATGGCTTCGAATGCACGACGCACCATGCCGACACCGAAAAACTCGCGCTTGCCGTACCCGGCGCAAAGGTTCGCGAGAACAGGCTTTATGTCGAGGATGGCGAGCGCTTGAGCAGCGCCGGCATCACATCGGGCATCGACCTGATGCTGCACGTGGTAAGTGAACGCGTCGGCCCGGCCATTGCCGTGGCGGTTGCACGTTACCTCGTGGTGTACCTGCGGCGAGCAGGTGGCGATCCGCAGCTATCCCCGTGGCTGGAGGGGCGCAACCACATGCACCCTGCTATCCATCGCGCGCAGGATGCGGTGGCCTCGGACCCTGCGCGGGCCTGGTCGGTAGAAGCGCTGGCGCACGTTGCCGCGGCCAGCCCCCGTCACCTTTCCCGCCTGTTCAACGAGCACGCTGGCATGAGCGTCAGTGAATACGTGAGCCGTATGCGCCTGGCGCTGGCACGCGAACTCCTGGCCGAATCCCGGCTCGATATGGAGGCGGTGGCCGAACGCTCGGGCTTCGGTTCGTCGCGGCAGTTGCGCCGGGCGTGGTCACGCAGTCATCCCCTGCCGCCCAGTCAGTTCCGGGGCGAAGCCGGGCAGCGCTAGGGGGCACCGGGTCCGTTGAGGTGGGCCGTCTCAAGCGAGGAGATTTTTCAGGGTTATGCTGGGGCCTCCCACGTTGAAGGATCAACATGCTCACCACGCTCGCCGTCGCCAATTACCGTTCGCTGCGTTCGCTTGTCATGCCCATGGGTTCGGTCAACCTGGTGACCGGTGCGAATGGCAGTGGCAAGTCCAGCCTGTATCGGGCGCTTAGGCTGTTGGCAGAGACCGCGCAGGGCGGGGTGGTCGGGGCGCTTTCGCGCGAAGGTGGCCTGGGGTCGACGCTGTGGGCTGGCCCAGAGAAATTCTCGAAGGGAATGCTCGCCGGTACCGAGCCCGTGCAGGGCACGGCGCGCGAAAATGCGATCGCGCTCAAGCTGGGTTTCGCGAGCGACGAGTTCGGATATGCCATTGACCTCGGTTACCCGGAACCCTCGATGTCGATGTTCGATTTCGATCCCGCGATCAAGTCGGAAGTCATCTTCGGCGGCCCCTTCCTGCGGGATGCCGGCAAGCTCGTCGTGCGCAAGGGACCCTCGGTACGTTCACGTGATGGGAAATCGTGGCGCGTCGTCGCCCAGCACCTGGCGCCTTTCGAGTCCATGTTCACCCAGATCGCCGATCCCGAACGCGCACCCGAAGTCCTCGCACTGCGCGAGACGATTCGTGCCTGGCGCTTCTACGATCATTTCCGCTCGGATGCCGACGCCCCGGCACGCACGCCGCAACTGGCCACGCGCACACCCGTGCTGAGTCACGATGGGCGCGATCTCGCCGCGGCATGGCAGACGATTCGGGAAATCGGCGATACGCGCGCGCTGGATGCGTCGGTTGACGATGCGTTCCCGGGTGCGCACGTGTCGGTGGTATCCGAAGGCGCACGGCTCAGCCTTCGCTTCCACCAGCCAGGGCTACTGCGCCCGCTTTCGTCGGCGGAACTTTCCGATGGCACGTTGCGCTACCTGCTGTGGATCGCGGCCCTGCATACCCCGAGGCCGCCACCGCTCATGGTGCTCAACGAGCCGGAGACGAGCCTGCACCCCGATCTGTTGCCCGCGCTGGGCCGCCTGATACTGAACGCGGCCACCCGCAGCCAGGTGTGGGTGGTATCGCACGCCTCGCGACTTATCGCGACCCTGGAAGGGTCGAGTGCCTGTCAGCCCGTTCATCTTGAGAAAACGTTGAGCCAGACGAAGATCGAGGGGCAGGGCATGCTGGATGAGCCACCGTGGCACTGGCTGGAAGAACGCTGAAGGCCGGCGCGCGGCGCGCTACCATGGCATGGATTCAGAGAAGGAGTGTTCGATGCGGATCCATGGTGCCTGCCACTGCGGCAACATCGCGTTTGACCTGGATTGGCCGGAGGGTATCCCTGTCGCACAGCGCGCTTGTGGTTGTACGTTCTGCCAGAAGCACGCCGCCACGTGGACCGCGAATCCGCAGGCGGCACTGCACGTCCACATCGTCGATGGTTCCCGCGTCTCCCGCCACCGTTTCGGTACGGAGACCGCCGATTTCCACGTGTGCGCCAGCTGCGGTGTGGTGCCGGTGTGCACGAGCGAGATCGACGGCCACCTCTACGCTGTGGTGAATACCCGTACATTCGAGAACCACGGTGCATTGACCGATCCGGTGTCCGTGGATTTCGATGGCGAAGCTGAGGTTGCACGGCTGGCGCGGCGAACAAGGAACTGGATCGCCAGCGTCGCGTTCGTCGGCACGTGAGCCGCACCCTGGTCGCGTTGCTGGTCCCCGATGCAGAGCCACTGGTCGGTGACCTGCGCGCACGGCTCGATCCCGCATCGAAACTTGGCCTCGGTGCGCATTTCACGTTGCTGTATCCCTTTCACGATACGGTCGAGATCACGCCGGCTCATCTGGCCAGTTTGCGCGAGGTGGGGCGTCGGCACGCCGCGCTCGCGTTTTCTCTGGAGCGCGTTGGCGCATTCCCTTCGACGGTGTGGCTCGCGCCCGACCCGGACGAGGCCATCATTCAACTGGCGAATGAGCTGGAGGCGACGTTTTCTGGGCGGCCGAAAGTGGGGCGCGAGTTCAACGCCTTCGTGCCGCATCTGTCGGTCGCGCGCAACCTGCGGCGGGCCGCCGATCGCGATGCCGTAGTCCGCACTCTGGAAGATCGACTCGCGGGTGGTGGCGTCCTATGCCGTTGCGGCGAATTGCACCTGATGGCGCGCCTCGAAACAGGCTGGCGATCCGTGGAGATGGTGTCGCTGGCCGGGTGATCACTGTTTGCGGTGAACAAGATGCGCCAAGCGTGGTCTTGTCTGTGGGGCGTGTTCTCGACCTGGCGGGGCACGCTGGGCAGTCGAAATAGCATGATCCGGTCCAGCGTGGGCCAGACCGCCACCTAACGTGTCGCCAGGACGGAAACGAACTCGGGAGGTTCCCTGATACCGCGGTCCGAACGCCGCCGGCATGATCGTTTATCGACAATCGATAAATGATATGCCATGATCGTCTCATTCGCGGACAGGGACACCGAAGCGCTATTTCGCGGGTATTGCGCGCGATCTGCTTTCGTTGGCGGGATGGCGATGTCCACGCCGTAGAGATCGTTGACTATCACTAGAGGTAAGCCATGAACGATCGCCTGCCGCCGGTGCATCCCGGTGAAGTCCTGCGTGAGGACTACATGCTTCCGATGGGGTTGTCGTCAAACGCCCTGGCACTCGCCATTGGCGTTACTGCGGCGCGCATCAATGAACTCGTGACGGGTAAGCGGGGCCTCACCGCTGATACGGCTTTGCGTCTGGCGCGGTACTTCGGTACCGATCCACGCAGCTGGATGAACCTGCAACTCAACTACGAACTGGAAATGGCCGAGCGCCGTATCGGCGATGCCCTGCAGCGGATCCACCCGCGGGCGGCCTGAAAGTCAGGTTAACGCGCTGGCGGCGGGAGCGGCCGCGCTGACCCTCTCGCCCACCGTCGGATCGGACACCATCGCCTCAACCCGGTCGCGGCCGGTGCGCTTGGCGTGGTAGAGCGCCGCGTCGGCCGTATCGATCAGGCGCTGGATATCGATGCCAGCGCCGGTCGCCACACCGACGCTGGTGGTGAACATGATCGGTTCGCCCGCGTAATGCGCCGGCGAGCGCTCCACCTGCGTCCGCAGCGACTCGGCCAGGGTCACGGCTACGTTCGCGCTGGTGCATGGGGCGAGCAGCAGGAACTCCTCGCCGCCGTAGCGCGAGAGCAGGGCGCGTGCGGGAATGCCGCCGTCACGGAGGGTGCGGGTGAAGTGCTGGAGCACGGCATCGCCACCGGCGTGCCCCCAGCGGTCGTTGATCGCCTTGAAGTGATCCAGGTCGAACAGCAGTACCGCGTGCGTATGCTCGCGGTTGGCCTGCAGCACGGGCGCGGCGGCCTTTAACAAGGCGGTGCGGTTGAGCAGGCCGGTAAGCCCATCCACGTTGGCGGCCACCCGCAGGTCGTGGACGAGCCGCTGCGAGAGCATCAGGGTGAAGCCCGTGCTGAGCAGGAAGGTGCATAGGATCCCGAACAGGTAATTCGAAGTCGTCAATAGCGAGGCCAGCTCCGGAGATTCAATCTCAGGATGAAGTGAGACAAGCCCGCGAGCGACGTAGAACAAGGCATCGATCACGAAAACCAGGGCGGTGAACAGGCTGCCGGCCCTGAGCTCACGGGGGGCCCGAAGGAGGTAAAGCACCATCCAGCCATCCCAGAAGATGCTCTTGAGCCCAAATACGGCGCTTTCCAGCGGTTGGCTGGGCGGCCACGCCATGAAACCCACCTGGATCAACAGGAACAGGGCGATGACCAAGGCTGGCCAGCGCCAGCGCAGCGGATGGCCAAGGTGCATGGCGATGCCGATCAGCATCGCCGCATTCGCCAGTGCAATCAGTACGCTACCGACGATAGCTGAAAGGAAACTTCCATTTTCGTCGTAGCCCTGGGCCAGCCCGGCGAACGTGAGCAGCCAAAAGGCGGCAGCCCAGACGTGCAGCGCCGCCATGCCCCGGAGCACCAGGCTCATCAGGGAGAAGCTCAGCGCGATAGCGATGCCCACGGCCAGGCCGATAATGCCCAGCGTGTGGATATCCAGTCCGGTCACCCCATCCATCCGTCCGAATTCCCCCGATCGGCCATGGCTCATTCTAGGGCTAATAACGCACGGGATGGCGTGGGGTTACGTTGCTTGAAGGGGGTGGGGCGAACTTGCGCGAAGCGGGGCATTTGCGCTAGAATTAGTGAATCTTAAGCGCCGTTAACCATCGATAGCACATCGCTGGTCGCCGTCGCTTCAGGACCTTTCTTTTTACAAGAAAGCCTCCTCGTGAGGCTTTTTTGTTGGGCGCAGGGAGCGCGTCCCGCGACACTCGCGAGTGCCTCCAGGGGTGTCTCGCAGGCGCTGTGGAGGGAAGTGTCGGGATACATCGGCGACGAAAGGAATGGGCCGTTCGGGGCCTTTTTTTGTTTCTGGCGACCAGAAAACCGTAGGTAACGTGGACACCAACGCACTAACACAACGCTTTTCGGAGATCGTTGCCGACCTCGGCCTCGAGGTCCTGGGCATCGAGTTTTCCCCTGCCGGTGGCGGGCAGAGCACCTTGCGCGTCTATCTGGATGTTCCGGAAGACCTGCGCGAGGGCCGCGAGTCGCCGGAGGTCACCGTGGACGATTGCGAGTCGGCCAGCCGCGAATTCTCGGCCTGGCTCGATGTTGAAGATCCGATCCCCGGCAACTATGTACTGGAGGTCTCCTCGCCCGGCATCGACCGGCCGATTTTCAGCGCCGCCCAGTTCGCGCGCCTGATCGGCCAGGAAGTGAAGGTGCTGCTGAAGGCCCCGATCGAGGGCCGCCGCCGGCTCAAGGGCAACGTCGTTGAAGTAAACGGCGAGCACATTGTCCTGGAAGGCGAGGCCGGTAAGTTCGAATTCGAGCACGCGGACGTCGAAAGCGCCCGCGTGGTGCCTGATTGGGTCGCACTCGGCTATGCACCACAGCCGAAACCGGCTCCGGGTGCAAAGAAGAAATCCAAATAACGACGACGGGATGCCGCGGGGCATCCTCATGGGAGTAGCGGCAATGAGCAAAGAACTTTTGCTGGTAGTCGACGCGGTCGCCAACGAGAAGGGCGTGCCGCGCGAAGTCATTTTTGAAGCCATGGAAGCGGCGCTCGCCTCGGCCGCCAAGAAGCGCTACCCCGAAGAGGACCCGGATATCCGCGTCGAGATCGACCGCAACTCCGGCGATTACGAAACGTTCCGTCGTTGGGAAATCATTGCTGACGATGGCGAGATGGAAGATCCGTCGTTCCAGATCCGCCTGATGGATGCCGAAGACGAAGCGGGAGAGGGCGAAGTGCCCGAAGTCGGCGGCTGGGTGGAGCACCAGATCGAGAACGCCGAGTTCGGCCGTATTGCCGCGCAGGCCGCCAAGCAGGTCATCGTGCAGCGCGTCCGCGAGGCCGAGCGCCAGCAGGTGGTCGATGCCTTCGTCGATCGCGTAGGCGAACTGGTTACCGGCATCGTCAAGCGCGTCGAGCGTGGCAATGTCTACCTCGACCTGGGCAGCAACGCCGAGGCGTTCATTCCGCGCGACAAGACGATTCCCCGCGAATCACACCGCGTGGGCGACCGCGTCCGTGGTTACCTGTACGAAGTGAAGTCGGAAATCCGTGGCCCGCAGCTGTTCGTTTCGCGTAGCGCGCCGGAATTCATGATGGAGCTGTTCAAGCTCGAAGTGCCGGAAGTCGGCCAGGGCCTGGTGGAAATCAAGGGTTGCGCCCGCGATCCGGGCGACCGCGCCAAGATCGCCGTGGTGGCCCACGATACCCGCACCGATCCCATCGGCGCGTGCATCGGTATGCGCGGTTCGCGTGTGCAGGCCGTGTCGAACGAGCTCAATGGCGAGCGCGTCGATATCATCCTGTGGCACGAAAACCAGGCCCAGTACGTCATCAACGCCATGGCGCCGGCTGAAGTCCAGTCGATCATCATGGATGAAGAAAAGCACTCCATGGATATCGCGGTTGCCGAGGACAAGCTGTCCCAGGCCATCGGCCGCGGTGGCCAGAACGTGCGCCTGGCCAGCAAGCTCACCGGCTGGCAGCTCAACGTGATGACCCAGGACCAGGTCACCGCCAAGAGCGAGGCCGAACAGGCCGCCGCCCTGGCGCTGTTCCAGGACAAGCTCGAAGTTGACGAAGAAATCGCCGGCATCCTGGTTTCGGAAGGCTTCTCCTCCATTGAGGAAATTGCCTACGTGCCCAGCGCCGAGCTGCTCGCCGTCGAAGGCTTTGACGAAGACATCGTTGAAGAGCTCCGCGCCCGCGCCCGCGATGCGCTGCTCACCGAAGCGCTGGCTGTCGAAGAAAACGTGGAAGGGCCGGACCAGGAGTTGCTTGACCTGGACGGCATGGATGAGGCCACCGCCTATGCGCTCGTCGAGCGCGGTGTGCGGACGCTGGATGACCTGGGTGACCTGGCCGTCGACGAGCTCATCGATATTGAAGGTATGACTGAGGAACGCGCCAAGCAGCTGATCATGGCTGCGCGCGCTCCGATGATCGCCCGACTGGAGAAGGGCGGCTAAGCGCGGTACCGGAAGCGCCCCGGAGGGGCGCCCCGAGGGAAGCCACGAGGCTTCCCGCCAGGGACGGAGGCAGCCTGAGATCGCATCAATGGCACGGGTAACGCGCGGGAACGGCGGAGAATAATGAACGATGTCGGACGTCACGATTAAACAACTCGCCCAGGTACTGGGTATGCCGGTCGACAGGCTGCTTGGGCAGCTTGGCGAGGCCGGAATGAATTTCTCCAATGCGGAGCAGGTCATCAGCAGCACTGAAAAGGTGAAGCTGCTCGGCTTCCTGCGCCGCACGCACGGCAAGAACGAACCCGCTCCCGAAGCGGACGACAGCTCGCCGCGTCAGATCACGCTCAAGCGCCGTACCGTCGGCGAGCTGAAGGTCAGTGGCGGCTCCGGCCGTGGCGCTGGCCCGGCCAAGACGGTGAACGTGGAAGTGCGCGCCAAGCGCACCTACGTAAAGCGCAGTGCCATCGCCGATGAGGCACCGGTGGACAACGAGCGTGACGAGGCCGCGCAAAAGCTGGCCGAGTCGCAGGCCCAGCGTGAGCACGAAGAAGCCCAGCGCCGCGAGGAGGCCGAGCTTCGCGCACAGGCCGAGGCCGAGCGTCGTGAGGCCGAAGCCGAAGCGCGTCGCCAGGAAGAGGCTGCTATCGAGGCGCGCCGCCAGGCAGAAGAAGCTGCCGCGGCTGAGCGTGCGCGTGCCGAAGAGGCTTCGCGTGCCGCCGCTGCATCGGCTGCTGAACAGCCTGCCGCCGCCGAGACGACCGCGACGGAAGCCGCGCCGGCTGCCGCGGGCGACGAGCCCGGCCATCAGACGGCCAAGCTGGACACGCGCTCGCTCGGCATGATCCTGCCGCGCATCCATGAGCCGCGTAAGCGCGAGCGCATTGTTTCCAAGCCAGCGCCGCCGCCGGCACCGGCCCCCGCGCCGGCACCGGCCGCTGCCCGTCCTGCCGCACCTGCTGCCCGTCCGGCGGCACCGGCCGGCGCGAGCGCGCGCCCGGCGCCCGGCGCCATCGCCGCGGCCAACGATACGCGTGGCAACGCTCGTCCGAAGCACGGTGGTGGTGCAGGTGCGGGCAACGGTCGTGGTGGCGATCGCGAAGCGGGCGGCAAGCGTTTTGCCGCTGGCGAGATGCACCTGTCCGATGCCGACCGCGCTCGCCGTTCCAGCGGCAAGGGTGGTCGTGGCAAGCCGGGTCGCGGCGGTCGTTCCGAGCCGCAGCGCGGCTCCGCAGCATCCAGCGGCCCGCACGGCTTTACCCGCCCGACGGCAGCCGTCGTGCGTGACGTGGTGATCGGCGATAACAACATCATCGCCGACCTCGCGCAGAAGATGGCCGTGAAGGGTGCCGAGGTCGTGAAGGCGCTGTTCAAGATGGGCGTCATGGCGACCATCAACCAGACCATCGATTTCGATACCGCCTCGCTCGTGGTCGAAGAGCTCGGCCACAACCCGGTCCGCATTACCGATAACGACGCCGAAGCGGCGCTTGCCTCGCACACCAGCGCGGCGGAGCTCGAAGGCGACAAGGTCACGCGTCCGCCGGTCGTCACCATCATGGGTCACGTCGATCACGGCAAGACCTCGCTGCTGGATTACATCCGCCGCACCAAGGTCGCGTCGGGCGAAGCCGGTGGCATCACGCAGCACATCGGTGCGTACCACGTCGAAACCAGCCGTGGTGTCATCACGTTCCTCGATACCCCGGGCCATGCGGCGTTTACCGCCATGCGTGCCCGCGGCGCGCAGTCCACGGATATCGTGGTGCTGGTCGTGGCCGGTGATGACGGCGTCATGCCGCAGACGGTGGAAGCCGTGAAGCATGCGCGTGCCGCCAAGGTGCCGCTCATCGTCGCGCTGACCAAGATGGACAAGTCCGACACCAACGTCGATCACGTCAAGCAGGGCCTCGGCAACCTTGAGGTCATTCCGGAAGAGTGGGGTGGCGATACGCCGTTCGTGCCGGTGTCCGCGAAGACGGGCATGGGTATCGACGATCTGCTCGATGCGATCTCGATCCAGGCCGAAGTCATGGAGCTCAAGGCCGTGGCCGATGGCCTCGCCTCGGGTGTCGTGATCGAATCCAGCCTTGACCGCGGTCGTGGCCCGGTGGCTACCGTGCTGGTCCAGCAGGGCACGCTGAAGAAGGGCGATTTCGTGGTTTGCGGCGTGGAATACGGCCGTATGCGCGCACTGATCGACGAAACCGGCAAGCAGGTCAACGAGGCGGGCCCGTCCATCCCCGTGCAGGTGCTGGGTCTTTCCGGCGTGCCGGAGTCGGGTGACGACTTCGTCTGCGTGGCCGATGAGCGCCTGGCTCGCCAGGTGGCTGCCGAGCGTCAGCAGAAGCGTCGCGAGACCCGCCTGGTGACCAAGTCGAACCGACTGGAAGACATCATGGCCCAGATGAGCCAGGGTGAAGGCCAGCAGACGCTGAACATCCTGGTGAAGGCCGATGTGCAGGGTTCGGTCGAGGCACTGCGCGATTCGCTGACCCAGATCGGCAACGATCGCGTCAAGGTGAACGTCATTGCGTCCGGCGTGGGCGGTATCACCGAGTCCGAAGCGCAGCTGGCCGCCGCCTCGAAGGCGCTGGTCATCGGCTTCAACGTCCGTGCCGATGCGTCGGCGCGCAAGGTGATCGATACGGCGGGCCTCGATGTCCGTTACTTCTCGATCATTTACGACGTGATCGACCAGGTGAAGCAGGCCGCCTCCGGTCTCCTCGGCATGGAAGTGCGCGAAGAGATCATCGGCGTCGCCCAGGTCCGCGATGTGTTCCGTTCGTCGAAGTTCGGCGCGGTGGCTGGTTGCATGGTCATCGAAGGTATCGTCAAGCGTTCCAAGCCGATCCGCGTTCTCCGCGACAACGTCGTGGTGTTCCAGGGCGAACTGGAATCGCTGCGCCGCTTCAAGGAGCTGGTGGACGAAGTCCGCAACGGCACCGAGTGCGGTATCGCGGTGAAGCAGTACAACGATGTGAAGGTTGGCGACCAGATCGAGTGCTTCGAGCGCATCGAAGTCGCCCGCACGCTGTAATGGAAAGACCCTGCCTCCCCGGTTCGCCGGGGAGGCTTTTCTCGTTTATAGGAGGCGGATATGCCGTCCCGTGATTTCAAGCGAACCGACCGCGTCTCCGCTGAGCTGCGCCGTGAAATCGGCCTGCTGGTGCATGCTGCCGTGCGCGAGCACGCGCTGCCCTCGGTCAGTGTTTCCGACGTGGAAACCACCAAGGACCTGGATGTAGCGACGGTGTGGGTCACCGCGCTGATGCCGGAAAAGTCCGCTGAGGCCGTCAAGGCCCTCAAGGAGCTGGCCAAGGAGTTCCGCCGCGAGCTCTCCAAGACCATGCGCCTGCGCCGCGTGCCCGAACTGCGCTTCAAGTACGACGAATCGGTCGACCGCGGCGAGCGGATCGAGACCCTGTTGCGCGAAAATCCGGTGCCGCCGGCGCCTTCGGGCGAAGACGAATAACCCGTAGGAGCCCACCCTGTGGGCGACATCTTTCGTCCTGAAACCAACAGGGCCTGTCGCTCCTCCGCGAACAGCATTGCGCACAGGGTGCGCTCCTGCATGTACCTGATTTCCCATGAACCGTCGCTCCTTCCGTGACATCCACGGCATCCTCCTGCTCGACAAGCCGCTGGGCCTGAGTTCCAACCAGGCGCTGCAGACGGCGCGTCGCCTCGTGGGTGCGGCCAAGGGTGGCCATACCGGCAGCCTCGATCCGCTCGCGACCGGCTTGTTGCCGGTGTGTTTTGGCGAGGCCACCAAGATCGCCGGCTGGCTGCTGGGCTCGCGCAAGGCCTACGAGGCCGAGGTGAAGCTCGGCGCCACCACGACCACGGCTGACCTTGAGGGCGAGATCGTGGACACCTGGCCGGTGCCGCCGCTCGATGATGCGCAGGTGGAAGCCGCGCTGGCGCCCTTGCGTGGTCGGATAACCCAGGTGCCACCGGCCTATTCGGCCATCAAGCAGGACGGCGTTCCTCTCTATGCGCGTGCCCGTCGCGGCGAGACCGTCGATGTGCCGTCCCGTGAGGTCGATGTCTACCGGCTCGATGTGATCGAGCGGGTAGGGGACACGGTCCGCCTGCATGTCGAGTGTGGCTCGGGTACCTACGTCCGTAGCCTGGCCGTGGACCTGGGTGCCAACCTCGGCTGTGGCGCCCATTTGACCGGCCTGCGTCGGCTCTGGGTCGAGCCGTTCATGGCGCCTGCCATGGTGACCCTCGACGAATTGCGGGAAGCGGCAGAGACCGGGCCGGATCAACTCGAGGCATGCCTGCTGCCCGTGGATACCGGGCTATCACATATTCCCCGGGTGGAACTCGATGCCGAGCAAACCCGGGTACTCGGCTTCGGTCAGCCAGTGCCCCTGGGCGCCACCACGGCACCCGGCCGTTGTGGCGTCTGGGGCGCCGACGGCCGGCTCATGGCCCTGGGAGACATCGGCGAAGACGGCATTCTGAGGGTTCTCAGGGGGTTCAACCTGCCGCCGCCCTGACCGGGCTTGTTGCCGCTACGCGCAGGACGTTACAATTACGTGCTCGTTTAATAGCTTTCATCAAAGCGAGGCTTGCGCAACTTCATCGGTGGCCGTTGAGGTTGCGCAAGTCTCGCATCCGCTTTTTTAAGGAATCGATACACATGTCGCTCACCGTCGAACAGACCAGCCAGATCATCAAGGACTACGGTCGCAAGGATAACGACACCGGCTCGACCGAAGTCCAGGTCGCGCTGCTGTCCGCGAACATCACCGCGCTGCAGGATCACTTCCAGGCGCACAAGCAGGACCACCACTCGCGTCGCGGTCTGCTGAAGATGGTCAACAAGCGCAAGACGCTGCTGGCCTATCTCAAGAAGAGCGACCTCGCTCGCTACCAGACCCTCATCGAACGCCTCGGCCTGCGCCGCTAAATCACCGGATCAGGACGAGGAGACAGCGAAGTGGCGAAAGTAACCAAGTCATTCCAGTACGGTAGTCACGAAGTCACGCTGGAGACGGGCGAAATCGCCCGCCAGGCGTCCGGTGCGGTCATGGTCAGCATGGGCGGCACCGTCGTCCTGGTGACCGTTGTCGCCGCTCCGAAGGCCCGCGAAGGCCAGGACTTCTTCCCGCTCACGGTCGACTACATGGAGAAGTTCTACTCCGCGGGTCGCATCCCGGGTGGCTTCTTCAAGCGCGAAGGCCGCCCGACCGAGAAGGAGACGCTGACCTCGCGTCTTATCGATCGTCCGCTTCGTCCGCTGTTCCCGGAAGAGTTCCGCAACGAGATCCAGGTCATTGCCCAGGTCGTCTCGCTGAACCCGGAAGTCGATGGTGACATCCCGGCCCTGATCGGTGCCTCGGCTGCCATGTCGCTCGCCGGCGTGCCCTTCAAGGGCCCGATCGGTGCGGCGCGCGTTGGCTACGCCAACGGCCAGTACATCCTCAACCCGACCGCTTCGCAGCTGAAGACCTCCGACCTCGACCTCGTCGTGGCCGGTACCTCCAGCGCCGTGATGATGGTCGAGTCGGAAGCCAAGCTGCTCAGCGAAGACGTCATGCTCGGTTCGGTCGTGTTCGGCCACCAGCAGATGCAGGTCGCTATCGACACGATCAACGCCTTTGTCGCCGAAGCCGGTGCCAAGTCGTTCAAGTGGGAAGCGCCGGCTGCCAAGACGGCCCTGTACGACGCGGTCAAGGCCGCTGTCGGCAACCGCTTCGCCGAAGCCTTCCAGATCCGCGACAAGCTGGCTCGTCGTGACGTCATCAGCGCGCTCAAGAGCGACGTGAAGACGGCCATCGCCGCCGATGCCGAAGCCAATGGCTGGACCGATGGCGACATCGGCGCCGCCTTCGGCGAAGTCGAGTACCGCACCCTGCGCGACGGCGTGCTCAGCACCAAGGTTCGCATCGACGGGCGCCAGCTCGACGACGTCCGCCCGATCACCGTCCGCGTCGGCGTCCTGCCGCGCACCCACGGTTCGGCGCTGTTCACCCGCGGTGAAACCCAGGCGCTGGTCGTTGCCACGCTCGGCACCACGCGTGACTCGCAGATCATCGATGCGCCGGAAGGCGAGTGGAAGGACACGTTCCTGTTCCACTACAACTTCCCTCCGTTCTCGGTGGGCGAAACCGGCCGCGTCGGCAGCCCGAAGCGTCGCGAAGTTGGCCACGGCCGCCTCGCCAAGCGCGGCGTGCAGGCTGTGAAGCCGACGATCGAAGAGTTCCCGTACGTCGTTCGCGTCGTCTCGGAAATCACCGAGTCGAACGGTTCTTCGTCCATGGCGTCGGTCTGCGGTTCCTCGCTGGCCATGATGGACGCTGGCGTGCCGCTTAAGGCGCCGGTGGCCGGTATCGCCATGGGCCTGGTGAAGGAAGGCAACGATTTCGTCGTGCTCTCCGACATCCTGGGTGACGAAGACCACCTCGGCGACATGGACTTCAAGGTGGCCGGTACCGCCGATGGCGTGTCCGCGCTGCAGATGGATATCAAGGTCGACGGCATCACCGAAGAGATCATGCGTACGGCGCTGGCCCAGGCCAAGCGTGGTCGCCTGCATATCCTCGGCGAGATGGCCAAGTGCATCACGGAAGCCCGCTCGGAAATGAGCGAGTTCGCCCCGCGCCTGCTCACGATCAAGATCCACCCGGACAAGATCCGCGAAGTCATCGGCAAGGGCGGCGCCACCATCCGCTCGATCACCGAAGAGACCGGCACCACCATCGACATCACGGACGACGGCAACGTCGTGATCGCCTCGGTCAACCGTGAAGCGGCTGAAGCTGCGCGCAAGCGCATCGAGCAGATCGTCTCCGACGTCGAGCCGGGCCGCATCTACGAAGGCAAGGTTGCGAAGCTGATGGATTTCGGCGCGTTCGTGACCATCATGCCGGGCAAGGATGGCCTCGTGCACGTCTCGCAGATTTCCAGCGAGCGCGTCGAGAAGGTTTCCGACAAGCTGAAGGAAGGCGACATCGTCAAGGTGAAGGTCCTGGAAGTCGACAAGCAGGGCCGTATCCGCCTTTCGATGAAGGCCGTGACCGAAGAAGAAAACGCCGCGGGCTGATCGATCGCACGCAGTGACTAAGAAACCGGCTCCGAAAGGAGCCGGTTTTTTTATGGCCGGATAGGCCGTCCGTCACCTAGCGATGTAAACGTTTCGCTGGCAGTCTCGGAACTGATGCCCGTCCCCACGGGCGCGTTTTCGGAGATCTCATGAACGTTCCCCTTCGCCTGCGCCCGCTGGTGCTCGCCGCTTCCGTTGCCCTCACGTTTGCTGGCGCCGCTTGTGCCTCCGACACCGCGCCCACCGCACCGGCCGTCCAGCCGTCGAATCCGCAACTCGCATCCCCGGCGATCGAGAAGCGCGTCAACGATCTGCTTGCGCGCATGACCCTCGAGGAGAAGATTGGCCAGCTCGTGCAATACGGCGCCAGTGGCGGCGCGGACACGAAGGCCGGCGAAACCGCCATTGCGCTGAATCCGGAGACGCAGGCGCACGTCGATGCGCTCGCGCTGGCCCGCAAGGGCGAGCTTGGCTCCATGCTCAATGTGACCGGTGCGGCGCGAACGAAAGCATTCCAGGAAGCCGCCCTCAAGAGCCGCCTGCGCATCCCGCTTCTGTTCGGCGCAGACATCATTCACGGCTATCGCACCATTTACCCCGTGCCGCTGGGTTTGTCCGCCACTTGGGATCCGCAACTCGTACAGGATCTGTCGCACATGTCGGCGCAGGAAGCGACGACCGCGGGCGTGAAGTGGTTCTACTCGCCCATGGTCGACATCTCGCGAGATGCGCGATGGGGGCGTTCGACCGAGGGCGCGGGCGAAGATCCGTACCTTGGGGCAGCCATCGCGCGCGCCTACATCCGCGGCTACCAGGGCAAGGATCTCGCGGCGGCGGATAGCGTGGCCGCTTCCGTGAAGCATTTCGCTGCCTACGGCGCGGCTGAGGCCGGGCGCGAATACAACACCACCGATATGTCCGATGTGCGCCTGCGCCAGGTGTACCTGCCGCCGTACAAGGCGGCCGTGGAGGAGGGTGCCGCGACCATGATGAGTTCGTTCAACGCGCTCAATGGCGTGCCAGCCACGGCCAACACGTATCTCATGACCGACATCCTGCGGGAGGAATGGGGCTTCGATGGCTTCGTGGTGAGCGACTTCACGGCGGTCATGGAGCTGACCCACCATGGCATCGCACTGGATGCCGCCACGGCGACGCAGAAAGCACTGCAGGCTGGCGTGGAGGTGGACATGATGAGCCATTACTACGACACCCAGATCCCGGCGTTGCTCAAGGAAGGCAAGCTTTCGATGGCAACCGTGGATGAGGCCGTGCGCCGTGTCCTCCGGGTGAAGTTCGCGCTCGGGCTGTTCGAACACCCGTACTCCACGAGCCCTGAAGTGACGGCAGCCGTCGATGAGCACCGGCCGCTTGTGCGCCGCGCTGCGGAAGAATCGTTTGTCCTTCTGAAGAATGGCGGCCAGGCCACGCAGGCTGTGTTGCCGCTCGCGCCAGGGTTGAAGAAACTGGCATTGATCGGCCCGCTTGCTGACGACGCCAGCGAAATGCAGGGTGCATGGGGTGGTGCGCAACATGTACCGGATGTGGTGACATTGCGTCGTGGCCTTGCCGCGCGGATGAAGGCGCAGGGCGGCGAGCTGCTTTTCGCGCACGGCACCGATGTGGAAAGCGATTCGGAGTCCGGCTTTGACGAGGCACTGAAGGTCGCAACCCAGGCCGATGTCGTGGTGATGGCACTCGGCGAATCGTCACGCATGAGTGGTGAGGCAGGGTCGCGTGCCCACCTCAACCTCCCGGGTAACCAGCAGGCCTTGCTTGAACGCGTGGTCGCGACCGGCAAGCCAGTCGTCCTGCTCGTGTTCTCCGGGCGTCCACTCGTCCTCGATTGGGCCGACAAACACGTGCCTGCGATCATGGCCGTGTGGTTCCCGGGCACCGAGGCGGGCAATGCCGTCGCCAACGTGCTTTTCGGCGATGTGGCGCCCAGCGGCAAGCTGACCATGAGTTTTCCTCGCGCCGTGGGCCAGGAGCCGCTGTATTACAACCAGTTCCCGACAGGCCGGCCCCCGGGTGATGCGGACCTGACCAGGCCCCCGGGTCGCGATACGGCGTTCATCTCGCGCTACATCGATGTGGCCAACGACGCGCTGTATCCCTTTGGCCATGGCCTGTCTTACACATCCTTCGGCTACACCGACGTACAGGTGTCGCGTGCGAAGGTGCCTGTGGCGGAGGCGAACCGTGCAGATGCCACGAACGTGGTTTCCGTTACCGCGACGGTAACGAACACGGGCTCGCGGGCGGCCACGGAAGTGGCACAGCTGTACGTGCGCAATCTCGGCGCCAGCGTCGAGCAGCCGGTGCGCAGCCTGCAGGGGTTCCAGCGCGTCGCGCTCAAGCCGGGCGAATCAAAACGCGTCACGTTCCAACTGGGCTTCGCCGAGCTCTCGTTCTGGAATGCCCGTAGCCAGCAGGTGGTCGAGCCCACGCAATACACGGTGTGGGTGGGTGGCAGTTCCACGGCGAACCAGCAGGCATCGTTCATCATCACGCCCTGAGGGTGGGCGCGGCTGGTTGCCGGGTGCCGTACCATAGGCACATGGCAGATAAACCGACAGACTTCATCGACCAGTACCAGGCCTTCGTCCGCCAGGGCGTCGAGGCCTGGGCCAGGCAATTCGACCCGAAGGCCGAGCACGCCGAGGCACCTTCGGCCGACATCGTGGGCCGGCTATTCGCGGGCCTTGGCGGCTTTGGTGACTGGATGCGCGCGTTTACCGCCGGCGAGCCGCCGGCATCGCCGTTCGCGCATGGTGCGCCCCCGTTTGGCCAGCCGGGACCCGGTGCTGGCATGCCACCTTATGGGCCGCCGGGTGGCGGTGTGCCGCCATACGGTTTTGCCGGGGTTCCTGGCGGTATGCCGCCATTCGGCTACGGGCCGCCGCCGGGTGCGCAGCCGGGCACCGATGGCTTTGATGAATGGGCCCGAGTGGCGCGCGAGGCGCTGTCGATGCCCGGCCTTGGCCTCAATCGCGAGCAGCAGGAAGAACAGCAGGCCCTGCTGCGTGCATGGATCGATTACGCGCAGCAATTCGCTCGCTACCAGTCGCTGCTGCAGGGCGTGCAGGATCGCGCCGGTGAAACGCTGCGCGCGCAGGGCATGCCCTCCGACGCTGATAGCCTGCGCGCCGTCTACGACCGCTGGGTCAATTTCTCCGAAGAGAGCTATGCCGAAGCGGCCATGTCGGACGAGTTCCGCGAAGTGTACGCCGCCCTGGTCAACGCGCAGATGCAACTCAAGGTGCTCCAGCAGCGCCAGGTCGAGCGCATCGCCGTACAGGCCGGCCTGCCCACCCGCCGCGAGGTCGATAGCCTCGGCGAGCGCCTGCAGGCGGTGCGCCGCGAGCTGCGCCACATGCAAGGCCTGAAGGCAGAAGTTGAAGCGCTGCGCGCCGAAATCACTGCCTTGCGCATGAAGGCGAAACCCGTGACCCGTTCCGCGCCAGGAGCGCAGCGAAGCGCCCCTGTAGGAGCGCGTCTTGCGCGCGATCCGGCGAAGCCGGCCCGACCGCCTGAACCGGCGAAAGCCGCCGCCAAAAAAGCCGCGGCCAAAAAAGCCAAGCCCAAGGCTCGCTCCCGATGAGCACCAACCCCTTCCACATCGACCCCGAGCGCGCCCGTGAGGAAGTCGAAGCGTTCCGCCGCAAGGTGGAAGCAGGCATGGAAACGCTGAAAAACGTGGGCCCCATCGAGCTGGGCACCACGCCGCGCGAAGCCGTCTACACCGAAGACAAGCTCACCCTGTGGCACTTCAAGGGCACGAAGAAACCGACAGCGAAAGTCCCTCTGCTGATCTGCTATGCGCTGGTGAATACGCCGTGGATGGTCGACCTGCAGGACGACCGCTCCATGGTGCGCAACCTGCTTGAGCAGGGCGAGGATTTGTACCTTATCGACTGGGGTTACCCCGATGGTGCCGATCGCTGGCTCACCCTCGAGGATTACATCGACGGGTACCTCGATCGCTGCGTCGATGTGATCCGCCAGCGCCATGAGCTCGAAGCGATCAACCTGCTGGGCATCTGCCAGGGCGGCGTGTTCTCGCTGTGCTACGCCGCGCTGCATGGCGACAAGGTCAAGAACCTCGTCACCATGGTCACGCCGGTGGATTTCCACACGCCCGATAACATGCTCTCGCATTGGGCGCGCAACGTGGATATCGACCTCTTCGTCGATACGATCGGCAATATCCCGGCTGACCTGATGAACTTCGCCTACCTCACGCTGAAGCCGCTCCGGCTCAACCAGCAGAAGTACGTGGCGATGGTCGATATCCTCGATAACCCGAAGGAAGTGGAAAACTTCCTGCGCATGGAAAAGTGGATCTTTGATTCACCCGACCAGGCCGGCGAAACCTTCCGCCAGTTTGCCCGCGATTTCTTCCAGAAGAACCTGCTGATCAAGGGCCAGGCCACGATCGGTGACCGGACCATCGACCTGGGCACGATCACCCAGCCCGTGCTGAATATCTACGCCGAGCAGGATCACCTCGTGCCACCCGCGGCCTCCATTCCGTTGAAGGATGCCGTGGGCAGCAAGGACTACACGGCGCTGCCGTTCCCGGGTGGCCACATCGGCATCTACGTCTCCGGCCGGGCCCAGAAACTCGTGCCCCCGGCGATCCACGACTGGCTGTCAAAGCGCTGATTCCCCGTAGGAGCCCACCCTGTGGGCGACGCCGTTCGCCGGACGCCGCAGGCCCTGCGGCCTCGTTGCGAAAGATGTCGCCCACAGGGTGGGCTCCTACGGCCGTTCATGGTTTTCGACAGCGCTTTACACGCAGGAATGCGATAATCCGGCGATGAACACGCATAACTCCCACGACACCATTCGCGCCGTCCAGTGGCTCGGCGATCGCCTTCACCTGCTCGACCAGCGCCGCCTGCCGGCGGAGGAAATCTGGTTCGATTGCGTGAACTCGGAGGATGTCACGCGGGCCATTCGTGACCTGGCCGTGCGCGGTGCGCCGGCCATTGGTATCGCGGCGGCCTGGGGCGTCGTGCTGGCGGCGCAGAAGGGTGAAAACCTGGCTACTGCCATGGCCACGTTGCGTGCGGCACGGCCCACCGCGGTGAACCTGATGTGGGCGCTGGACCGCATGAGGGTGCGGGTTGACGCGGGCGCCGATGCTGCCACGCTTGAAGCCGAAGCACAGGCTATCCAGGATGAAGATCTCGCCGCCAACCGCCACATGGGCGAGTTGGGCGCCGCGCTGATCGAGCCGGGCTCGCAGGTCATGACCCATTGCAACACGGGCTCGCTCGCGACCGCAGGCTATGGCACCGCGCTGGGCGTGATCCGTGCGGGCGTCGAAGCGGGCCGCATCGAGCAGGTGTTCGCGGGAGAGACCCGCCCCTGGCAGCAGGGCGCGCGCCTCACCATGTGGGAACTCGTGCGTGATGGCATCCCGGCCAGGCTCATCGCCGATTCCGCTGCCTCGCATCTCATGAAGGACGGCAAGGTGAAGTGGGTCATCGTTGGTGCTGACCGCATCGCGGCCAATGGCGACACCGCCAACAAGATCGGTACCTACCAGCTCGCCATTGCCGCGCGCCACCACGGCGTGAAGTTCATGGTCGTCGCGCCGTCCACCACCGTCGATATGGCCACGGCCAGCGGCGACGATATCGAGATCGAATTGCGTGATGCCACCGAGCTGCTTTCGGTCGGCGGTAACCGTACCGTCATCGAGGGCGCCGAGGCCTGGAACCCCGTTTTCGACGTGACCCCGGCGGAGCTGATCGACGCGATCGTGACCGAGCGCGGCATCATCCTGAAGCCCGACGAAGAGCAGATGCGGATCATGTTTCCGTGACCGCCAAAACACCCCTCTAACCCATTGAATTTACAGCTTTTTTAGCTGTCATTTCGACACCCGTTGTGTTATCATCGACGGGTTGAGCCGACTGTGGTGCCCCGAGGGCAGACAACACGGTCGGCGGGGGCACTCATACGGACACCCAGGAAGCCGATTGATGGCAGAACTCGCCAAAGAAGTCATCCGCGTCAACATCGAAGACGAGATGCGCCAAAGCTATCTCGACTACGCGATGAGCGTTATCGTCGGGCGTGCACTGCCCGATGTGCGCGACGGCCTCAAGCCGGTTCATCGACGCGTGCTGTTCGCCATGAACGAGCTCGGCAACTCGTGGAACAAGGCCTACAAGAAGTCCGCTCGCGTCGTCGGTGACGTGATCGGTAAGTACCATCCGCACGGTGATGCCTCGGTTTACGATGCCATCGTCCGCCTGGCGCAGCCGTTCTCGCTGCGCTACATGCTGGTCGATGGCCAGGGTAACTTCGGTTCGGTCGATGGCGATAACGCCGCGGCCATGCGATACACCGAAGTGCGCATGGCCAAGCTCACCCATGAGCTGCTCGCCGATATCGACAAGGAAACCGTCGATTTCGGGCCGAACTACGACGAAAGCGAAAGCGAGCCGCTGGTCCTGCCGACCCGCGTGCCGAACCTTCTCGTCAATGGTTCTGCGGGTATCGCGGTGGGCATGGCCACCAATATCCCGCCGCACAACATGACCGAGGTCATTAACGCCACGCTGGCGCTCATTGAAGAGCCGTCGCTGGGCGTCGATGACCTGATGACCCACATTCCGGGTCCGGATTTCCCGACCGCGGGCATCATCAACGGCTCATCGGGTATCGTCGAGGCGTACCGTACCGGTCGTGGCCGTATCCTGGTGCGTGCGCGTACCGAGATCGAAACCGAGTCCAACGGCCGCGAGACCATCCTGGTCCACGAGCTGCCGTACCAGGTGAACAAGGCTCGCCTGATCGAAAAGATCGCCGAGCTGGTGAAGGAAAAGAAGCTCGAAGGCATCAGCGAACTGCGCGACGAGTCCGATAAGGACGGTATGCGCGTGGTCATCGAGATCCGCCGCGATGCCATGGCCGATGTGGTGCTGAACAACCTGTTCCAGCAGACCCAGCTGCAGGTCACCTTCGGCATCAATATGGTGGCCCTGCTCGATGGCCAGCCGAAGCTGCTGAACCTCAAGGAGATCCTTGAGGCGTTCATCCGCCATCGCCGCGAAGTCGTCACCCGCCGCACCATTTTCGAACTGCGCAAGGCACGCTCCCGCGCCCATATCCTCGAAGGCCTGACGGTCGCGCTCGCCAACATCGATGAGATGATCGAGCTGATCCGTACCTCGTCGTCGTCGGCCGAAGCGCGCGAGCGCATGGTCGCCCGTCGCTGGGAGCCGGGCCTGGTCAAGGCGTTGCTTTCGGCATCGGGTGCCGAAGCCTCGCGTCCGGAAGACATGGATCCGCGTGATGGCCTGCGTGATGACGGCTACCAGCTGTCCGAAGCCCAGGCCACCGAAATCCTGCAGATGCGCCTGCACCGCCTCACCGGCCTGGAGCAGGAAAAGCTCAGCGACGAATACCGCGAAATCCTCGAGACCATCCGTGGCCTCATCGAGATCCTGGAAAACCCGACGCGCCTGCTCGAAGTCATCCGTGGCGAACTCGAACAGATCCGTGCGGATTATGGCGATGACCGTCGTACCGAGATCCAGCATTCGCAGGAAGACCTCAACGTCCTCGACCTGATCGCGCCGGAAGACGTGGTCGTCACGCTGTCGCACACCGGCTACATCAAGCGCCAGGCCGCCAGCCTGTACCGCGCGCAGAAGCGTGGCGGCAAGGGCCGTTCCGCCTCCGCATTGAAGGACGAAGATGTGGTGCAGCAGCTGTGGGTGGTGAACACCCACGATACGCTGCTTACGTTCACCAGCACCGGCCGTGTGTACTGGCTGAAGGTGTACCAGATGCCGGAAGCGGGTCCGGGCGCCCGCGGCAAGCCCATCGTGAACCTCTTGCCGCTGGGTGAGGGCGAGAAGGTGCAGGCGGTGCTGCCGATCCGCGACTACGACCCGAACTGCTTTGTGTTCTTCGCCACCCGCAAGGGCACGGTCAAGAAGACGCCGCTGACCGAGTTCGCGTTCCAGCTACAGAAGGGCAAGGCTGCCATTAACCTCGACGAGGGCGATGCCCTGGTCGACGTGGCGATGACCAACGGCGAAAGCGATGTGCTGCTCTTTGCATCGAACGGCAAGGTCGTGCGCTTCGACGAGAACAAGGTCCGCTCCATGGGCCGTACTGCCACCGGCGTGCGCGGCATGTTGCTCGCCGACGATGCGACGGTCGTGTCGCTGATCGTGGCGCATGGCGATGGTGACATCCTCACGGCGACGGCGCGTGGCTTCGGCAAGCGCACCGTGCTCGAGGATTTCCCGAAAAAGGGTCGCGGTACGCAGGGCGTCATCGGTATCCAGTGCTCCGAGCGTAACGGCAACCTGGTTGCCGCCACGCAGGTCACCGAGGCCCAGCAGCTCATGCTGATCTCCGACCAGGGCACGCTCGTGCGCACCCGCGTATCGGAAGTCGCCCAGGTCGGCCGTAACACCCAGGGTGTGACGCTGATCAAGCTGCCGAAGGACGAGACCCTCATCGGTGTCGTCCGCCTTGAGGCCGAGGAAGAGACCGAGGTGGAAGGCGAGGGTGACATCCCGAATGGTGAGGCGCTCAACGGCGATTCACCGGCCTGCGAAGCCGCCGCCGACCTCCCGCCGGTTGAATCTGGCCCGGTGGATGGCGAAAGCGAATAAAGAAAAGAACCCGCCGAACGGCGGGTTTTTTTTGCGTGCGTTCAGCGGCGGCGTGTGGGGTGGGGCACGCTGGATGACGCGATCCAAAGCTGTTGTAGGAACGCGCTTGCGCGCGATAGCCAATGAAACGCAGAAGCAGGTAGTTCCCGATTCATCGAGCGGCCCCCCAAAGCTCGCTGGCAATCCGCCATCCCCCCTCACCGCGTACGAACTGCAGGATCTTCCATCCCCTGGTGGGTTCCGAGGGGTGCGCTAAGTCGATCGTTTCGAAATCCAGCGATGCCTGCGCAATGGCGCCGTGCATTTCGACAACTACGTGGGAGAACGTTTGTCGGTACCGATGGCCGCTATCAAACACCGCTTCGCGGAAATGCGTGTAATCGCGTAATTGCTGGCTCGATGTAGCCCGATTGTCGTAAACGCCCCGAAATGGAATGTCCTTGTCGAGTAGCAATCCTTCGAACCCCTGTCGGTTTCCCTCCGACACAAAGCGCGGATAGGCGGCCAATAGGGCGCGGAGCTCTTTGGTGTCGTTCGCCTGTACGGATAGGGGCGCACCAAGAGCCAGCATGCAAAGTAGAGCACTCCTCATGGCAATCCCCCGATCAGATAGGGAACATCGAACACGACCTGGCCTTCGCGCGCAGGCGGCGCATCGTGCCAGAACACCGTGCGCACCGATTCCCAGCGAGTGAGGTCTGCGCCGGTAAGGACGTTCGCATCACTGCGTACGTCGCCCCCACTTCCGTCGAAAACGGGAGGAAGCGGTAATGCAGTGCGCTCCTGCGTCGCGAACCGAATGGGCCTCGACTTCGCTGAATGCGCCACGCGGATGGATGGCATCACGTAGAACGCGGGCTTGCCGTACTTAGCGACGACGCGTTCAAATGCCGGTGACTCAAGGAACGCGCGCATCGACGCATCGTCGTCCCATACATAGATGGGTGCGTAAATGGCGGGGTCGGATGCAACGAGAAATGCCTTCATCCTTAGGCCAGGCAGCCCCTCGAACGACGGCCCGATATCCCGGGCCCGTGCGCGCACCGAATCCGGGTCGACCGAAGGCGCGAGATCGAAGCTGTATTGCATTGCGAGCATGAGCGTAGGCCTGCGTGAACGGGATGCACTCATGGTCGGGCCGCGCGGGGTGCTATAAAAGCGATGGTTTCCAAACCCACGCGTGAGCCGCGCTTAAGCATGATCCTCGACCTCGCCACGCTGCGTACCCTTGTGACAGCCGTCGACCTCGGTGGCTTCGGGCGCGCCGCCGAAAAGCTGCATCTCTCGCCGTCGGCGGTGAGCCTACAGTTGCGGGCGCTTGAGGACCGGCTGGGCACGGCCATCTTCCAGCGCGTGGGCCGCAAGCAGGAACTGACGCAAGCGGGCGAACGGCTTCTGGGCTATGCCCGCCATATGCTTGAACTGAATGCCGATGCCGTAGGCGCTGTCCGCGGCGAGCATCTGGAAGGGCGCGTGCATCTGGGCGTACCGCACGATTTCGCCGAGGCCTGGCTGCCATCGACCCTGGCGGCCTTCGCTTCCGCGCACCCGGGCACCAGCCTTGAACTGAGCGTCGATCAGAGCGGACCCCTGGTGGAAGGCGTACGTGAGGGCGCGATCGACCTTGCGCTCGCGTTCGAGAGCGATGGCGGGCTGGGTGGAAGCTTGCTCGGGGCGTTTCCCGTGTATTGGTTCGCAGCGGAGGGTGTCGCCGGACCGGGGCAGGGCCCATTACCCTTGCTCACGCTGGAAGCCCCCTGCGTGTTTCGCCGGCGCATGATCGCTGCGCTGGATGCCGCACACATCCCGTGGCGCGTCGTGGTGACGGCGCGGAGTGTCTCTGCGCTCTGGGCCGCCGCGCGTGCAGGCCTTGGTTGGGTGGCCCGGCCCGCGATCCATGTGCCTGCGGCGCTACGCCGTATCGCCGTTGGCGAAGGTCTGCCGGAACTGGGCGAGGCCTCCCTTTTCATGGTGCGTGCGGATCGCGCAAACCCCGCCGCGGATGCGCTGGCGGGGCTGCTGAGGAACGGCGTCGTGCCGCCCGGCGACGACGCTGAAAACGGCGTTTAGCGGATCGCTTCGAGCATGGCTTCCGCCGAGGACACGCGGAATTCGCCCGGCGCTTCGATGTTGAGCACCTTCACCACGCCATCTTCCAGGTACATGGCGAAGCGCTTGGCGCGAATGCCCATGCCGTTCTTGGTGCCGTCCAGCTCCAGGCCGAGCGCCTTGGTGAACGCGGCATTGCCATCGGCCAGCAGGTGCAGATCCTTCGGGATGCCGCGCTCCTTGCCCCAGGCATCCATGACGAACGCGTCGTTCACGGAATAGCAGGACACCTTCACGCCGCGCTCGTTGAAATCCTCGATGTGCTGGATATAGCCCGGCAGATGCTTGTTGGAACAGGTGGGCGTAAATGCACCCGGTACCGCGAACAGCACCACCTTGCCGGTGCCCATCAGGTCCAGGGTGGAGGCGGTCTGGATGCCGTCCTGGAAGTAGGTGACGGTGGATTCAGGAATGCGGTCGCCGACGGCGATAGTCATGGGGCCTGCCTCGTTGGGGGATTTCCCAAGTGTAAATGTAGGAGCGCGCTTGCGCGCGATGGGGTGTGTTGCAAGCACGGATCGCGCGCGAGCGCGCTCCTACACAAACCGGCTCGATAGGCCCCTTGAATCGTGGCGGGGCGCTCATATCTTTGATCCCAGACGGCCACGGGGCCGAAAAACATCATTGGAGTCAAACAGATGAACCAGCTTCGTCATGTTGCGTTTCGCCGTGCGCCGGTGTTTGGAAATGAACTGCGCCATGTGTTCGGTCAGTTCCTTGCAGGCGACATCGCCGCGCCGGTGGCGGGTGCCGTGCAGGATTGGGCGCCGTGCGTCGACATTCGTGAGGAAGCCAATCGCTTCCTGATCCTGGCCGATATCCCGGGCGTGGCCCTGGACAGTATCGAGATCCAGATGGACAAGAACGTCCTGTCGATCAAGGGCGAGCGGAAGGCCTACAGCAGCGAGACCGAAGGCAAGTACGCGCGGGTCGAGCGCGTGGCCGGCGCCTTCAAGCGCAGCTTTACGCTTCCGGAAAGCGCCGATGCCGAGGGAATTACGGCTTCGGGCGCGAATGGCGTGCTCGAAATCGCCATTCCGAAGAAGGCTGAAAGCGCGCCGCGCCGCATCACGATCAACGCCGCGGGCTAATTCGGTCTAAGCTTGGCGTATGGTCTGCGGTGGGGTGGCCCACCGCAGGCCTTTTCCATTTCACATTTCGACACAAGCCCGGCGGGAGAGCCTGTGGAGTTCAAGGATTATTACGAGATTCTTGGGGTAAAACCCGAAGCGACCGACGCCGAGATCAAGGCGGCGTATCGCAAGCTGGCGCGTAAATACCACCCGGACAAGAACAAGGAAGCGGGTGCGGAAGAGAAGTTCAAGGCCGTTAATGAGGCCAATGAGGCCCTGAAGGACCCCGAGAAGCGCCGCCAGTACGATCAGTTCCGCGCTGGCGGCTACCGCCAGGGCGAGCAGTTCCGGCCGCCGCCGGGCTGGGGCCAGGGCGGTGGTGGCGGGTTCGATTTCGGCGACATGGGCGGTGGCGCCGGTCGTGGCGACTTCAGCGACTTCTTCGAGAGCCTGTTCGGGGGTGGCGGTGGCCGCCGTTCGCAGCAGACCCAGGCCCGTCGTGGCCGCGATATCAATGCCAGGATCGATACCGACCTGCAGACCGCCTATAACGGCGGCAAGACCCGCGTTGTGCTGAATGATCAGTCGGGCGGCGAGCGCGTACTCGAGGTGAAGATCCCGGCCGGCATATCCAGCGGCCAGACCATTCGCCTGGGTGGCCAGGGCCATCCCGGCAGTGGCGGTGGGCCCTCGGGCGACCTGCTGCTTGAGATCAATATCCGCGACGATGCGCGCTTCCGGCTCGAAGGCCGTACCGTGACGCATACGCTGGCGATCTCGCCGTGGGAAGCGGCGCTGGGCGCCACGGTGGCCGTGCCAACCCTGGGTGGGGCGGTGGATCTGCGGATCCCCGCAGGCAGCCAATCAGGCCGCAAACTGCGCCTGAAGGGGCGCGGCCTGCCGGGCAGTGAGCCAGGCGACCAGATCGTGGTGCTGGAAATTCGCGTGCCCGTGCCGGAGACGCACGAAGAACAGGCCGCCTATGCGGAGTTCAAGGATGCGTTCAAGGGTTTTGATCCGCGGCGCTAAGGCCACAGCCATTCGTAGGAGCCCACCCTGTGGGCGACATCTTTCGCGTCAACACGCAAGCCATGTGAGCCGCTCGCGAAACGCGTCGCCCACAGGGTGGGCTCCTACGGAGCAGATCAGGCCGGCAGGTGCGTCTTCAGCGCCTTGACCAGTTCTTCTTCCTTGATCGGCTTCACGACGTAATCCTTCGCGCCCTGGCGCAGGCCCCACACCTTGTCGGTGTCCTGGTCCTTCGTGGTGACCAGGATGATGGGGATGTGCTTGGTGGTCTCTTCCTTGCTGATCGTGCGGGTGGCCTGGAACCCGTTGAGGTTCGGCATGACCACGTCCATCAGGATGAGGTCCGGCAGCTCACGCTTGGCTGCCTCGACGCCTGCGGCGCCGTCTTCGGCAGTCAGTGCCTCATGGCCCAGCTTTTCGACAATGCGCTTGATGCCCAGGAGCTGCGACGGCGAATCGTCGACGATCAGGATACGAGCCATTAACTTTCCCCCGGGCTATGCCCGATTGTTTTCCTTTGTAGCGGCCACCGTCCAGTGGGCCGCCGCGATACTTCGGCGACGATAAACCGTCGCGTGTTGCGCCTTTGGCGAGGGCCCATTCTACTGGCCTAACGGCCTGTATCAATGGTGAAACGTACTTAACCTGCCTCGGCAGGCACTTATCCGGCGATCCGGACGAGCGTCCGGCCGAACGAGCCGCCCGAAAGCATGGTTTCGAAGACGCTTGCCACGTCCTCCAGTGCCACTTCCTTCGTGCAGATCGTGTCCAGGTGGCGTGGTTTCCATTCACCGGCCAGGCGCTTCCAAACCTCGTCACGGATATCGCGGGCGGTACCGGCCGAGGCCACGCCCAGCACGCTTACGCCGCGGATGATGAAGGGCATGACCGTGGTCGGCAGTTCCGGGCTGCCTGCGAGGCCGCAGATGGCTGCGTTGCCGTAGGGTGCGATCAGGGGCAGGAAGCCAGCCAGCATGGCGCCACCCACGTTATCGAGCATGCCGCCGTACCTCGCCGAATCCATGGGCTTGCCGCTGAAGGCGAGCTGGTGGCGATCGATGCATTCGGCGGCGCCGATCGTTCTCAGAAAATCGAAGTGATCCGGCTTGCCGCTTACCGCATGCACCTGGAAACCGGCGCGCGTGAAAATATCGACGCCCAGCATGCCGACACCACCCGTGGCGCCCGTGATGGCGATCGGGCCCATGTCCGGGCGTTGGCGGTTATCGAGCATGCGCAGCAGGGCCAGGGCGGCGGTGAAGCCGGCCGTGCCCAGGATCATGGCCTCGCGGGTGCTAAGCGTGGCGGGCAGGGGGATCGTCAGTGCGGCGGGTAGTTTGACGTACTCCCCGTAGCCGCCATCACGCGTTTCCGAAAGGCCGCTGCCGGTGGCCAGGACCTTGTCGCCCTCGCGGAAGGCCGGGTCGGTCGAGGCCACGACGGTGCCGGCGACATCGATACCGCCGTTGAGTGGGTACTGGCGGAGGATCTTGCCCTTGCCGGTCCCGGCGAGAGCGTCCTTGTAGTTCACCGAGGAGTAGTCGGCCTTGACCAGCACCTCGCCGGGCGAGAGCGCGTCCGTGTCCATGGTGTCGATGGCGCCGCGGTAGCCAGCGTCGTCGTTGTGGATTCGGAAAGCCTTCATGGACGGCATCGTCTGCTTCTCCTGCCAGTTACTGAGTTGTAGGAGCCCACCCTGTGGGCGACATTTTTCGCCACACCGCATCAGACCCCGTGGCGCTGCTATGGCGCTGCCGCGAACGTCGTCGCCCACAGGGTGGGCGCCTGCGGTGGGGCGCGTCTTATACGGACTCTTTGGTGATCCACTTGGGGATGTAGGTGGATTCGTAGATTTTCATCCAGTCGAATACGGCATCGATGCTGTCGCCGAACCACACCTGGTCGCGCTGCACCTGCTTGACGAAGCCCTCGGCCACCATGTGGTCCATGCTCGCCGACAGGCCCTTATAGAAGCCGAGCACGTCGAGGAAGGCGCATGGGTAGGTGTGCAGGCCGAGCTGCGCCCAGGTGAGCATTTCGAACATTTCATCCATGGTGCCAAAGCCGCCGGGCAGGGCGACAAAGGCATCGGAGAGTTCGTACATGCGCGTCTTGCGCTCGTGCATGGTCTCAACGACGTGCAGCTCGGAGAGGCCGGTATGGGCCACTTCCTTCTCGACGAGCTGGCGCGGAATCACGCCGATGACGCGGCCACCGGCGGCGATGACGGCATCGGCCACCGTGCCCATGAGGCCGACCTTGCCGCCGCCATAGACGAGGGCGATGTTTTCCTTCGCCATGCGGGTGCCGAAGGCCCAGGCCGCTTCGGTGTATTCGGGCCGTGTGCCGCTACTGGAACCGCAGTAAACGCAAAGGGCTTTGATATCGCGCATGTTGAAATCTCCGATGTGTTTGTAGGAGCTCACCCTGTGAGCGACGCCGTTCGCGGAATCGCTGCAGGGCCAGCCGCGTCGTCGCGAAAGATGTCGCTCACAGGGTGAGCTCCTACAAAAACACCGCGCCGTTCCGTGGTTCTGGAAACGAAAAAGCCCGCCCATGCTACTCGCATGGGCGGGCTTTGTTCACTCAGGCTTAGTTGCCCTTGTGGATGGCGCGCTTGTCGACCGAGAGGGCCGCTTCGTGCACCACTTCCGACAGCGCCGGGTGGGCGTGGACGATGCGGGCCAGGTCTTCCGACGAGCCCTTGAACTCCATCGCCACGACGCACTCGTGAATCAGCTCGGAGACGACCGGGCCGACCATGTGCACGCCGAGGATGCGATCGGTCTCGGCGTGGGCGATCATCTTCACCTGGCCGATGCCTTCGTTCATGGCGACAGCGCGGCCGTTGGCGGCGAAGGGGAAGGCGCCCGTCTTATAGGGGATGCCTTCTTCCTTCAGCTGCTCTTCGGTCTTGCCGACCCAGGCGATTTCCGGCTCGGTGTAGATGACCCACGGCACGGTATCCAGGTTGACGTGGCCCGGCTTGCCGGCGATGAGCTCGGCCACCATGACGCCTTCCTCGGAACCCTTGTGCGCGAGCATCGGGCCGCGCACGGCATCGCCGATCGCCCACACGCCATCGACGCCGGTGTGGTTGTGCTCATCGACCACGATGCGGCCGCGCTCATCCAGCTTCACGCCGGTATCGTCGGCCAGCAGGCCGGCGGTGTAGGCGCGGCGGCCCACGGCCACCAGCAGCTTGTCGACCACGAGCGACTGCGCGTTGCCATCCTTGTCGGTGTAGCCGACATGGACTTCATCGCCCTTCACTTCGGCCGAGGTGACCTTGGCGTTGACCTTGATATCCAGGCCCTGCTTGGCGAACTCGCGCGCGGCCATCTTGGCGATGTCCTGGTCGGCGACCTGCAGGAACTTCGGCAGGGCTTCCAGCACCGTGACCTCGGCGCCAAGGCGCTTCCACACGCTGCCCAGCTCCAGGCCAATCACGCCGGCGCCGATGACGCCCATGCGCTTCGGGACGGCGGTGAGATCCAGCGCGCCCGCGTTATCGATGATGTGCTTGCCATCGAACTTGGCGAACGGCAGCTCGATGGGCACCGAGCCCGAGGCCAGGATGACGTTGGTAGCCGAGATCTTCGACACCGTGCCGTCGTTGCCGGTCACTTCGACTTCGTTGCCCTTCAGCAGCTTGCCCTTGCCGAAGAACGAGGTGATCTTGTTCGCCTTGAACAGCATCGTCACGCCGCCGGTGAACTGCTTGACGATCTTGTCCTTGCGGCCGATGAACGTGTCGATGTCGATCTTCGGGTTATCGACGGTGATGCCGTGATCCTTGAAGTTGTGCGTCAGGTTGTGGAACTGCTTGGACGAATCCAGCAGCGCCTTCGACGGGATGCAACCGACGTTGAGGCAGGTGCCGCCAAGGGCGGCCTTGCCGTCCTTGCCGACGAAGGCGTCGACCACGGCGGTCTTCAGGCCCAGCTGCGCGGCGCGGATCGCGGCCACATAGCCCGCGGGGCCGGCACCGATGACGATGACGTCGAACTTGTCGCTCATAGCTCTTGCTCCGGATGTTGCTGGCGGTAGTTGGCTACCACCCAATATGGGGTCGGAACATGAAAACGGGAGCCTCTCGACTCCCGCCTTCACATCTGGCGTTTAACCGACCATTAGAGGCCGAGCAGCATCCGCTGCGGGTTTTCCAGCTGGTTCTTGATATCGACCAGGAACAGCACGGCGTCGCGGCCATCGATGATGCGGTGATCGTACGAGAGTGCGATGTACATCATCGGTGCGGCGACCACCTGGCCGTTCTCGACGACCGGGCGCTCCTTGATCGTGTGCATGCCCAGGATGGCGCTCTGCGGCGGGTTCACGATCGGGGTGGAGAGCAGCGAACCGAAGGTGCCGCCGTTGGTGATGGTGAAGGTGCCGCCCTGGAGGTCATCCAGGCCGAGCTTGCCGTCACGCGCCTTCTTGGCGTAACCGATGATGCCCTTCTCGACATCGGCGAACGACATGTCCTGCACGTCGCGCAGCACCGGGGTCACGAGGCCCTTGTCGGTGGAGACGGCGATCGAGATGTCCTGGTAGCCGTGGTAGATGATGTCCGAACCATCGACCGAGGCGTTGATCACCGGGTAGCGCTTCAGCGCTTCGGTGGCGGCCTTCACGAAGAAGCTCATGAAGCCCAGCTTCACGCCGTTGGCCTTTTCGAACTGCTCGCCCAGGGCCTTGCGCAGCTTCACCACCTCGGCGAGGTTCACTTCGTTGAACGAGGTGAGCATCGCGATCGAGTTCTTCGACTGCATCAGGCGCTCGGCGATGCGGGTGCGGATGCGGGTCATCGGCACGCGCTCTTCCGGACGCGAACCCGGGGTCGGCTTGGCGGCCGGGGCAGCCGCAGCGGCTGCCGGGGCAGGGGCGCTACCGCCCTTGCTGGCGTTGACCAGGTCTTCCTTGGTCACGCGGCCATCGCGGCCGGTGCCGGCGACCTTGGACGGGTCGATGTTGTCTTCCACGGCCACGCGGCGGCCGGCCGGCGAGAGCTCGTCCACGCCCTTCGGCGCTTCAGTCTTCTCAGCCTTGGGGGCTTCGGCGGCGGCCGGAGCCGGAGCCGCAGCGGCCGGGGCGGGCGCGGCAGCGGCGGCGCCTTCCTCGATCACGGCGATCACCTGGCTCGAGGTAACGGTGGAACCTTCCTCGAATTTGATTTCCTTCAGCACGCCGTCGACCGGTGCCGGGACTTCGAGCACGACCTTGTCGGTTTCGAGGTCCAGCAGGTTTTCGTCGCGCTTGACCGCGTCGCCGGCCTTCTTGTGCCAGGTGGCGATGAGCGCGTCGGAGACCGACTCGGGCAGGACCGGGACTTTGACTTCAATGGACATGCTTGCCTTACTCCGCTGCGTGATCGGTGCCGACGGGCGCGACGAGCGCCTGCTCGACGAGGGCCGCCTGTTCGGCGAGGTAGGTATTGAGATGGCCCGGGGCCGGCGACGGCGAGCGCGAGCGTCCGGCGTAGGACAGGCTCTGCTTCGACCCGATGCAGGCCTGCAGGTGGTGACGGATCTGGAACCACGCACCCTGGTTCATCGGCTCTTCCTGGCACCAGACCACTTCCTTGGCGGAGGGGTACTTTTCCAGTTCGACCGAGACTTCCGGACGCGGGAACGGGTACAGCTGCTCGACGCGCACGATGGCGACGTCGGTGATGCCCTTCTTGTCGGCTTCTTCAAGCAGGTCGTAGTAGACCTTGCCCGAGCACAGCACGACGCGCTTGACCTTCTTGGCCTGCAGGTCGCGGTGCTCGCCGATCACGAGCTGGAACTTGCCATTGGCCAGCTCATCGAGCGAGGACACGGCCAGCTTGTGGCGCAGCAGGGACTTCGGCGTCATCACGATCAGCGGCTTGCGCACCGGGCGCACCTGCTGGCGGCGGATCATGTGGAACGCCTGGGCCGGCGTGGTCGGTACGCAGACCTGCATGTTGTCCAGCGCGCACAGCTGAAGGAAGCGCTCGAGGCGTGCGGAGGAGTGCTCCGGGCCGGCGCCTTCCTGGCCGTGCGGGAGCAGCAGGGTAAGGCCGCACAGGCGGTCCCACTTCGCCTCACCCGAGCTGATGAACTGGTCGATCACGACCTGGGCGCCGTTGGCGAAATCGCCGAACTGGCCTTCCCAGATGGTGAGCTGGTCCGGCGAGGTCGTGGCTTCGCCGTACTCGAAGGCCATGACGGCTTCTTCGGAGAGCAGCGAATCGATCACGTCGACGCGGGCGTCGTCGCGCACCTTGGCCAGCGGCATGTAGGTGTTGTCGCTGTTCTGGTCGTGCAGCACCGCGTGGCGGTGGAAGAACGTGCCGCGGCCGGCATCCTGGCCCACGATGCGCAGGTCGTTGCCTTCGGCGATGAGCGTGCCGTAGGCGAGGTTCTCGGCGAAGCCCCAGTCACCCGGGAGTTCACCGGCGGCCATCTTGCGGCGGTCTTCGTAGATCTTGGCGACACGCGCGTGCAGGGTGACATCGGCCGGCACGTTGAGGATCGTGTCGAGCACCTTGGCCAGCTTGTCGCGGGGCACGCCGGTATCCACGTCCATCGACAGCGAATTGCCGATGAAGCGGGTCCAGTCGACCGGGATATCGCGCTGCGGATTTTCATCGATCGAGATCAGCGAGGCACCCTTCTCGAGGCGGCCGCGGTAATCGTCGAGCATCTTCTGGCCGTCATCCGCAGCGATGGCGTTAGCCTTGACCAGCGACTGCGCATACAGGTCGCGCGTGGTCGGGCGCTTGCGGATGATCTGGTACATGAGCGGCTGGGTGGCTGCCGGCTCGTCGGCCTCGTTGTGGCCGTGGCGGCGGTAGCAGACGAGGTCGATCACCACGTCCTTCTTGAACTGCTTGCGGAACTCGTACGCCAGGCGGGTGACCTGGATGACGGCTTCCGGGTCGTCGCCATTCACGTGGAACACCGGCGCGTTGACCATCTTGGCCAGGTCGGTGCAGTACAGGGTGGAGCGGGAGTCTTCACGCTTGGACGTGGTGAAGCCGACCTGGTTGTTCACCACCATGTGCAGCGTGCCGCCGATGGCGAAGCCACGGGCCTGCGACATCTGCATGAGTTCCATGTTGACGCCCTGGCCTGCGAAGGCGGCATCGCCGTGGATCAGCAGGGCCAGCGATTTCTCCAGCGCGGTATCGCGGCGGCGGCCCTGGCGGGCATGCACGGAGCCGGCGACCACCGGGTTGACGATTTCCAGGTGCGACGGGTTGAAGGCCAGCGCGACGTGCACGCCACCCTTCGGGGTTTTGACATCGGCCGAGAAGCCCATGTGGTACTTCACGTCGCCGGTGTGCATCGGGCTGTCGTCGTGCTCGAACTTGCCTTCGAACTCGTTGAACAGCTGCGACGGGGCCTTGCCCAGGATGTTGACCAGGACGTTCAGGCGGCCGCGGTGGGCCATGCCGATGATGACTTCCTTGACGCCGTTGTCGCCGGCGGCGCGGACCACGTCATCCACCATGGGGATGAGGCTGTCGCCGCCTTCCAGCGAGAAGCGCTTCTGACCGACATACTTGGTGTGCAGGTAGCGCTCCAGGCCTTCGGCCGCGGTGAGCGCCTCGAGCACGCGCACCTTCTCGCCCTTGTCGAGGCCCGGGTTACCGGCGGCCTTTTCCAGGCGCGAGTAGATCCAGCTGCGCTGGTCGTAGTCGGCGATGTACATGAACTCGGCGCCGACGGTGCCGGTGTAGATCGCCTTCAGCTTGGCCAGCAGGTCGCGTAGGAGCATGCGCTGGCCGCCACCGGCGAAGGTGCCGCAATCGAATTCGGTGTTGAGGTCGGCATCGGAGAGGCCGTGGAAGGCGAGGCCGAGGTCCGGCGCGTCGACATCGGGGGCGGTCAGGCCGAGGGGATCGAGCTTGGCGGCCAGGTGGCCACGCGAGCGGTAGGCCGTGAGCAGGCGCAGCACGCCGGCCTGTTTCTGGGCGTAGGCGTTGTCGGCCGGGGCGGCGACAGTGACGGCACCATTGCCGCGGCGCTGTTTCTGCGCGGCTTCGATACGGGCAATGGCACCGGAATGGGCGACATCACCGGCCTCGCGGCCCTTGAACGATTTGAAATACGCATCCCATTCCGCCGGGACGCTGCCCGAATCGGAAAGCCAGGCTTCGTAGATTTGCTCTACGTAATCGGCGTTACCGCCGGCGAGTTGGGAAGTTTCGGAAAACTCGCGAATCAGATTTGCGCTCACGTCACCACCGGCACACACGGAAAGGGCGGGCTGTCGCGGGTTGTGGGGATTACTCGCCCGCGGCAAAGAATTCGTTAAGTATAGCCCCGTGACATTGCGCCGCGCCAAGCTTTTTGCCGTATGTCTGAGATATCAAATACCCAATGGTCTGATTTCCCAGGCCGGCTCCGCGCGCTCCCATACTTCATCGAAATAGGCGGTCAAACGGCCGGTTTCACCCAGGGAATCGAGGGACCCCTCGGCGTCGAAACGCAGGGCCACCGGCCTGAACAGATACGCACTGGTCTCGTCGGTGGTGAAGGCCGAGCCATAGCGCAGGTGGGTCTCGTCGGTGGGGACGCGGATGCTGACCGCTGTCGGCAGGCGCTGGGCGAGGGTGACCAGCCGGTGACCTTCGCGATGGGCCCGGTTCGCGTCGTGCGTGAGGATGCGCACGCGGGCCTGGCGGCCACTGGTGGCCAGCCGGCGCAGTTCCGTGTGCACCAGGTCACTTTCCAGGACGCCGGCATCCATGACCGGCAGATAGATCGAGACCCGGTAGCGGGCCGCCGAAAGCAGGCGGACATGGGCGACGTCCAGACCAGCCCGGTCCTGCGCCACGAGCGCCATGTCCGCCGGGCCGGTCACCGGCGGCGGCCCTTGCGGATGCCGAGGTGGCCGTCGTTGACCAGGGCCAGCAGCACGGCCTTCGCAGCTGTGGGCGGCGCCTTGTCGAAGGTCAGCTCGCGCTGACCGGAGAGGGCTTCGGCCAGGTCGGTCGGGCACTCGTAGGCTCCGCCGCTGACATAAAGCGTGGCCTCCTTCTTTCCGCGGACCCAGGCCACGCGGGCGAACGGATGGCGGACCAAGGTCGAGCCGCCCTCGATCGCCTTATCCAGCGCCGCGGCCGTGGTCGCCTTCGGCGGCGGGGCCGCGTCCTGGGCATTGCGGTAGCGGGTGATGAAGCGGCCGAACCAGTCGGCCAGCAGGTCACGATCCAGGGCGGCGGCGAAGGGCAGGGCCTGGCGCAGGCGGTTCAGTGCGGCCGAGTCGATCTCGCCCGCGCGCTTGGCCGGTGCAAGGTCGGGGTCGGTGTAGCGCAGCTCTTCCGGCATGCGCTCGGCCAGGAAATCGGCCAGGTCGCCGGTAAGCTCGGCCTGCGAGGGGGCGCGCATGCCGACCGAAATGGTCATGCAATCACCCAGGGCCACGCCGTCATGGGGCACGCCGGGCGGCAGGTAAAGCATATCGCCCGGATCGAGCAGCCACTCATGGGTGGGCTCGAAGGTCTTCAGTTGCTTGAGCTCCACGTCATCGCGGAAATCCAGCGGGGCATCCGGATCGGTGCTGATCGCCCAGTGGCGCTGGCCCAGGCCCTGAAGGAGGAACACGTCGTACTGGTCGACATGGGCACCCACGCCGCCGCCGTCCTCGGCGTACGAGATCATGATGTCGTCCAGGCGCCAACTGGGCAGGAAGTTGAAGGTGTCGAGCAGACCCGCCACATCGGCGTCCCATTTGTCGACATCCTGCACCAGCAGGGTCCAGTCGCGCTTCGGGGTTTTGCCGAATTCGGCCTCGGTGAGCGGGCCGTTCTTCACGGTCCACTTGTCGCGTTTTTCGTCGTGAATGATCAGGCGGGCGAGTACACCTTCTTCGCAGGCCAGGCCGGCCAGGTCATTGGGCTCGATCGGCGCCTCGAAATCAGGGAAGGCATTGCGGATAAGTAGCGGACGCTTCTGCCAGTAATCGCGCAGGAACTGCGTGGCACTCATGCCGAGCGGCTGCGAGGCGCTGCCGCGGACTTCAATGGGGAGGGGCTTCTGGGTGGGGGTCTTGATGGCCATGGGCGGGATTGTAATCGGGCCGGGCCCCGCTGCGCTTGCCCATATAACGCCGCATGCCGCTGCCCGGATGCTCCTGTAGGAGCGCGTTTGCGCGCGATGCTTTTCTTATTCCGCTGAAACGAATGAAGCCATGCACGGGGATGTGCATGGCTTCATTCGTTGGATCGTTGCATTGGGGTTCGCGCGCAAGCGCGCTCCCACAGGGCCCGGGCGTTCGGGTCAGATCGACTTGGCGAGCTTGTCGGCCAGGCCGATATACGATGCCGGGGTCAGTTCGGCCAGCGCCTTCTTCGCATCGGCCGGCAGATCCAGGTCGTCGATGAAGGTGCGCATGGAATCCTTCGTGATGCCCTGGCCGCGGGTGAGGGCCTTGAGCTGCTCGTACGGTTCCGGCAGGCCATAGCGGCGCATCACGGTCTGCACGGCTTCTGCCAGCACTTCCCAGCTGTTGTCGAGGTCGGCAGCGATGCGCTCGGCGTTGACGTTGAGCTTGCCCAGGCCCTTCATCAGCGATTCCAGCGCGACCAGCGAATGGCCAAAGGCGGTGCCCAGGGCACGCAGCACGGTGGAATCGGTGAGGTCACGCTGCCAGCGGCTGATCGGCAGCTTTTCGGCAAAGTGGCCGAGCAGGGCGTTGGCGAGGCCGAAGTTGCCTTCGGCGTTTTCAAAGTCGATCGGGTTGACCTTGTGCGGCATGGTCGAGGAGCCGACTTCGCCCGCCTTCAGTGCCTGGCGGAAATAGCCGAGCGAGATGTAGCCCCAGATATCACGAGCCAGGTCGATCAGGATGATGTTGATACGGCGCAGCACATCGGCGAACTCGGCGATGCCGTCGTGCGGTTCGATCTGCGTGGTGTACGGGTTGAAGGTAAGGCCGAGGCCTTCGACAAAGCCCGAGGCCAGCACCGGCCAGTCGACCGCGGGGTACGAGATGACGTGCGCGTTGTAGTTGCCGACGGCACCGTTGATCTTGCCCGGGATCTCGATGGCGACCAGCTGCTTGCGCTGGCGCTCCAGGCGCGCGACGACGTTAGCCAGCTCCTTGCCCATGGTGCTGGGCGAGGCGGTCTGGCCGTGCGTGCGCGAGAGCAGCGACAGGCCGGCGAATTCATGCGACATGCCGCGCAGCTTGGCGATCACCTGGTCGAGCGACGGCAGCAGCACGGTTTCGCGCGCATCGCGCAGCATCAGCGAGTAGGCCAGGTTGTTGATGTCTTCGCTGGTGCAGGCGAAGTGCACGAACTCCTTGGCCTGGGCCAGGGCCGGATCGTTGCCGATCTTTTCCTTGATGAAGTACTCGACGGCCTTTACATCGTGGTTCGTCGTGGCTTCGATCGCCTTGATCCGCTCGCCGTCATCGACCGAGAAGTCGTTGGCGATGGCTTCCAGCCGAGCCACCGAATCGGCCGGGAACGCCGGCAGCTCCACGATGCCCGGGTGGCGGGCCAGGGCCAGCAGCCAGTGGATCTCCACGTGGACGCGGCGGTGCATCAGGCCGAACTCGCTGAAGATGGGGCGCAGCGAGCCCGACTTGGAGGCGTAGCGGCCATCCAGCGGCGAAAGGGCGGTCAGCGTGGCGTGGGACATGGGTGGGGTCCTGGAAGCGAGAAACGGGGCAGCCGCCGATTATACCCGCAAGGGACCAGCGGACCGCCCTGGGTGTAGGAGCAACTGTCTTTAGGCAGTCCTCCACTCGGCCTGATCACGGACCATCGCATTGATGGCCGTGATTAGCTGTCGCATGCAGGCCACGACCGCCACTTTTGCGACTTTCCCACGCGCTCGTAGCGCGTCGTAGCGGAGCTTAAGAGGGCTGTTCGTGGCGTTGATAGCCGCCCAGGTGGCCATGTAGAGCACTCGCCTGACGATCCAGCGGCCGGCGCGTACGCGTCGGGGGCCGTTGCGATGGCCACTTTGATCAACGTACGGCGCGACGCCGACCAGAGCAGCGACCTGCTTGCGGTCCAGCTGGCCCAGCTCCGGTAGGTATGCGATGAGCGTGGCCGCGGTCACCGGTCCGATGCCCGGGACGCTGCACAGGCGGGAGTGCGGATCGACCGCCTGCATGGCTGGCTTGATCGCCTGATCCATGGCCGCGATCTGCGCCTTCGCCGCCTCGATCATCGCTTGGAGAGCGCGTTGCGCGGCGGGTAACGTCGCCTGAGCCAGCCGGCGGCGATTGTCATCGCGCTGGCTCACCAACTGCTGGCGGCAACGTACCAGATCGGCCAGTTGCGCCCGTTCGGGCGGTGTCGGCTGGTAGGGCTCCGGATCGATGGTCTTGGCCATGCGGGCCAACGTTAAGGCATCGATCTTATCGTTCTTGGCGAGGTTTCCAAGCGCTGCGGCATATGCCCTGGACCGGTGCGACGCCAGGCGCGTCACCTGGTAGCCGGCTGCCGCCAAGGCTTCCACGATGGCCCGTTCGTAGCCTCCTGTCGCCTCCAGCACGATGTGCTCAACGGCACTGGGAGACAACACCTTCAGCAGCCTTTCCCGGCCCACCGGCGTATTGGCGAAGCGCTCGTGACGCCTGGTCGATAACCAGACCACATCCAGTGTGGCCTTTCCCACATCAACACCGATATGCATGCCCATGGCGTCTCTCCGGAGTAGGATCGGGAGTGAGAGCACCTCCACCAGCCCCGGCTTGTGAATTCGAGGTAGGACTCGAGCAACTGTTCGGGCTTGGTGAAGGGAGTGCGGCAGCCCTTGCTCCTACACGTGCTCCTGGCACCGGCCATCATCGGCTTGCCGCACTCCGCTCTCACCCATCAGCCTACGCCGCGGCAAAGACACAAGCCCACCCTGTGGGCGACATCTCTCGCGATACCGCGGCAGGGCCTGTGGAATGGTCGCGAGCGGCGTCACCCACCGGGTGGGCGCTTACAGGTGCCGGCTCAGGACGCGATGACGGATTAACGGGAAAAGGTCTATCGTGATTGGGCTCCCACAACCCGGATTCCACCGCAATGACCAAGTTTCGTACCGAACGCGACAGCATGGGCGAGTTGAAGGTGCCCGCCAAAGCCCTCTACGGGGCCCAGACCCAGCGGGCCGTGGATAATTTCCCGGTCTCGGGGCTCACCATGCCGCGTGAGTTCATCCGGGCCCTGGGCCTGGTCAAGGCTGCGGCCGCCGAGGCCAACGTGAAGCTCGGTCAACTCGACAAGGCCACCGCCAAGGCCATCCGCGCCGCCGCCGACAAGGTCGCCGCGGGCGAGGTCGATGAGCACTTCCCGATCGATGTGTTCCAGACCGGCTCAGGCACCAGTTCCAACATGAACGCCAACGAGGTGATCGCTCACCTTGCCGAGGCCGCGGGCGCCAAGGTGCACCCCAACGATCACGTCAACGCGGGGCAGAGCTCGAACGACGTGATCCCCACGGCCATCCTGGTCAGCGCGACCCTCGCCACCAGCGAAAAGCTGCTGCCGGCCTTGAAGCACCTGCGTAAGACCATTGATACGCGGGCCAAGGAGCTCAAGAAGGTCGTAAAGACCGGCCGCACCCATCTGATGGATGCCATGCCGATCACCTTTGGCCAGGAGCTCTCCGGCTGGTCGGCGCAGATCCGCGATGCGGAGGAGCGCATTGGCGACACGCTCAAGCGCACCCGCCGCCTGCCACAAGGCGGCAGTGCCGTTGGCACCGGCATCAACGCGGATCCGAAGTTCGGCCCGGCCGTCGCCACCGAGCTGGGCAAGCTCACCGGTGTGAAGTTCGAATCCTCAGACAACTATTTCTCGGGCATGGCCGCCCAGGATGCGCCGGTCGAGCTCTCCGGCCAGCTCCGCGCGCTCGCCGTGGCGGTGATGAAGATCGCCAACGACCTGCGCTGGATGAACTCCGGCCCGCTAGCGGGCCTTGGTGAAATCGAACTGCCGGCGTTGCAGCCGGGCTCGTCGATCATGCCGGGCAAGGTCAACCCCGTGATCCCGGAAGCCGCCGCCATGGTCGCCGCGCAGGTGATCGGCAACGACGCCACCATTGCCATCGCCGGCCAGTCGGGCAATTTCCAGCTCAACGTCATGCTGCCGGTCATCGCATTCAACCTGCTGCAGTCGATCGAGATTCTCGCCAACGTCACCACCCTGTTGGCGGATAAGGCGATTGCTGGCTTCAAGGTCAACGAAGAGCACGTGCGCGAGGCGCTCGACAAGAACCCGATCCTCGTCACCGCGCTCAACCCGGTGATTGGTTACGAGAAGGGCGCGGCCACCGCCAAGCAGGCCTACAAGGAGAAACGCCCGATCTTGGAGGTGGCACTGGAGACGACCGGTCTTTCGAAGGCGGAGCTGGCGAAGTTGCTGGATCCCGCCGCGCTGACGAAGGGCGGGATCCATGGGGGCGGTGGCGGCGGCGGTTAACGCCGTCGCGGTAGCCACAGTTCCAATGTCGTGGCTTTGCCCGTGCCAGGGGGCAGGGCCACGGCATTGGCCTTGATGTGTTCAAGCTGGGGCAGGGTGTTGTTGGCCCAGGTCACGAGGGCATTCGCACATGCTGCCCCGCCCGATGCGTAAAGCACGGTGGGCGCGCGCCATTCGAACGGGGCGCGTGCGCCGTTTCGTGATGCGGTGGCGCTCACGTTTTCAATGCCGGGAACCACGAGACCCAACGTCTGGACCTGCGCTAGCACGTCGCTCGCCCGGGCACGACTACCTTCGTCATAGATCTGCGTGTAAAGGGTGAACGGTTGTGCGGGCTGGCCACACACGCGCCTTACCTGATCTTCGAGTTCACGGAGCGATGGCATCGCGGGTGCGGTCGTGGCGGTTGGTTCCGCCGATGTCGGGGCTGGGGCCGGCGGCGGTGCTGCCGTCGTCATCGGCTCCTGTGCGCCTGTCGATGGGGGCGTGACTGGCGCACCGGCGGCGACGTCCGGTGGTGGGGGTACGGGTGCGGCTTCGGGCGGCGGCGGTGGAGGCGCCACGGCAGATACATCCGCCATGGGTGGAGGCGGTGCGGGAGCCGGTGATGCGTCGCCCGTGGCGGCGACGCTTTCGCTGAGTACCTGCTTTGGGTCGCGCCAGCGATCGTAATCACGCATGGCAAGGTCCCACGGTGTTTGTGGTACGCGGGTTTGCCATGAAAGCACGTTCGCCGCCTCCTGGCAGTCAGCCTGCAACGGCGGGTCGACCGTTGCGTCACATGCATTGGATAACGGGCCGACAAGTGCGGCGAGGCGGTCGCGCAGGCGGTCCGGCAGTTCGATGGCCGCGAGATCGTCGGTCAGGCTCTTCACCTCATCACCCACGTTCTTCGTGAACGTGGCGCCAGGCTGCAACAAGGTAGTGAGGTGGATGGCCTGTTTGGCAATCTCCTGTGTCTTCTGCTGGGTTACCGCCTGTGCGGCAGCTTCTTGTTTGCGCGCGGCATCGATCGCCTGCCAGCCAGCAATTGCCGCGGTGAAAATGGCGCCCAGGCCGATCGAGGTGCCCACGGTCGTGGCCATCTGCCGGAAGCGGCTCGGCGGTGCCGCCGTGGGCGTCAGTGCCGTCGCCTGGGTACCGACGACATCGCTTTGCCACGCCCATGTCGGCGCGCTGTCGAGCAAATCGGCGGTCAGGGAGCTGCCCAGGCAGACGCCCAGCTGGCAATAGCTTTCCCACTGCGATTCGCTGAAGAACTGTTGTGATGTGCTCTGCTGCGGAAACGTGGATTCACGGTCGGCATATCCCGCGACATCCAGTGGCAGCCCTTCGGGTAGCCGCGGTTTGACGATCAGTAGCGTGCCCTGGCTGCGGTCCGCATAGGTGATGCGAGCCAACAGGAGGTGCGCCGGGCCCGGGTCGGCGGTCATCGTATCGGGCGTGCCAAACAAGGATGATGCCGGGCCCGCCAGGTTGGCCAGCGTGAGCGGATCGACGAACGCGATGCCTGCGTCGTAATCGATGCGCGCCTTGCGTACGAGGTTTTCGACATCGGCGAAGCGGTAATCCGGATCGGCACCGCAATCCACCAGTACGATCAAATTCAGCTGGCGCTTGAGCAGCGCGTAGACACCGGTATTGTCGAAATGGCCGCCATCACTCAAGTACCAGTCGGCATCGCGCAGGCCCGGAAAACGGGCCAGCATTTCGCGGAGCAGTGCCTGGTACTTCGCGACCACGCCACGTCGCGGCGGTGGCTCGCTGGCCAGGTTGCGCTGCCAGTAACCCAGGCGCAACCCGCTAAGGAATAGCAGCGCGGCCGTGCCGGATTGGGTGAGCGACCCCATGCCCGAGCCGACCGCGGCGCCAGAGATGGCCACCCATTCGGCGAGCGTCGTTTTGGCAAGCGTCGACATCGCGGCCGCATTGGGTGAGTGCGTGCCGGTTTCCACGCCGAGCGAGCTCACCGAGAGGCTGACGCCCTTGCGGTCCGCGTTGTATGTGCCGGTCCGGTCATCGACCGTCTGGTTGATGCAGCAATTCACCAGGTGGATGGGGCCGCCAAATCGGTGGGGTGCGTAGTCGGTAAGGGGTACGTCATCACCCGGCAGCAACTCGGTGACTTTGACGACGTTTTCGGTCGTGTCGCGCGTCGTCGCGGCCAGGATGGGCGAAGGAAAGCGCGTACGTGCATCGACGCCAGTCACCGGGGCATTGCCCACGGCAACATACGTGCGGGCCAGGCGTGAGCGATAAAACAGGTGTAGCGAAGATTGGTTGAGCTGGGCCATCGAGCGCCCGTTCATCAAAAGGTATACGGCGACGACCAGCGCGGCGGCGCACCAGCGCAGCCATGCGTGCTGGAACAGGCCGTAGCCTGCCTGGTTGGGTGGGAACACGAGAAACTGGAAGATCGTGGTCCAGAACACCACGATCAGCGCGAGCGTGATGATGCCGAGCACCTGCGCGATGGTGCCTGCGGGTAGCTTGGTTCCCGCTTTGCCGCCGTTGCCGGCAAGGGGCATCACGGCGCGCACGACGGCCAGCAGTACAGTGGCGATACCCGCGCTGGTGAAAAGCCCCACGCCCGGATGCAGGTTGCCCAGCCGCGAGCGGATGTACCAGCTGAACATGTCGATGCCGCCGAGCAGGGCGAGCAGTGCAAAAAGACCGAGGAACCTTGTGAAGGCATGCGCATAGCGCACCCGGTTGGCTTCTTCCGTGCGCAGCGCGGAACTGACCCGCGCCACGATCCACGCGACGGGCGATGGCCCGAAGAAGATGGCGCAGGCGGTCCACAGCCCCTGTTCCACGGCATCCTGGGCGACCCATGCCCGCTGCGCCAGGGCGAGGCATGCAAACCCCGCCGCTATCGCGGTGATGATGCCGGCGACACTGATTCGCCCGAGGAACCAGTAACCGTAGCAAGCGATAGCCGCCAGCGCAGCGGGAACCGGAAGCAGCCACCACCACAGGCTGACAACCACGGGCAGTGACCAGCCATCCTCGGGCAATGCGGTGTAGATCAGGTGGGGCAACGTGATGAGGCAGGCCAGCACGATGGCCAGCACGGCCACCTCCACCTGCGTCGCGATGAATCCGCGCAGTTGTGTCGCCCATGTCTGGAAAAGGTCGCCTGCGCCCGCCGGCGCAAGGAAGCGCCCGTTGTTGCGCAGCCACCACAGGAAGGAGGTGTCGTCGCGGGCGAGGCCATCTTCCACCGCCTTGGCATCGCCGCCGGGCCCGCCATGGAATAGCCGGCCAAAGGCCGACCCTGCATAACCACCGCCCGACACGGTCGAGAGGTAGTCGAAGCGGCGGACCAGGCCGTGCCTTGCCAGTGCCCGCAGGACGCCGAGGCAAAACGTGGCGCTGCGAATGCCGCCGCCAGAAAACGCCAGCCCGGTGGTTGGCCGGTCGTCCGGCAAGCCCGCCTTCCTGCGCCGCTCGTTCAGCGCATCACGCTCGTGCGGTGCGACCGTGGCTTGCGCCGCCGCCCCTGCTGAATCGGTCATGGTGGATCTCCCCGCCAATGATCACCGGATTCCCCCAGCCGCGGCATCCCGCCACGAAGGTTCCGGTTGTACGGGCGCGGGAAGTGCCCTGCAAGTGGCCAAACGGTCTACGGCTCGATCATCGAGGGCAGGCCGGGTGCGCATTCGGCACAACGGGCTGTCCCTTCAACCCGGGTTGGTCATAGGGGATGTACCCCTCCCAGTACCACGGAAAGCAGGTCTTCCCCAGCGTGGCGTCAAGCAGTGCAGGGAAGATCGACTCCGCATGCGAGGAATTGCTCATGATCAGTACGCAATCCTTCGACCGCTCCAGGCACACGAAGACGTTGTTGGTGCCGTCATCGTGGCCTCCCTTGAAGAACGCTGGGCCGCGCGGTGAATCGAACGTCCCCACGCCCATGGCGTAGCCCAGCGAAATTGAATCGTTGTCGTTGCTATCCGGCGCGCCCATGGTCGGGAACTGCTGCACGGAGTGGATGCGAACGACTGGCTTCAGCCAGGTCGCATAGGCCGCCTTCGAGAGGCCGTCACCGCGAACCATGGCGGCCACGAGGTTGGCGTAGTCGTGGATCGTGGTGTCCATCGAGCCCGCGGCTCGCGTCGAGCCGCGTTGCTTGTGCGGGATGGCCTTGCCATCCATGTCATAGCCGATGGTGTTGTTGTCGGCAAAGTCATCGCGCCAGCTCATGCTGGTGCGGGCCATGCCGAACGGCTTGAACAGGCGATCCTGCATCAGCGTCGCCACGTCGATGCCCTTGCCATTCTCCACGACGAACTGGAGCAGGTTGATGCCTTCGCCGGAGTATCCGTATTTCGTGCCGGGCTCCTGGTAGAACTTCAGCGGCGCCTTGTCATCGAAATCCTTGCCCGGTGGCCAGAAGCGGAAGTTGGGAAAGCCGGAACGGTGGCTCAGAAGCAGGGCGGGGGTCAGCTTCTTCCAGCGTTCATCGCCGGCCAGGTCCGCGTACTTCTCGTAATCGGGCAAGGGCTTCGGCAGGTCGGTTGCGATGCTCGCATTCAGGTCTAGCCGCTTGTCGTCAACCAACCCCATCAGCGCATAGGCGAAGGCGGCCTTGGTCAGCGAGGCGGCGTACATCACCGTATCCGTGGTGAGTGGCAGCTTCTTTTCGACGTCGCGGTAACCGTACGCCTTGACCGAAACGACTTTCCCGTTACGGATAACGGCTATTGCAAGGCCCGGTACATCGGCGGCTTTCATGAGGCCAGGCACGGGGTCATCGGCGGCCATGGCGGGGAAGGCGGTGGCCATCGCGGCCGCAAGCAGCATCGAACGCAGCATCACACCTCTCCTTGTAGAGACGGCCTCCGAAGAGGCCGTCGCGTGGGTCCGATCAGGGTCCGATCAGGAATCGTCGCGCCAGCGGCGGAACCATATCGCACCGGCGATCATCAGCACACCGGCGATAGCGCCCACCCATGTCGAGGGATTGGCCAGGGCGCTGTAGTGGTACGCCAGGTCCAGGCTCTGCAGCACCGAGGCCGGATCGTCGTGGCCGTGCATGATCACCAGCTCGTTGTTCTGGCCAACCCAGCCACCCGGCACCAGGCTGCCCAGCAGGCGGCCCACCACGTTCGACCAGAACCAGCTGCTGCCGCGGTTGAACAAGCCCATCAGGCCGAACCAGCTGACGACGATGCCAGCGCCAATCGGGAGGGCAATGGCCCAGAGGAACGGCTTGCTGCGGGCCCAGGCGGAGCAGAGCATCAGCCAGCCCAGGGTGGGCAGGGCCCAGATCGCATACAGCGGGAGCAGGGCGAGCAGGGTGAAGACGACGCGGAACGGATGGGCTTCCATCAGCAGGCGCCAGGCCGGCACGCCGTGGAACGTCGCGAAGATGGAGACCACGATCATCAGGAGCAGGCCGGCGATGACACCGGTGACCACCGCGATGGCCGGAGCCACGACTACCGCGCTCGCCGCCTTGGACAGGACCGTGTTCGTATCCGACAACGGCAGCGACTTCCAGAACAGGATGCTGCGATCGCGGCGGTCGTCATACAGTGCGCCGAGGCAGTAGAAGAACACCACGATCGCCATGACGCCCAGGATCAGGAACGTGACGCCGTACAGGGTCATGTCCAGGACGGCCCCGGCCTGCACCAGGTTGTCGGGCTTGAATGCGCCGTCGAAGTTCGTGTTGAAGTGGTTGTCGGTGCCCGCCCAGCGCTTGCCGAGGACCTCGGCAGTGATCAGGAGCATGACGTTGAGCACCAGGGCGATCAGGCCCGCCACGATGGGTGCGGTGACGAAGCCGCCCTTGTGTTCCCAGAACTCGCGCTTCACCAGCCAGTAGAAGCTTTTCATGCGTAGGTACCCTTCATGGTGGCGACGAACAGGTCGCCGATCGACGGGCGCCGCACCTCGCCCAGGCTTTCAAGCTGCGGGCGGCTGACGTTGTCGAAGAGGAAGATGCTCTTGCCGAACACCTGGCGCTCATCCAGCGGGTTGAGCTGGCGGGCTGCCGCGGCAAGTTCCGCGCTGACCAGTACTTCGGAGAAGCGCTCGCCCAGGCTATCCATGTCGGTATCGAGCACGATCTTGCCGTCGCGTATGAACATCAGGTCGGTGAGGATGTGTTCGATCTCCTCGACCTGGTGGGTGGTGACCAGGATGGTCTTTTCCTCGTCGAAGTAGTCTTCCAGGAGGCTCTGGTAGAACTGCTTGCGATAAAGGATATCCAGGCCCAGCGTCGGCTCATCCAGCACCAGTAGCTTGGCGTCGATCGACATCACCAGTGCCAGGTGCAGCTGCACGATCATGCCCTTGGAAAGCTGCTTCACCTTCTGCTGCGGCTGCAGCTTGGTGCGGGCCAGGAAGGCATCGCACTTGGCGCGGTCGAAGCGGGGGTGGGTGTTGGCGACGAAATCCACGGCATCGCGGACCTTCAGCCAGCGCGGCAGCACCGCCACATCGGCGATGAAGCACACCTGCTCCATCAGCTTATCGCGATCCTTGCGGGGATCCAGGCCCAGTACGCTCAGGTGGCCATCGAAGGTGGTCAGGCCCAGGATCGCCTTCAGTGCGGTGGTCTTGCCGGCGCCGTTCGGGCCGATCAGCCCCACGATGCGGCCGGATTCGATCTGGAACGTGGCGCCATCCAGTGCTACCGAATTCTTGAAGCGCTTGGTCAGGCCATTGGCGGTGACGACCGCTGTCATGACGGATCCTCCGTGGAGCCCGGGGCTTCACGCATTAGGGTTTTCAGGTCGAGGCCCATGCGCTGCAGGCGGGCGAACAAGGCCGGCCACTCTTCGCGCAAAAAGCGCTCCCTTTCACTCTTGAGCAGCGCATCGCGCGCTCCATCGATCACGAACATGCCAAGACCCCTCCGTTTCTCAACCAGTTGTTCGTCGACCAGCTCCTGGTACGCCTTGGAAACGGTCAGCGGGTTGATCTGAAAATCCCCCGCGACCTGGCGCACCGACGGCAGCGGGTCGCCTTCATTCAAGGCGCCGTCCAGGATCATCGCCACCACGCGTTCGCGGAGCTGGCGGTAAATCGGGACGCTGTCGTTCCAGGTGATGGACATGTAATTCATTCCTTCGCCGTGTGGCTCAGTGCATTGCCAAACGAATAGTAGGGCATGGCGAGCTGTGCGCTGATAAGTGCAGCCGCGCGGTCTTCGGCACTACGCCGCAGCGCGGCGGCTGCTGAATCCAGGGTGGCCTCGCTCAGGAGGGCGGCTTCGCGCACATCGGCGTCGGTGGGCCGCACCTCGAGGGCGGGGAGGTCAACAACGCGCACACCGTTGACGAAGTGGGGCGCGGCGACCATATCGGCAGCGCGGTCATCGAAGGAGCGCAGGGCGAACACGCTGGTGCCGGCGATCAGGATAGAAGCGGTCAGTGCGATGAGGTTCGGCGCTTTCATGGGGTTACTCCAACTCCGATGACGTGCTGCGGGGTGCTCGGGGGTTACAGGGAGGCGACGGTGTTGTCGGCGTCGGCGTAGACGACGACCGGGGCCAGGTTGGTGACGTGGGTGCCGTTGATCTCAGTGAGCGGTGCGACCGCGACGGAGGTGCTGTGGAAGCCAGCCAGGGCGGCGACGGCGATGGCGACGGAGGCGGCCAGGGCAACGACGTTCAGGTTGTTGGTTGCGGTTTTCATGGTGCTCTCTCCAGTAGTGGTCTGGGTGACCGGTGTTGTAGTGAACTATAACACCAAATTTTGAGGGGTCAAGGAAAATCTCGTGGATTTCCATATGACTTATGGCCTATGCCGGGCCGAGGGGTGCGCTAGTGCGGTAGCTAGCCGGGCACGTCATCGGATGCACGCATGCGTGAAAAGGTTGCAAGGGGTGGTGATTTAGCGGCGTGCGAGGTTGCCGGAACATTGCCTGGCTGGAGGCTCGCCTTCGGCCTCGCGCTGGTTAACCGGTTCATTCGCTGGCGCGAATGCATGTAGCCAGCGGCTTCGCCGCCTCGTGCTTGAGGGCTTGAGGCCGAGAGCCGCCGGTGCCCACCCTCGCTGCTCAGACAGGTCCTCCGCGTTCGGTGCGGAATGCCGCTGCGCGGCATGTGTACTTATGTGGCCTACGGCCGCTCTCTTGTGCGGAACTCGCCTCGAGGGTGGGCACCGACGGCTCTCTTGACCCATGAGGTTTAGTGGTGGGAGAGCCGCGGCGTTGTCTGCGGGCAGATCGGTGCGTTCGGCATCGGCGGACGGACAGCCGCTTCGTCCGCGCACAGGGGTGATCCGTAGCGTCGGTCGGTGCACGTCGCGTCATGGCAGCGTTTGCCGATCGTCGCGTGGTGATGCGTTATGGCGTCATCGCTGCGTGGGTTGATCGCGTGCAAGCGCGCTCCTACACGAGCCGTGCGTGTTCATTCATTAATTCGTGGCACATCTTGTAGGAGCCCACCCTGTGGGCGACATCTTGTCGCCAGGCGCGCAGGTCCTGCGGCGGTATCGCGAAAGCTGTCGGCCACAGGGTGGCCTCCTACATGGGCATGGCGGCATAAGATGCGAGCTCGCCGGCACGCCACCTCATGGGTGAAGAGAGCCGTCGGTGCCCACCCTCGAGGCGAGTTCCGCACAAGAGAGCGGCCGTAGGCCAGCCTTACATAGGGCTGGCCCATGGCTCGCTAACGGGGCGGCGGTTGTAGGAGCGCACCTTGTGCGCGAATCAAAAGGCACGGCGGCGCAGCCGCAGCATCCGACGCGAGGGTGGGCACCGGCGGCTCTTCGCCTCAAAACCACAAGAGCGAGGCGGCGCAAGCCGCTCAACACACGCATTCGCGAAAGCGGATGAACCGCTTCACTAGCGCGAAGCCGAAGGCGAGCCCGCATAAGAAAAGGCCGCGATTTCTCGCGGCCTTTTCGGGGCGACACAGTGGTTTGAATTACAGCTCGGCGCGGAACTCAACACCAATGATCCGCGGGTCGTTCACGAACGCGGTGCGGTTGTTGAAGTCGATGCCGCCCGTGATCACCTTCTTGTTCGTGATGTTGCGGCCATACAGCGCCACCTCACGCTTGCCGAAGTCCCAGTTGTAGCCCAGGCGCAGGCCGCCTTCCAGGAACGGCTTGCTCTTGAACTCTTCCGAGTCATACAGGAAGAAATTCACTTCGCTGCGGTAGTTCCAGTCCGTGTACACGAAGAACTCGCCGCTCTCGCCGTACGGGATGCCGTAACGAGCCGTCCACGTACCGATCCACTTCGGTGCATTCGGCAGCGGGTTGCCGTTGATCAGCGCGTTGCCCGAAGCATTGAGCGGATCGATCACCGTGCAGCCGCCGCCGCAAGGCGCCACGGCCAGGTTCGCGTCCTTCAGCTCGGTGTGGTTATAGCTGCCGCCGGCCGTCATGTAGAAGTTCGGGGTCAGGTAAGCCTCGAGATCGAATTCGGCGCCGTAGCCTTCCGTCTTCTTCGCGTTGATCAGCTGGGTGACGTTCGTCGCACCGCCCACAGCGGTGAGCTGCTGGTTGTGCATGTTGTACTTGTAGATGTCCGCGTTGAAACGAATCTTGTTGTCATCCGAGGTCGACTTGTAGCCGATTTCGTAGGACGTGATCGTTTCCGGCTTCGCCGTGGAAATGCTGTTGGCGAAATTGATGCGGCCCTGCACGCTCGGTGCGCGGAAGCCATTGGCGATGCGGCCGTACACGTTCGAGTTCTTCGAGAGCTGCCACGTACCGGTCAGGTCGCCGCTCCAGCGCGAGTCGGTCGGGTCGGAGGTGAGCGGGCCCACCGGGCCGGTGAAGCCGAGGAAGCGCTCCGCCTTGAAATCACGCTTGTCGTGCGACCAGCGTGCGCCGGCGCGCACATCGAACGTATCGGTGACGTTGTAGTCGGCCGAACCGAACAGGGCGTACGCCTTCGTGCGCTGGCTCTGATCCACCCAGCCGTTGAGCACGTGGTTGTTCAGCGTGTCGTACGAGAAGTTGGTGATCGCGATGTCTTCGTCGAAGTAGTACGTGCCGACCTGCCACTTCAGGCGCTCCGACGTGTCGTTCGACAGGCGGAATTCCTGAGTGATCTGGCGATCCTTCGGCAGGGCATCGGCCGTTTCCGAATAGAACGGCGTGGTGCGATTGGTGTAGCTCGGCTTGGCCGGCGTCTCGGAGGCATCGTAGCCGCCGTCCACGTCGCCCAGGCTGTACGTGGTCGCGCGCTCCAGGCCCGTGATGGAGGTGAAGTTGAGGTCGCCGAAATGCCAGTTCAGGTGCAGGTTGCTGCCCCAGGTGAACAGGTGCTGCTTGTTATTGCCATCCTGCGAGACCGAGTCACGATCGAAGCCGGGGACGAACTGGTTGCCGCCCAGGGTGATCGAATCCGCGCGGTTCACCATGGCGCTGCCATCGAGCCAGCGCGCGTGTACGTTGATCAGTGCATCAAAATCGTCGGTGGCCTTGTAAAGGGCCTGCAGGCGCACGGCGCGGTCGTTGTAACCGCCCAGGTCATCCTTCTTGCCCTTGTAGTCGTTGTCGATCCAGCCATCGCGGTGCTGGGCGAGTGCCGAGACGCGGCCCGACCAGCTGCTGGAGAGCTTGCCGCCGAGCGCGGCTTCCGCATTGGCGGTGCCGTACGAGCCGTAGGACACGCGGGCGTAGCCCTCGGTCTCCTGGGTCGGCTTGCGCGATTCGAACTTGATCACGCCGGCGGGCGAGTTACGGCCGAACAGGGTGCCCTGCGGGCCGCGCAGCACTTCGACCTGCTCCAGGTCGAAGAGCGGGAAACCCTTCAGGATCGGGTTTTCCTGGACGATGTCGTCGTAGACCATCGAGACCGGCTGCGACGCATTGAGGTCGAAGTCGCTGTTGCCGAGGCCGCGGATGTAGAAGCGCGGGAACTCGCGGCCGTACGAGGTCTCGGCGTAGACGCTGGGCGCGCGCGAGGCGAGCTGCAGGACGCCATCGCCGGCCTGGCCGAAGGATTCGAGCTTCTCGGCCGTCACCACGGTCATCGAGATGGGCACCTTCTGCAGGTCTTCCGTGCGCTTTTCAGCGGTCACGGTGACGGTTTCGAGCGTGGCCGTCTTGGCTTTGTTCGCGGGAGGGGTCGGCTGTGCCGTGTCCTGGGCGAATGCCGAACCGGCCGAAAGGACGGTGGCGATGCTCAGGGCAATGGCGAGGCGACGCGGCATGCGGCGCGTGCTGGCATGGGACATGGGTAGGTTTTCCGCCTGGTGGGGGTACTGGGATGGAAACCGGGCCTCGCCAACGTACGAACCGTTCGTACGGTGCCAAATCCCCTGGCGGGGCCCGAGCTTCGCAAATTATCCCCGTGACGACCTCATGACGGAAGTGTTGCTTGCGCATAACAGCGTCATTCCTTGCGGACTGCGGGGCTGTCATGGAAGTGACATCCAGGCTGGCTAACGTGCCGCTCCGAAACGGCCAATTTGCACGATGCCGGTAGATGACGTCGGTATCGCCGACGTTTGAGTATTTTCTCAAAACATTCGGAGCAGCCTCAGATGAGAAGAATCCCCCTGGCCGCCGCCTTCTGGACGATGTGCGGTACAGCGGCCGCCGAGGGAGCGCCCCAGGCCGCGATCGAGCTGTACGTCGACACGGCAACCCGTCAGATCTTTGCGGAGCCTGGTCCCGGTCGCACCCGGCTCGGCAAGTTTGTGCAGGCCTCGGATGAAGGTCTTGCCGGCGGGCAGGCTCCCGCGAGCGGCAGCGTCGTAGCTACCCGTGCTCCGGTCGGCACCTCCCAGGCTGCCTCGCCTGGCGCGGCGGGTGGGTCGGACGGCGTCACGCCGACGCCTGCTTCCGGTACGGCAGTGGCCGCCACCAAGCCATCGTCATCCTCTTCCAAGGCCTGGTACGACAAGCTTTCCATCCGCGGGTACATCCAGATGCGCTACAACCAGGGCCTGGACGATGGTGCCAAGGACCTGAAGTCGCCGGGCGATCGCTTCATCGGCCGTGACCAGGGTTTTGGTATCCGCCGTGCCCGTGTCGTCATCAGCGGTGATGTCACCGACAAGATGTCGATCTACATCCAGCCCGACCTGGCCAGCACGCCGAGCGGTTCGAGCACCACCAACTTCGCCCAGTTACGCGATGCCTACGCCGACCTGTGGCTGGACAAGGAAAAGACCTGGCGCATTCGCGCGGGTCAGTCGAAGGTGCCATACGGCTGGGAAGACCTGCAATCCAGCCAGAACCGTATCGCCCTGGATCGCGCTGATGCGCTTAACTCAGGCGTTCGCGACGAACGCGACCTTGGCGTGTTCGCTTACTGGTCGCCGGCCGTGGCGAAGGAGCGTTTCAGCTATCTGCAGAAGTCGGGTCTGAAGGGTTCCGGCGACTACGGCATGTTCGGCATCGGTGTGTACAACGGTCAGGGCGCGAACCGGCCCGATCGCAACGACCAGCTGCACACCGTGGTGCACTTCTCGTATCCGTTCAAGTTCGCGAACGGCCAGTACCTGGAAGTGGGTGCCGATGCGTACACCGGCCGCTACGTCGTCACGACCGGCTCCGCGACCATCAACGGGGCAACGTTTACCCCGCGTGTGGATGCGCCGGAGGAGGGCTCAACCGATCGCCGCGTCGCGGCGCATGTCGTGTATTACCCGCAGCCGTTCGGCTTCCAGGCCGAATGGACCGTGGGCAAGGGGCCCGAGCTGGATGTCGCACGCCGCATCATTCGCACCAAGGGCTTGCGTGGCGGTTACGCGCAGGTCATGTACAAGTTCGATGGAGGGTACGGCTCGATGATGCCCTACGCGAAATGGCAGACCTACCGTGGCGCGTCCAAGTTCGATACGAACGCGCCGAAGATGGAGGTAGATGAGCTGGAGGCGGGCGTCGAGTGGCAGCCGAGCAGTGCGGTGGAGCTGGCGGTGGCCTTTGCCAACATGCGCCGCACCGATGTAAGTGCGGCGCCGTACAAGCGGATTGATGGCAAGCTGGTGCGGGCGCAGCTGCAGGTGAATTACTGATTCATCGCCTGCTCGTGTAGGAGCGTGCTTTCGCGCTCCTACATTACTTTTTCAGGGACTTTTCGCGGATGGCCTTGAACTCGCTGCCGTCCTTCCATGTCGGCCATTCATCGCTGTTGGCCAGTTTTTCGCCTACCTTGTAGTAAGCGTTGACGTTCTGCATCACGCCGGTGAAATCCCAGCGCATGTCGTACACGTCGGTCGGCTGGTGGTAACGGTTCTTGTTGTAATCCTCGGCTGCGGCGCGGCCAGCGGCCTTGCCGCCGGTCACCATGTCGATGCCACCGCCAGAGGCCAATGCGGGAACACCCGCCTTCGCAAAGTTGAAGTGATCGGAGCGGAAATAGCCGCCTTTCTCAGGGGTATCGTCACCACTGACCACGCGGCCATCGGCCTTCAATACCTCGGCCAGCGTATCTTCCAACGTGCCCTGGCCCATACCGGTGACCTTCATGTCCCGGGTTGGCCCGATGATCGCAAGCGCATCCATGTTGATGTCGGCGACGGTCTTGTTGAGCGGGAAGGGCGGGTGTGCCACGTAATACTTCGAGCCCAGCAGGCCGGATTCCTCCATGGTCACGGCGGCGAATACGACCGTACGCCTGGGCTTGTCCTGGGCGAATTTGCCGGCGATTTCGAGCAGGGCGGCGATACCTGTGCCGTTGTCGATCGCGCCGTTGTAGATCTGATGGCCTTTAAGGTTAGGGTCGTGACCAAGGTGGTCCCAGTGCGCGGTGTAGACAATGGCCTCGCCGGGCTTTTCGCTGCCCTTGACCATGCCGATCACGTTGTTGCTGAGCGAATGGGTAATGTTGCTATGAAGCTCGATGTTCGCCTTGGCGTCGAGCGGTACGGCCTTGAACCCGCGCACGTCGGCCTGTTTGGCCAGGTCGTCGAAATTCTTGCCGGCCTTCGCGAACAAGCGCTGTGCGGATTCATGGGTAAGCCAGCCGGCGACCGGCAGGCGTGGTGCCGGGTCTTCGCTTTCGGGCAGGTCCAGGCGCGGCGTGGTCCAGCCGCTGCGAACCACGTTCCAGCCGTAGGCGGCCGGCTCGGTCTGGTGCACGATGAAGACGGCGGCCGCGCCCTGGCGGGCGGCTTCTTCGTACTTGTAGGTCCAGCGGCCGTAGTACGTCATCTCGCGGCCTTTGAACAGCTTCGGGTCGTTGCCGCTCCAGCCCGGGTCGTTGACCAGCACGATCAGGGTCTTGCCCTTCACATCCACGCCGTCGAAATCGTTCCACTGAGACTCCGGTGCGTTCACGCCGTAGCCGACGAACACGATGTCGGAATCCTTGAGCGCCACGTCCGCCTTGGCCTGCAGGGTGCCGACGACCATGTCGTTGCCGAAGGCAAACGATTCGGTGCCGCCCCCTTCGGCGACGTCGAGCTTAAGGCTGTCCTGCCCGGTGAGCTCGGTGGAAACCGCCGGTACCGTCTGAACCCATTCGCCCTTGTTGCCCGGCTCCACGCCCATCCGCTTGAACTGCTCGATGATGTAGTTCGTCGTCAGGCGCTCGCCCAACGTGCCTGGCTTGCGGCCGTCGTACTCATCCGAGGAAATGACCCGCAGGTGCGCGGCGAAATCGCCAGCCGTGATCTCGGGGGTGAAATCGTGTTTCTCGTTGGCGACGGCGGGTAGGGGCGGTGGCGGCGCCGTGGAGGGCTTCGCCGGCGCGGTGCTGGCGGCGGCCGGGGCGGTGTTGTCCTGATCGTGGTTCTGGCAGGCGGCCAGGGCCAGGGCGGACAGGCAGGCGAGGGCAATTCGGCGCATCGGTCGGGGATTCCCTATGGCGTTCGTGGCTCGAACCCCGAGTGTAGCCGCAACCGTCCCGCTGTCGCCTGATACGCGGGCAGGTCATAATGGACGGTTTTCCCCGCTCGGAAAGGCCCCGCCATGCGTATCGGCATCGACTTCGGAACCAGCTACTCCGCCGCCGCGGCCGTCGTGGATGGCGAGCTGCAGCTTGTCCGCTTTGGCGAGGAGCGCCAGTTCCGCACCGCCGTGTTCTTCCCCGAGGTGGTGCCCGATTTCGATGACTTCGTGCTGACCCCCGCGCTCGAGGCGCAGGTCGATACCCTCATGCGTGCCACCCGTGCCGATGAGCGCCGCACGGGTCGCTCACCCCGCTCCGACGGCGATGTCCGCCGCGATGCGATCCGCGTGGTGCGCCGCCAGTGGATGGAGGAACGCATTCGCGAAGCGGCCTCGTCCTCGGTCGCGAGCTTCCAGGATGCCTTGTTCGGCGAGGCTGCCGTCGAGGCTTATCTGGAGGAGGGCACCGGCAACCTCATCGAATCGCCCAAGTCCATGTTCGGCTACAAGCTGGATCCGCGGGTCCGCAAGACGATCGTCAGCATCGCTGCGCACATCCTGGAGCACGTGCGCCTGACGGCCACGCGCCAGTTCGGTACGCCGGTGCGCGAGGCGGTGATCGGCCGCCCCGTGGAATTCCGTAGTTCGATGGGGCCTGCGGGCGGTGAGCAGGCCCTGGGCATTCTGCGCGAAGCGGCGGGCATCGCGGGATTCGATGCCGTGTCGTTCCTGGAGGAGCCCGCCGCGGCAGCGATGCATTACCACCTGTCTCTGGCGGATCGGCAGCGTGCGCTCATCGTGGATATTGGCGGTGGCACCACCGACGTTGCGTATGCCGAGCTGGGCGCCGGCGAACGGCCGGTCATGCACCGCAGCTGGGGCCTGCCTCGCGGCGGCACCGACCTGGACGTGGGCATGAGCCTGCATAGCCTCATGCCACACTTCGGCAAGGACATCTCGGGCGTGCCCGTGCACCACTTCGTAGAGGCCGCGAGCGTGCACAACCTGCCCAAGCAGCGCGAGTTCCGCAAGCAGGATTACCGGCGCGTGGATGAGCCCTTTGCGTCGCGCCTGCGTGCGCTACAGGGCACGGGTGCCACCACTCGCCTGAACCAGCAGGCCGAGCGCATGAAAATCGAGCTTTCCAGCACGGACAGGGTCACTGCCGAACTGGATTTCATTGAGCCGGGCCTCGCGATCCACGTGGAGGGTGGCGATTTCCATGCGGCATCGGAGGATTTCCTCGACCGTATGGCGCGACTTCTTGCGGAAGCCCACGGCGATATCGCCGATGCCCCCGCCAGCATCTTCCTCACGGGCGGCACCTCGCGCTCGCCGCAGGTGCGCGACCGGGTGGCATTGAGCTTCCCGGGAATCCCGGTGGTGCACGGCGACCCCTCCCTTGGCGTGGTTTCGGGGCTCGCACAAGCAGCGCTTTTGCCAGTTTCATCAAATGTTTCTGACGACCCCTAAGCGAATTCGGCACTTTCACAAACTGCTGGCATTTTCTCGCATACACAGTTAGTTATAGCGCCGGGGGCTGTCCTTTCGGACGGATAGCCACGGTGCCCAGGGAGTAACGTGCAGGCGCCCGGCCTGCCTGGATCAACGCGGGGGTGCGTATGGGACAGTGGAGTGGATCAACCAATGGCGGCGGCATGAGGGGTGCTGTTCACATCAACCACGCGACGTCGGAGGGGCAGGCATGACGCGGCCGATCGACGTACAAGGACTCGAGGACTTTGATCTCGTCACGCTAGGCGCAGCCATGGGCGTATGCGAGGTTGATCTCTTGACGCTAAGCCCCGCGCGACCGCGCGCTGCGGTCGCGTCGCGAACCCATGACGGTGTTTCGTATTTCACCGCCCACCTGGATTTCGATGTTCGTGGCTCACTCACGGTGCCCGATGACTCCTGCATGCTCATTTACATGCACGAAGCGGGTGAGCGCAGCTGGTGCCAGGGAGTGGGCGTTGAATCGGAAATGGCGGTGACGCTGTTGCGTGGCACGCCCACCGATTTCATGTTTGAACGGGGTACGCGCTTTACGCTGGTCGTCGCACCTTATGCGCGCTTCCGCTCGCGATTCATGGCGTCGGATCACGCCGATGTCGACATGGCGGCACAGCGTCTCCGCCTGTTCGCGGTGAACTCCGAGCCGCTCAAGAGGGCCTGGCGCCAGATCCGCGATCGCGTGCGCGACGGCGAGGACGACGGCTTCGCACCAGTCGAGGATCTGCTCGACGAGCATATCCGCGTCGCGCTGTCTTCCTCATCGGAGGACCGGCCGGTCGCCTCCCGTGGCCGTCGGGCCCACTACCAGGTGATGCGCCGCGCCGAACGCTTCATGCGTGCCAACCTTCGCCGCGATATCTACTCGCAGGAACTCTGCCAGGCGGCAGGGGCCAGCGAGCGTGGCCTGCGTTACGCGTTCGATGACCTGCTGGGTATTCCGCCCAACCGGTACCTTGCCATGTTGCGCCTGTGCACGGCCCACCGCAGTCTCGTTACCGCGGAGGCGGGGCGCCGCTCGGTCAAGTCGGTCGCGCTCAGCTGTGGCATGTGGGATCTGTCGCGTTTTGCTGAGAAATATCGCAGCGTGTTCGGTGAGCAACCGCGCGAGACCTTGACGCGGAGCGTGCCGGACGACCTGGCCATGGAGGAGGTCGACGACATCTGAGGCCGGCAGGGCGTCCATGCCGTTTCAGCGTAGCGTCGTGCCACAATTGAACAGCTAACCGCACGTGTTCCACCTCTAATAAATGCCGAGTGCCGGGATGGGCACGTTGGTCAGGGGTGTAACGGTGAATCGTCAGGTGGTTTCCTCATTTTCACGCGCCGCGCGAGCGGCGCGTTTTTCTTTGCCCAAGCGTGCTGGTGCCTCGTCTGCCACTGGCCTGGGCCGCGGCCGGTGACGGGCGGTGTGGCCGTGAATCGCGGTGCAGCCAACTTACGGTTGCCTTTCTCCGGGCGTAGCGGTATTGGTAATGCAAGTCCAAGCTTGCATCACATGCCGAAACGACTTGATATCCGCCTTATAGCTCCGTCCGGTTACGCCGAGGACCGTGCCGCTTGCCAGCGCGCCATCGAACGATTGCAAGCCGCGGGGCACACCGTGCTCGGCGGGAACGTGGTCGATCGCGTGGCCCTGCGTTTTGCCGGCAGCGATGCCGAGCGGGCCGATGACATCAACCGGCTGGCCGATCCCGATCATCCCCTTCCCGATGTCGCCATGGCGATCTGCGGGGGCTACGGCGCGATCGCGCTCCTGGATCGCCTCGATTACGACGGCCTGAAGGCCCGGTTCGCGGACGGGCAGTGCGTGCTCGTGGGCCACGGCGATTTCACGGTGATCCAGTGCGCCATGTTGGCCCGCTGCGGGGTGGGCAGCCTGCACGGCCCCATGCTGGTCCAGGACTTTGGTGGGGGCTACCTGCGCGAGACGACCTGGCGTGAGTTCTGGCGGGCGCTCGAAGGGCCTGCCATGGATGTTGGCTGGTCGTGCTGCGAGGAGGCGCCGCCGCTGCGTCTTGAAGGCACTTTATGGGGCGGGAACCTGTCCGCCTTGTGTAGCCTGGTGGGCACGCCGTACATGCCGGTCGTCGAAGGCGGGATCCTGTACATCGAGGAAACCGGCGAGCAGGCCTACCGTATCGAGCGCATGCTCTACGAGCTGCTGCTGGGTGGTGTGCTGAAGCATCAGCGAGCCATCCTGCTGGGCGGCCTGGGTGGGCAGCGCGTTAGTGAGTACGACAACGGCTACGATATCGACCACGCGCTGGAGCGCTTTGGCCAGGCGTGCGGCCTGCCGATGTTGCGTGGGCTCGCGTTTGGCCACGGTCCCGACAAGTGGACCCTGCCGTTCGGTGCCCAGGGCGTGCTTGAAATTCGCGATGGGCAGGCCGTGCTATCCGCGCGCGACTACCGCCACCTGTTAGCAGCCGCCGGCGCCTGAGCCGGCGGCTTTCGCATCAAGCCGTGACCTGCGTGGCGCCGATCACGCCAATGAACACGATGGAGAGCATCCAGAAGCGCGCCGGGTCGCGCCAGACGCATACGCCCAGGCAAACGATGCCGAGTGTGCATGAGACGATGCCGGCGGACGTGAGGCCCAGCGTGGCAAGCGACGGATCGCCACCGGAGGCGATGAGCATTGGCCGGAAAATGGCATACCAGGCCAGGACGAGGCAGGCACCACCCACGATGCCCAGTAGCCAGTTGGAAGGATGGTTCTTCGGCAGGAGCTGGATGCCGAGATAGATGGCAAGAACGACGACAGCGAAAACGATGAGCAACAAAGCCATGCATTAACCCCTTGGTCGAGGCTCGCGGTCCCCACCGCTTCGAGCCGTTTCCCGAGCATGGACCATGCGCCGACCTGCGTCATGCTGCGCCGCGCCACCCCTGGGCCGGGCCCGGGCGCCGGTTTCGTCGGCTCTCATGGCGTTTCGTCGGGCTGGGCCCCCTGCGCTGGATGCGCCGTCGTATGCTCGCCGCCATCTTCAAGGGAGTGCCACGCATGGCCAGCATTCGTTTCCTCGCCCGCCTGATCGCCGCATGGATCGCTGCGCTGTGCGTCATGCTGGTGTGCTGGCAGGCCATGGATGTCAGCCGGGATTTCCCAACCATCTTCACACTCATCTGGTTCGCAGGCCTGTTGCTGGCGTTGGGGCGGGGCGTAAGCCATCTCTACCGCGTGCGTACCATTGCCGGCCGCATCGATCCGGAGACCGTGGCCAACCGCCAGCGCCGTCGCGTCGAAGTCCCCTATGGTGCCGATGAAACGCTCGATCTGGTCGAGCAAGTGGTGCGCGCATTGCCGGATATCCAGGATGTGACCGCGGCACGTGGTGGTTTGCAGGTGCGCGGCATCATTCGCCATTCGATCGTCGAACCGCAGGCCCAGCCGGTGCCGCTGCGCAAACGCCGCCCAAGGGATCCGTTTGAGCGCAACACGCGGATCAGTGCCTCGGTGGTGCCAGGCGAAGGGGCCTGCACGGTGCTCTTTGTCTGCGAGCCGGATAGCGGGGCGTGGAGCGACTGGTTCAATCCTGACGGCGGTGTGTCACTCGAACAGGCCGAGACGCTGGTACGTGCGCTGACCCAACGGATCACCGAGCGCCGCAACCGTGAGCGTGCCGACACACGGCAAACCGCCATGGAAAAGGAGCTCACCGCCGCGCAACTCTCGCTGTTGCAGGCGCAGGTGGAGCCGCACTTCCTCTACAACACGCTGGCAAGCGCCCAGGAACTCGTGCGTACCGACCCCGCGCGCGCCGACAAGATGCTGGGCCACCTGATCGATTACCTGCGCCGCTCATTGCCGCGCACCGACGGTTCGCTTTCCACCGTGGGCCAGGAACTCGAGCGCAGCATCGCGTGGCTTGAGATCATGCGCCTGCGCATGGGTGAGCGGCTGGTCGTGAACGTGGATGTGCCCGTCGTATGCCAGGCCTACGCCATGCCGTCGATGATGCTTCAGACCCTGGTGGAGAACGCCATCAAGCATGGCCTCGAGCCGAAGCCCGGTGGTGGTGGGGTGTGGATCCGTGCTGCATGCGATGCCACCGGCCTGTCACTCACCGTGGCCGACGACGGCCTGGGCCTGCGTACCGACAGCACCGGGACCGGAATTGGCCTGAAGAACCTGCGTGAGCGCCTGCGCCTTACCTATGGCAATGCGGCGACCTTTACGATCGGAAACAATTTCCCGAGCGGCGTGGCTGCCACGATCACGCTGCCGATCACGGAGCCGGCGCATGCCTAAGTGCATCATCGCCGAAGATGAAAAGCTGCTTTCCGCAGCACTGCAGCGGGAGCTGGCCAAGGCATGGCCGGACTTGCAGGTGGCGGCGGTGGCGGAGGATGGCGGTGAGGCCCTGGATGCGGTGGTCGAGCACCAGCCTGACATCGCCTTCCTCGATATACGCATGCCGGGCCTCACCGGCATGGAAGTGGCGGCAGCGGCGGCCGATGCCAGCCCGCGCACGCTGGTCGTGTTTATTACAGCGTACGACCAGTACGCCGTGGATGCGTTCGAGCGCGGCGCGGTGGATTACCTGCTGAAGCCGGTAAGTGCGGAGCGGCTGGCGCAGACCGTGGAACGCCTGCGTAGCCGCCTGGCCGATGCCGAGAAACACGCCAGCCGGGCAGGGCGCCTGGCCAAGGATATGCGCGATCAGTTCGATGCCACGCCGGATGTGCCGCTCACGTGGATCACGGCCAGCACCGGCCGGGCGACGCGGCTGATCATGGTCGAAGACGTGATCTATTTCCGTGCGGACAACAAGTACACGCTCGTGGCCACCGCCGATGGCGATGCGCTGCTGAGCAAGCCCATTCGCGAGTTGCTTGAACACCTGGATCCGCGCACGTTCCGGCAGATCCACCGCTCCACCATCGTCAATCTCCGCCAGGTCGCCTCGGTGGAGCGTGATGACGGTGGCCGTGGTTGCCTGCACCTGCGCGGGCGCCCTGAAACCCTCACGGTGAGCCAGCCGTTCATGGCCATCTTCCGCGCCATGTGACGAAGGAGCCTGTCATGAGTCTGTTGCTTGCGATTCTTTACTGCTTCAGTAGCCTGTTTGGCTACCTGCATCCGCTGAACGGTGGCTTTGTCGTGGCGACGGCCAGCTCGGCCTGCGTGGCTGTACCGGCCCAGGGGGCTGCCCCGGGGCCGGCCAACGTCAAGGGTTACTGGCGGGGCACCACCGTGAAGGTGATCTTCGACGGGTGCTCCGCGTCGTGGTGCACGGCGTTGTGCGCGATGACACCCTTGGTTTCGTCGTAGTTGTTGCCGCCCGTGTTGAGGTTGCGGTCAAAGCGCGGGAAGTTGCTGCTGGACACGGCGACGCGCAGCTTGTGGCCCGGGAAGAAGAAGTTGCTGGTGTCGATGGGCTGGAACGTGACCTTGTACACCTCGCCATCCTTCATCCACACCGGGGGCTTGTCGTAGCCCTCGCGGTAGCGCATGCGCTGGATATTTTCGGTGAGGTTGAACGCGCGGCCATCCGGGTAGACGTCCATCACCTTGAAGGTGAAGTCGGTGTCCTTCGCGTCGGAGGAGACGTACAGCGTGACCGTGATCGGGCCGGACACTTCCGTACCTTCCTTGAACGGCTCGGAGTCGTAGACGAGGATGTCGTTACGAGCGAGCTGGGTGTTCTGATCGAACGAACCAAACTTCACCGCGTTGCCCTGGCAGCAGCCGCCACCGCCGAAGGTGGTCACCGGGTTCATCGGGTCGTAGAGGAAAGTATCCGGGTGGTCGGTGCCGCCCGCGGCATCGACAAGCTTGCCATCGCCGTAGAGCGTGTTGGCCTTGCCGCCGCTGGTGAAGTACAGGTCACGGGTCACGGCGCCGACCGGCGGCCAGGTCTGCGTGTTGTGCCACTTGTTCTCGCCCATCACGTAGTACATCACCTTGGGCTGCTTATCGATCACCGGGCTATCCACGCCCTTGAGCCACTTGTCGAACCAGCCGTAGACCAGGCTATCCACGTCGAAGCGGGCATCACCCACGTCCAGGTCGCCGATCATGGTGTGCTCGGTGGCGCGCGAATAACCGCAATGCAGCGAGGGTGAGATCACGGCGTACTGCTGGTCGGCCACATCCTTCGGTGCCGTGGCACGCACATGGTTATAGGCGGCCAGGTTCGGCGACACCGACACATCAAACCAGCTCATGAACCACAGGCCTGGCTTGTTGATCTTCATGTTGTCGTGCCACAGGCCGCCCTTGTACCAGGCCGGGCTGTTCGGCGTGCGCGCGATCATGTTGCCGCCGGTGGGCACATCCATGGCATCGGCGAAGATGCCCTTGGGGCCGCCGGCCTTCTTCATGATGTCCTTCTCGGGCAGCGTCCAGAACGCCTTGTCCCAGTCGATTTCCGGTGGCTGCGAGTCGAGATCGAATAGTTTGGACGCGGCGATCAGGTCGGCCTGCGAGGTGCCAGCGGGGAACGAGGGTCGTACCTGGTTCTGTTCCTTGGTGAGCCAGGCGATGAAGAGCATCTGCACGGCGCCGCCGCGGTACCAGTTGCCCTGCTCGAAGTACGGGCCTACGCGGCCCACGCCGGCGCCGAAACCCTGCACGTTGAACGTGGCCAGGCCCGGGGTGTTCTGCGCCACCACGGCCATTTGCCATTCCGCGGTCGAGGAGCAGCCGGTGGTGCCGACCTTGCCGTTGGACCACGGCTGCGAGGTGATCCAGTTCACCGCATCCACGCCATCGGAAAGCGGTGCACCGAGGATTTCGTAGTTGCCCTCGGAGAAATAGTGCCCGCGCTCGTTCATGTCGATGTACGCGTAGCCGCGCTTCACCGCTTCGAGCTGGCGTGTCATGTCGCGCGGCGCGCCGAGCTTCACATCCCAGAAATTGAAGTTGTATGGGGTACGCACAAAGATTGTCGGCACCTTGCCGGTGGCGTTCTTCGGCCGGTATACATCCGCGGCCATCCGTTTGCCGTCGCGCATCTTCACCATCACCTTGCGGTCGATGACGGCGATGTCTTCCAGCTTCTGCTCGGTATCGTTGCGCTTGGCGATCGCTGCCTTCTGCTCAGGCGTAAGCACGGCCTGGGCAGCAACGGGTGCCGCAAGCATGGCGAGGGCGGTGGCGCCAAGGGCGACCGACAAGGCGGTCCTGGCGAAGTGGAGGGCAGGGCGCGTGGGTCGCATGGGCATGGGCCTTTGGGCTCGGGACGATCGCCCGAGTCTGGCAAAGGCACCATGGCAGGTAAATCGTGACTTCCGGCAGGGTCAGGCTTCGGGAACGGGTATGCCGTAACGCGCGAGCATGGCCGATATCTCGGAGCTCACCCAGTCGAAGTGGTCCGGATCCGCCGCTTCCAGCACGATGTTCGACTGAGTGGCGAAGGTGGGCCAGAAGGCATCCGGGTCAGGATTGTCACGCAGCCCGGTCGCCACCTCGGTGTCGAGGCGGTCGAGCATGGCCTGAAGGTCGTCGCGGTGGCTCATAGTCCAAGCGTAGCGCGCCTATGTGTCCGCAAATCGTGTACGAACGGGCCCTGTTTGGCCAGCCGAGTCCCTCAAACGAACCGCGCGAGCACCCGCGTCACCAGCTGATGATCGTCCACCGATGGCAACCCCGATGCCGTGATGGCCCCAATAACCCCCAGCCCGCGTAGTCGCAAGGGGTAGCCGCCACCATCACTGGCATGATCCGCAGGTGCCAGGCCATAACGTTCTTCGAGCGTCTGGCCGGCCCTGGCCAGCTTCATGCCTACGGCCAGCGTGCTGGTGCCCAGTGCCAGGACGGTATTGCGCTTGCGCCGGATCCAGCTGGCGTGGGAGATGTCGGTGCCTGGCAGGGCCGTGTGGAACAGTGGCCTGTCGCGCAGGCTGATATCGAGAGCTACGGTAGCGCCGCGTTCCAGCGCCGCCGTGCGTAGGGCATCGCCGATCGCCCACGCCATTTCCAGCGTGAAACGATCGAACTGCAGGGCCTGTTCTTCGGCGGCGAGGGTATCGGGCGTATGTTCAATCATGCGGGGATTGTATGACGGTATGCTCCGGGCATCGTCTACTGAAATCCCGCTATGTCATCGACCACGACCTTCGAGTTCGTCCTCATCCTGCTCGTAGCCATCGTGGCGCTGGAGCTTCTTGCCCGGAAGCTGCGCTTGCCCACGGCTGCCGCGCTGCTGGCCGGCGGCGCCGGCATTGCCTTCCTCCCGGGGGTGCCCGCGGTCAGCTTTGACCCGGAGCTGGTGCTTATCGTGTTCCTGCCGCCGCTGCTGATGGATGGGGCGTACTACACGGTGTGGTCCGATTTCCGGCGCTACCTTGGCGGGATCCTTTGGCTGGCCGTGGGGGCTGTGGTGTTCACCACCCTGGTGGTGGGCGCCACCGTGCACTGGATCGTGCCGTCGCTGCCGTGGGCGGCGTGCTTCGCGCTGGGTGCAGTGGTCTCCCCGCCCGATGCGGTCGCCGCAAAGGCCGTGCTGGGCAAGGTCCGTTTACCGCGCCGCCTGATGGTGCTGCTTGAAGGCGAGAGCCTGCTCAACGATGCGACGGGCCTGGTGTTGTTCCGGTTTGCCGTTGCCGCGGCGCTGACAGGGGCATTCAGCGCCAGCGGTGCGCTGATGAGCTTCGCGGGGCTGGCCCTTGGCGGTATTGCCATTGGCGCTGCGGTGGGTGCGCTTGTCGTGCTGGTCCTGCGCCGCATTGATGATGTGTTCCTTGCGGTCACCGCGTCGTGCCTTTCGCCGTGGGCAGCCTATATCGGTGGCGAGGCGTTCCATGTTTCCGGCGTCATGGCGGTGGTCACTACCGGCATTATCTTTGGCTGGTTCCAGCACGAGGTGTTCTCGGCCATCGCGCGCGTTCGTGGCGGCTCGTTCTGGGCGGTGATGATTTTCATCCTGGAGGCCCTGGTCTTCATCCTGATCGGCTTCTCCCTGCGTGGTGTCATTGAGCGCCTGGGTGGTATCGGCAACACGTTGGACCAGTTGAGCGTGCCTATCCTGGGCGTGCTCGCCGCCGTGATCGTGTCGCGCTTCGTCTGGGTTTATGCCACCGATTACCTGCGCGTGCCGGTACTCCGCGCGTTCGGTAAGCAACCTTCACCGCCATCGCCCAAATCGACGTTTCTACTTGGCTGGGCGGGCATGCGTGGCGTGGTGACCCTGGCTATCGCGCTCTCCCTGCCGGAGAACATGCCCGGTCGCGACCTGACGCTGGCCGCGGCGTTTGCGACCATCCTGGTCACCGTGGTGGTGCAGGGTGGCACCATCGGCCCGGTGATTCGCTGGCTGGGCCTCGATCGCAACATTCATGTCGAGGGTAACCACCTCAACGAAATGCAGGCGTACCTGCACGTGGATGCGGCCCAGCTGGAGGCGGTCAAGGCGCACGCCTATGACGCCAGCGGGAAGCTGATCCATCCGCGCCTGTTGGAGCAATACACCTACCGCGCCGATATCGCGCGTCGCGTGGTCGAAGAGCGGCGTTCAATCACCGATGACCGCGAGGCCCACTACGACGTGGTGCTGGCGGCCATCGCTGCCGGGCGCGTGGAGCTGCTGCGCCTGCACCGGGCAGGGCACATTCACGATGAGCTGCTGCATTACCTCGAGCGCGACCTCGACTTCCAACAGGTGGCCGCTGAAAACGACCGGAAGGGCCCGGGCGAGTAGCGGCCTACGCCACCTTGTTCGGGCCGCGGACCGGAGGTTCGTTGATGGATTCGACGAACTGCGCGGCACGGCCCAGTGCCTGCGCCATCAGCTGGAGGCGGCCCATGGGCACGGAAACGACGGCAAGCTCTTCCCGCTGCGGGTGGATGTGCGGCTCGGCACGCCCCCAGGCGAACTCCACTTCGTTCGGCGCCGGCGAGCGTGATGGCACGTCATCGTGCGTGATGCGCTGGGTTTCCCGGAAAAAGTGCAGATGGACGAAGCCATCATCCGTCGGCCCGGTGATCGCGATGCCCGTGGCCACGCCCGACGTAAAGTTCGGCGGCCGCACGTGCAGGATGTTCTTCTTTTTTTCGTCCATGGACTCCCCCTTGGGGCCGGAGCATACGCGGCGGCGCCGGGGCGGTCTATCGGGAAAATGGGTGGGTCGCGGGCTTTGTGCGCGGGTTGGCGAATAGAGGGCCTGCGCACCGCATGGCCTGTGACTGATGGCACCCGGTGACCTCTGGGGCATGAGCCGTCCTGGGTCTGCGGATAGTGTCTCCGGGTCTGAAAGCGTCATGGGGAGAAGTGGCCATGTTAAGACGGATTCGCTGTGTGGGGCTGGCGGCACTTGGGTTGGCATCGGCGGCTTCAGCCAACGATGCGCTACTGGCCGAGGCCCTCGGGCGCCCGGCGGTTCCCGTGGCCGAGGTAAACGGCGTGGTGCGGACGACCTCGCAGGTCAAGGGTGGCGATGAACCCGAGACCGAGACAGAGGTGGTCGATCCACGCAAGGAGCCGTCGAAGGCGCTGCCTTCCTATGCGGTATTGAAATCGGTGGTCGGTAACGACGCCAGGCGCGCTGCCGGTGATCCCGATCGCATGATTTACACGTTCACGACGCGCACCGTGCCGAAGGGCTCCATGGGCACGGGCAAGGCGCACGTCACCTCCGATGGTGATGACCAGGAAAGCTACGACGGAACGGCCGAGGTCATCATGGATGCCTCGGGGCATCCGTATATAAGCCACATTGCCTTGCGCCTGCAGAAGCCCGTGGGTGGCTTCTTTGCGAACGTGAAGGTCATCGATTTCGATTACGACTTTGCGCCCACCCCCGCGGCCGGCTTTGTGGCTACAGGGATGAAAGCGCACGTGGACGTCCGCGCTCTGCTGTTTGTCCACCGTGATGTGCACGTGGAATCGGTCCTTGTGCCCGCCATCGCCGGCGTGCCGTCGAAAGATGGCTAGTCTCGTGGCATCGCTGCTACAAGCAGCGATGCCGGGTCGCTCACCGGGACTTTGCTCGTCCGCCGACTAGTTCCGGTTTGAAATCTCGATGCCGCCACTTGGATAATCTATTCAAAATCTATTCGATATGCTCATCAAGTGTGAGAATAGGTTACTGATAAATATGAATATTGACTTGAATTATGTATTCAAGTATCTATTCAGTCATGGCCTCAAGCACCCGCCAGTCTGCCGCGATCATGGACTTCCTGCGCCTGCAAGGGGCGTCCAGTGCTGCCGAGTTGGCGGCGGTCATAGGCGTGAGTCAGCCCTCCATGTCCCGTCTCCTCGGTACGTTGGAAGGCCAGGTGGTGCGTATCGGCAAGGCACGGCGCTCCCAGTATGCCGTCGTGCGCGACGTACATGGCCTCGGTTCTGCGTGGCCTTTGTATCGCATCGATGCTCAAGGACGTCCGCATGCGCTTGGTGACCTCGTCGCGCTTTATGGCGGAGGAAGCGTCCTCATGGCGGAGCATCGTCCCGACTGGCTCAGGGGCGAATTTATCGATGGCCATTTCCCAGGTGTTCCCTGGTTTCTCGACGACCAGCGGCCGCAGGGCTTTCTTGGACGCCAATTTGCCCAGCAGTGGGCTCGTGAGTTGGGGCTTCCCAACGATATCCTTCGTTGGAACGACGATGCGGTGCTCGCTGCACTATTGCGCCATGGCGAAGACAGTCCCGGGAATTTTGTCCTGGGTACGAGCGGTCTTGACCGTGCATTGCGCCCGGCGGCAGCGGCCATTCCTTCGGCCACGCGCACGGTAGAGTATTCGCGTCGGGCCGATAGTGCCCTGGCGGGCGAACCTGTGGGGTCATCCGCTGCAGGTGAGCAACCCAAGTTCACAGCGCGAGTAATGGACGACGACGGGTCGATCCGCCATGTGATCGTCAAGTTCAGCGAAAATGTGGATGATCCGGCCGGCCGGCGCTGGGCAGATCTCTTGATATGCGAACACCTCGCGGGCGAGGTGTTGGCGGAGAATGAGCACCCGAGTGCCCGCAGCGAATTGATCTGGTCCGGCGGCAGGCTTTGCCTCGAAGTCACGCGGTTCGATCGCATAGGCGCATATGGCCGCCGGGGCTTTGTGACGCTGGCCGCCTGGAGTGATGCGCACGATGGCGAGCGGGATACTTGGGCGGGTGCCGCATCACGGATGTTCAAGGGCGACTGGGTGGATGCGTCAACCGAAGCCGGCGTAAGGCAGCGTTGGTGGTTTGGCCGCATGATCGCCAATGCCGATATGCACTTCGGCAATCTTGGTTTCTTCCTGGACGATGCCTTGCCGCTTACGCTTGCGCCAAGCTATGACATGCTTCCCATGTTGTATCGCCCCGCGGGCAATGGTGCGGTGGTGCCCAGGGAGTTTCAGCCCGCGACGCCCGTACCTGCTGACATGGGCTACTGGCAGCGGGCTGCATCGTGGGCAGCGACGTTCTGGGAGCGCGTCGCAAACCACGACGATGTCAGCGTTGCGTTTCGCGAGATCGCACATCGCAATGCTGAAGCCGTGGGCGTATTGAGGCGCAGGTTTTCCGAATGAATCGCCTGCGACAGCCGTCCAGTCATTTCGCTGGCGATCGGGTGCGCGCGCCTGCAACTCGGATCACCTTAGGCCGGTGGTGTAATTGCCTTGCATCACAAGCGTGACCTCACCCAGCCCACCATCCTGCGCCGTGCTCCACGAGGCGATGGCGATCGTGTTCTCGCCATGCCGGTTGAGCAGGCCAGGCGGTAGCTCGAAATCCGTCTGTGGGCCCACGTCGCTGATGTAACGGCCGATTTGCCACCCGTTGATGAAGACGATGGCGCGATAGTGAAGAGGCACGGCATCGTGGATACGGATGGCGATGGGGGCGTCCTGGCCGTCGGGGATATCCAGTTTGAACGTCGTGCGATACCAATCCATGCCGGGCTTGTCGGTGGTCCGGGGAAGCGTGGCTTTGGCCCAGTCGCTGTCCTTGAAGCCCGGCAGGTGCCAGCCGTTGCGCTCACCATAGAGGCCGCCGATGTTGAAGGGGCCACGCATCGGATCGACCAGGTCTTCACCGCCCGTGTTGCCCTGGATCTTCCAGCGGATCACCGCCTGCGAGCCTTCAAGCCTCGCCGACAGGAGCCCGCGTGGCTCGCGGAACGCGCCGTTGTGTTCTTCCTGCAGGTGCCCGGTATTTTCCACCAGCACGGAAACGACGTTGTCACCGCCCTTTTTCAGCCAAGCTGGATCGATCGGAAACTGCTGGGAGCCGCTGGGGTTGTTGCCGAGGAAGTGTCCGTTGATCCACGCGGTGAAGATGCCATGGTTGCCCAGGTGTACGCCGAGGTTCGCGGAGAGCTGGATCGCCGTTTCCTTGCCAGTAGCGGTGAAGTGCCCGCGGTACCACACGTGGCCATGGTGGAAGCCGTAGTCGTCGCTGTCGAGGATGGGTAGCTTGTGATCCCAATAGTCGTTCGGCGTGCTGGTGCGGTCGGTTGCTTGCCAGGCGCGGTCATCGAACGTGGTAGCGATTTCAGGTGCGCCGTCGGTGACGTGCCATGCGTCGAGTGCGGGGAGGGCGACGGGTGAAGGCCCATCGATACGGCTGAGCAGGCTGCCGGACGCCGAGGCGGTCGTCTGCAGCGATTTGCCGTTCCAGGTCACCTGGCGTGTGCCGGTCGGTGCGAAGACCTCGAGCTCGCCAGCGCGGTCGGCATCGCCTGTGAGTGCGAGTACACCACCGTGCCGTTCCGCCGTGCGTGCGAGATAAGGGCCGCGAAGCAGCACGGGCTCGTCTGTCGCCCCGAGCTGCCAGAATCGCGTCGCGGCGGCGTTGTCGCCCAGCAAGAGCAGTAGCGGCGCCTTGCCCCCATTGATTTCCACCTTGGCGAGCCCGTCATGGCGGTAGTTGAGGCGGAGCGTGTGGGCGGCCGCGTCCCATCGCGTTTCGACCTTGCCGTCGAGGACGCGGACCGTGGGGCGATCGTCGTAGCGGAGCACAGTTTCGCCATCTTCACCCGGCCGGCCGTAGAGCACGGCGATATCGCGATCGCCGGTATGCAGTTGGGTCAGTAGCTCTGAGGTTGAATACACGAGGTCTTGCTGGCCGAACTTGAAGTTCGCCAACAGAACTTTCGAGTCCCTGCCGTTGATATGGATGGCCGTGCCGGGTGCCAGCGGGATGGTTGTGTCGCCGTTCTTGCCCAGCGCGATTTTCAGGTGCGTGGCATCGTCGGTCGTATCCGCCGCATCGGCATGGCGCAGGATATAGAAACGCGTGCCATCGTCAGGGTTTACCCGGGCGGTCACGCGCAGACGGGGGTTGTCAGGTACCCAGGTACCCACGGCATCGGTGCGCGCGAGTGGCGCTGCTGCGCGGGTCATGTAACCGATCAGCTTTTGCTGATCGTACTTGGGCGTGAGCTGTCGGCTGGTGGTAATGGCCGCGCCGTAGTCGTACGACGTGTACACGCCGGGAGACGAGAGCCATCCCCAGTTCATTCCGCCATAGGTCATGTAGAAGTTCTGCATGGTCGAGCCCGAAGCCATGGTGGCTTCGTAGAACACGCGCTCGAACGCCGGGCCGGTGAGCTTGCGGCAGGCTTCGTAACCCGGACCACCCCATACATCGAATGCGCCGCCCTGGTACTCAGGAAAGAACAGCGGCGTATCCTTCAGGCCGCGCCGTTCGCTGGCGAAGTCGTAGACGGCGTTCCACCGGTCCGGCCGGGTGCAGTCGAAATCCATGGGGTACGAGTCGTACCCCGGCATGTCGAGCTTGCCGACGCCTTCGAAGAAGTTGGTGTTGTGGTTGCCGAACAGCGGCACGGTGATGCCATCGGCCCTCGCCTTGTCTTCCAGGGCCTGCATGTAGGCCCTTCCATCGGGGGAGTCGTTATAGAACTCGTTCTCGACCTGGTAGAGCAGGACGGTTCCGCGACCGTCGGTTATCTGGTGCCTGGCGATGATCCGGTCGATCTGGGTCATCCATTCCTGGTAGGCCGCCGTGTACTCAGGGGCCGTGGAACGGGGTTTGCCCGCGGTGCTGACCAGCCACCCGGGGAAGCCGCCGGCATCGGTTTCGGCATTGATGTACGGGCCGGGGCGTGCGATGACATAGATCCCCACATCGCGGGCCATGTCGAGCAGGCGGTCCACGTCGCGGATGCCGGTGAAGTCGTACACGCCACGCTTGGGCGAGTGGTAACCCCAGTCGAAGTAGATCTCGACCGCGTTGAAGCCCGCGGCCTTCATCTTCTGCAGGACGTCCTTCCACGATTCCGGGCTCGGTAGCCGCCAGTAGTGGAACGAGCCCGACCAGATATAGGTCGGCTTTCCATCGATGATCAGGGAGTGTCGGTCGAAGGTAACCGTATGCGCGGTTGACGGCGCGGGTGTCGCTGCGTTGGCTGCAGTGGCAAGCAACATGGCGAGGCCGGCCCAGCAAGCCGCACGACGGCCTGACGGCCACTTGGAACACGACATCCCCATCTCCCATCGTTCATCGGTAGGCGGCATGCGCCGCCTACCCAAGGTTGGGGCAAGTTGGGGATATTTGCAAATGTGTGTATTTGTGGCGTTGCTGCCTGCGTCTCCGCTATCAGTGATCTTTTGCGGGCAGCTTGTACGGGATGAACGGGCCGAGCACAGCAAAGCCACGGCGCCCACCGCCATACCGGTCCACCATGTCCACCGTATCCATTTCGCACAGTTGCGAGCCAAACGTCTTCGTCACCATCAGGTCGTCGGAGTTAAGTGCTTTGGCCCCCGACTTCAGCTGGTTGACGTAATAGGTCGGCCCGATCCGGTAGGCAATCGTCGTCTTGTCGATGATCTGGGTGCCGTACACCTGGGGCAGGTCGATGCAGCGCTGCGGCTTCCCGGCGATACGGCCGTTGGTGATCTTCGCCAGCTCGGCGGCGGGGTCGTCTTTGTAGGCAAGGGCCGGGGCGGCGATGCAGGCGGCCGCCAGGACGATGAGGGGGCGGATTGAGAGCGTCATGGCGGCCTCCAGGGGGCGGTTCGACGCCCCCTATTGTAGGCCGATGTGGCGCAACCGGAGCGGCGCCGTCTTAGAAGTGCCGCTCCACTTCCAGCATCACGCTGCGCGGTGAGCCCCATGCCGTGCGATCGCTGGAAGCCGTCACGAAGTACTTCCTGTCGAACACATTGCGTACGTTGACCTGCGCATCCCATGGTCCATGGGTGTAGTAAACCGCCGCATCGAACAGTGTGTAGGCTTTCATGACAAACGGGCGCCCATAGACCGGATCCACGGGTTCGTAGTTGCTTGCCAGGCGTTCGCTTTGGTAGTTGATGCCACCACCCACGCCCCATCCGGCAAGTGCCCCACCTTGCACCATGTACTTTGCCCACAGATTGGCGTTATGGCGAGGGATGCCCGCCAGGCGTACACCGGTCGGTAACGTGTGGTCCTTGGTGATCTCGGCCTTGGTCCATGCATACGCCAGTGTGATATCCAGGCCGGCGACAGGCTTGATGCCCCCTTCCAGCTCCAGGCCACGGCTGCGCTGTTCGCCCGTCACCACGTAGAAGTTCGGGTGATCGAGGTCCTCCGTGGCCACGTTCTGGCGGGTCAGCTGGAAAGCGGTGACCATGCCATGCAGGCGTCCGTCGGTGGACTGCACCTTGAAGCCCGTCTCGATATCGCGCCCGCGCTCCGGTGGCACAGTGCCACCATCCCAGCGCGGGTAGCCGCCCTGTGGATTGAATGACTTGGACCAGTTGGCGTACCACGCGGCGCTGTCACTGATGGCATAGGTAAGGCCTACCCGCGGGCTGATCGCCGTGTCGTGGGTGGTGTCTTCGCCCGTTCCGGTGCGAGCCTTGTCGATGCGGGCGCCAAAGGTGGCCGACCACTTGCCCCACACGGCGTGATCCTGCACGTACCAGCCCAGCTGTTTTGTGTCGCCGCGCGAGCGTGTGATGTCCAGGTTCACCGGGCCGGGCACGGTGCCGTACTGCGGCGCGTAGACATCGAACGGGTAGGGGCCGTAATCGAAGTTGTTGGTCCAGCTGTTCATGCGTCGGGCAAAATCGATGCCGACCAACAGCTCGTGATCGATGGCGCCCGTGCTGCCCGTGATCGTCACATTGTTGTCGACGCGAAGAGAGTGGCCGTGCTCGTTATAAGGGCCGTAGTAGAAGCGGTCGAGCGTGCGCATGTCGTCTTCGTGCAAGCCGCTGGCGAAAAGCCAGTGATCCCACGAGTTATGGAAATCCTCGTAGCGCACCCCCTGGTGGAACGAAAGCCAATCCGTGATGCGCTGGTCGAGCTGCCAGCCGATGGCCTTGGCATCGCGCGTCTGCTCGGCGGGGAATTGCGTGTCGTTCACCGCGCGGTCGCGGGGGAGCCGGCCGTTCGGGTTGTAAAGGATGGTGCCGTAGGCCGTTGTCGGCGACCACGGATGAAGCTTGTCGTGCTGGTAGGTGCCGAGGAAGGTCCACGTCGTGTCGCTGGTCGGTGCCCACGTCAGTGCGGGCGCAATGTAGGTGCGTTTTGCGTCCGACGCGTCCACGAAGTAATCCTGTTCGCGGCGGATGATATTGAGGCGACCCAGCCATTGGCCATCCTTCGAAAGCGGTGTGTTGGCATCCACCCCAATCTCGCGGAAATCATCGGTTCCGACGGCCGCCCGTACATCCACGAACGCATCATTGCGCGGACGCTTGCTCATCAGGTTAACCAGCCCCGAGAGCGGGCCCTGGCCGTACAGGCCGGAGGCCGGTCCTTTCACCACTTCAATGCGCTCCAGTCCGCCCAGCTCCGTGCTGGCCATCTCATTGGTAAGTGCCAATCCGTCCAGGTAAGTCGCACCTGACGAGGCATCGAAGCCGCGGATGTTGAAGCCATCGAAGAAGCCATATACGTCACTGCGCGATACGCCAGCGACGTTTCGTAGCGCATCGGGCAGGCGGCGCACACCCTGGTCATCGATCAGCTGGCGCGGGATCACCGAGATGGCCTGCGCCGTTTCCAGGTTGGGGATGTCGATCTTGCTGCCCGCCGAGGTCGCATCGGTGGTGGTGGCTTCGACGGCCACCTTGTCCAGCTCGGTGGCGTTCGAGCGTTTTTTCTTGGGGTCTGCGTCGGCGTTGTTGTCAGCGGCCACGGCCGCGTGGGTGAACGCGAGCGACAGGGCGAAGCAAAGGGCAGAAATGCGAGGCGCAAGCGAGCGCCTGGACAGGCGAGGGTCCATGGGTAGGGGGCCTTGGTATGGGGCCGGCTACCCAGGGCGGGATGGCTTGGCGTGAGATATGAGTCTGAGATTATCCTGAGAATGAGAGCGATTCGCAAATTGGTACGAGTTAATATGCACGGCTCGGTCGCCCCGATTTTCAGGATTCCCCTATGCAAGCCCTTATCTTTCGCGAATTTGGCAGTGCTGATGTTCTTAAGTGGGAGACTGTGGCGAATCCATCGCTGAAGCCCGGCCAGGTGCTTGTACGCACCCGGGCCGTCGGGCTCAATTTTGCCGATGTGTACCGCCGAAATGGCACCTATCACCTCGCGGGCGACGCGCCCTGGGTCCTTGGTTATGAAGGCGCTGGTGACATCATTTCGGACGATGGGCCGTTTCCGAAGGGCACGCGCGTCGGCTTTGCCGATATGCCCTTCGCCAACGCCGAGCTTGTTGCCGTGGATGCTGACAAGTTGATTCCGCTGCCGGACGATATTTCATATGAAACGGCGGCCGCTGTTCTGCTTCAGGGACTGACGGCACAGTATCTCGTCACCGACAGCTCCCATCCGAAGGCCGGGCAGGTGGCCCTGGTGCACGCGGCAGCCGGCGGCGTGGGGTTGCTGCTGGTGCAGATGCTTCGGGCGAAGGGTGTTCGCGTCATCGGCGTCGCGTCATCCGATGAGAAGCGCCAGGCGGCACGCGACGCGGGCGCCAACGAGGTGTTCGGCTACGACGATCTGGTCGCGCGTGTGCTGGCGGCTACCGACGGCGAAGGCGTCCACGTGGCCTACGATTCGGTCGGGCGTACGTTGGGAGATAGCCTTGCGGCGACACGAACCGGGGGAACGGTCGTGTTTTACGGGATGGCGGCAGGCGATCCTGATCTCGTCGATCCGCGACTGCTCATGGATCGGTCACTGACGCTTACTGGCGGTGATCTGTGGAATGTCCTCACGAGTGCGAGTGAGCGGCGCGAGCGTGCCGCAGCGCTTTTCGCGCAGATTCGAAGTGGCGAACTCCGTCCGAAGATCGCGGCAACTTACGCGCTTCGTGACGGAGCCCAGGCACACCGGTTTCTGGAGAGTCGTGGAGCGATTGGCAAGGTTGTGATGGTCGTGGACGACGCCTGATCACGTCGCACCTACATGTTTGTCAGATTTAGGCTAATAACTTTGAGCGTTCGCCTACATACGCGGGATTGATCAGGGCAGTAACCTCCATTGCGCTATCAATACAAAGGAGGTGAAGCATGAGCGTTCGCGCAACAAAACGGGGTTGTGGGCGGGCTCAGGTCAATAAGCCAAGGTCATATGCAGGTAGCCTCGCGTATCACGAAGTGCACGTCGAGATCATGAGCATCCTTGCGCGCCATGATCAGCGTTTCGATTCCCACGACAAGCAATTCGAGGCCGTCGACAAGCGTTTCGAAGCTATCGACAAGCGCTTCGAAGCTATCGACAAGCGTTTCGAAGCCATCGACAAGCGTTTCGATGACGTCGATAAACGGTTCGAAGCGGTTGATCGGCGATTCGAAGCAGTCGACAGGCGATTTGATGCTGTCGATAAGCGCTTCGATGCGGTGGAATCGGCGATCAAGGCCCTCGCTTCTACCGTCAATGACCTTGCCTTGGAGGTCAGAAGGCTTGCGACGTGGGAACACCGGATCTGGGGAATGGTGAAACTCGGGAGTTGGGGCGCCGTGGGCGCGGGAGCGCTTTGGGCGGCGCTCGGTAACCATATTCACTGGGTCGGCTAGTAGGCCGGGGCTGGCCCATGGCACAAAGGCCTGGACAGTCGTTGCCCAGGCCGTCTGTGCTGCCGGTGGGGTGCACTAACTAACGAATATCGAGCGGTGCGAAGCCCTTCACCAGATCATCGATGGCCTTGATCTGCGCGAGGAACGGTTCGAGCGCTGTCAGCGGTAGCGCGCTGGGGCCATCGCAGCGGGCGTGGTCCGGATCGGCATGGGCCTCGAGGAAGAGACCGCCGATGCCCACCGCCATGCCAGCGCGAGCCAGTTCCACGACCTGGCGACGGCGCCCTCCGCTGGCTTCGCTGCCGGCATCGCGGCGCTGCAAACTGTGGGTCACGTCGAAAATGGCTGGATAGCCGCCGGTCGATTCCACCATTTCGCGGAAACCGAGCATATCGACCACCAGGTTGTCGTACCCGAATTGTGCGCCGCGCTCGCAAAGGATGATGCGCTCGTTGCCGGCTTCCTTGATCTTGCTGGTCACGTGCTTCATCTGCGTGGGGCTCATGAACTGCGGCTTCTTGATGTTTACCGCGCGCCCCGTCTTCGCAATGGCCACGACCAGATCGGTCTGGCGGGCGAGGAAGGCCGGGATCTGCAGGACATCGACCACTTCGGCGACGATCGGCGCCTGAAAGATTTCGTGCACATCGGTGATGACCGGGATGCCGAACTCGCCCTTCACGCGCTCAAAGATGCGCATGCCTTCTTCGAGGCCCACGCCACGATAGGAATGGATGGAGGATCGGTTGGCCTTGTCGAAGCTCGCCTTGAACACGTAGGGAATGCCCAGCTTGCGGGTCACGTCGACGTAGTGAGCGGCCGCGTGCAGGGTGGAATCCATGTCCTCGAGCACGTTAATGCCGCCGAAGAGCACGAAGGGCAGGCGGTTACCGACTTCTACGCCAGGGGCGACGGAAACGTTCATGGGGGTTCCTGATGGGGTGGGGCAGACTGCTAATGGTACAGCCAATGCCTGGGGTGTCGCGCATGGCTTGCCCGTTGCGCCCAACAGGCGGACTATCCAGCATGGTGCCGGCCCTGCGTGGCGGCGTGCTGTCAACCAGGGAATGAGCCATGACCAACGACGAGCAACTCATCCACCGCCTCTATGATGGGTTTAACCGCCGGGATATCGAAGCCGTGCTGGGGGCCATGGCGGATGACGTCGCGTGGGCCAATGGGATGGAAGGAACGCATGTGCACGGCCGCGATGCGGTCAGGGCGTACTGGACCTATCAATGGTCCGTGATCGATCCCACCGTTACGCCGTTAAGCACCGTGACAGCGGCGGACGGGGCCGTCGTGGTGGAGGTACATCAGCTCGTTCGTGATCTCGAAGGGAACGTGCTCCTCGATGAGCCTGTCACACACGCTTTCCATCTGCGCGATGGCCTGGTGGCGCGCTTCGATATTCTTGGCCCATCCCGGCTCAAGGATCTGGCCCACTAGCGGGACCGACGTTCCGATAATGCATAGTCCTCGGCGCTCTCGCGTTGCCACCCCTATGCTACGGTCGATGAGCCGCGTAGGGCGGCCAACAACCTTCGGAGCGTTAACATGGAAAAGCGCGACCAGCCGATGCACGACGTCAACCTCTTCGGAATCCAGATGGATGGCCCGATGCAGCCTGCAGCCACGTCAATGAAGTGGGCACCGAAGATCGATGATGTCGGCGATATTGGCCGCATCGGCTCCACGCACAGTGGCGGCGACTGGGGCTGAGTCCCGGGCATCGTTCCTAGCCGCTGTACGAAAGCGAAGCCGCCTCATTACAGGGGCGGCTTTTTCGTCGAGGGAGTCCGTGGGTGATCAAGGCCGAAGTGGCGTTAGCCGACCTGTCATTTGAGCCGGTGTGGCGCGAAGGTTCGTTGTGGTTAGGGACTAGCCGTATGACGCCGTACGCGCATCCCATGCTCGAGACTGTGTTGGTGCGTGCGCCAGGTCGATGGTTCATGGTGGTCAGGGAGCGTCAGGCCGATTCAGGCGGGCATGCGAACGTCCACGGTCCCATCGTCGATGCACGTGATGAAGCGACGTATCACGCCATTCACCAGGCGTGCCTGCTGTGGCCGCTCGATTATGTGATGGTCGAAGTGGCGCAAGCCGGACGGCGCGTGCGCGTTCGTGCCGGCATGCTCGGCACCGCGCCGGTCTATTGTGCGGTCGGGGATGACCGGGTCACCCTCTCGTGGGATTCGGCTGACTTTGCTCGCTACCCCGCGCTGCTTGATACGGAAGTGGCGAGCCATCAGCTGGCGTTGCGCACCACGTACGCGGCGCGGCAGCTGTACGCCGGTGTGGTGCTGCTCACCGAGCGAGCATCGCTGCACGTCGAGCCGGGGCGGGCACGCTACCGCTACCCCGAAGCGATGGAGGAGGGCGGTCCACCCGCAGAGGATGGCGAGGACCGGTTGCCCGGGTTTTCGGAAGCACTGCAGCGCGCGGTGTCACTGCGGCCATGGCCCGACGGTGCGGCGTCGCTGGAACTCAGTGGCGGCATGGATTCGGCGACCGTCGCGGTGGCGCTCGCCCAGCGCCATCGCGACATCGATAGCAAAGGCATCCTGCTTGATGGCGAGGTGCGTGCGCCGCAGGCGCACCGCCGCCAACGTATCGCCGAACGCCTCGGCCTTGCCGACCATACGGTGGACATCACCGCGTTTCCGCCGGGGTTGGATCTGGCGCTGCCCGCCGAGCCCTACGGCTTTTGCCGCGAGTTCTATCTGGAAGCCTGCTCGGCCTTGTGGGCTTCCGCGCGCGATAACGGGCGCCACACGCTGTTCACTGGCGTGGGCGGTGATGAGCTCTTCCCTGCGTACCTCAATGAAGTTTCCGAAGAGACCGCCAGGGGGCCGTTGTGGGGCCGTGACGCACGCAGCTATGCGGAAGCCTTGCTGACCCCGACGGCACTTGCCGCTGCGCACGGCCGGCCCCTGTTCGATGCGCCGCTCAGCCCGGTGCCAGTCACCTCGCTGCTCGCCAACGCGTGCCGGGCGCCGGACTTACTCAAGCATGGGCAGTGGCCAGTGCACCCGCTGAGTGATCCGCGGCTGGCCTACTTCTGCCATCGGCTGCCCCGAAGTAGCCGTGAGGGGCGGGAGGTGATGCGGAGGTATCTTGAAAGCCACCTGGGCGGCGATGTGTTCCCCAAGGGCTATCTCAAGGAAACCTTTGCGAACGTGCTGCCGCCGCTCCTTGCGCGGCACGCGGGCCGCCTCGCGGCGCAACTGGGCGAATGCGCGTTGGCTGATCTCGGATTGGTGAAACGGGAAGCCGTGCTCGCGTTGCTACAGACCATCGCGGAGACGCACTCGCACCCCGCGGCCTCGGCGTTTGCTTCGTTTCTTTGGCTCGAGCGTGTTGCAAGGCAGGCCAGTGCATGAGGGTGATGGGCGCAGCCATGTTGGCGTCAGCCGCACCGCGCGGCAGCCCACTCGCTATGCAGATTCGTTCGGGGACAGCGTCACCGCCCCACCGCGCGGCAGCGTGATGTCCTTTACCCACGATCCGTGCATCAATCGGGTCGTCTTCCCACCGACGCTGCGCACCGTCACTGACGTGACCTTCCCCTGTTTCCACGCCAGGTCGACCTGGAAGCCGCCGCGTGCGCCGATGCCGGTCACGCTCCCCGACGCAGCCCACGCCGTGGGCAAGGCAGGCAGGAGGCGGATCACCCCTGGCCGCGATGAGACAAGCATCTCCAGCATGGCCGTTGGCGTGCCGTAGTTCGCATCGATCTGGAAGGCATCGTGGTCGGCGTCCAACTGGTACATATCGAACAGGTTGAGCGCGGTGCCGTTGCTTCGTTGTACGGAAGGCTTGAGGTTGTTGAGGACGAGCTGGTAGGCCTTTTCCGCTTGGCCTAGGCGCGCCCAGCACATGGCGCGCCATGCACTGGCCCAGCCGTAGCCCCCGGTGCCACGCGCCTCAAGCAGCTTCGTCACGCCCTCGATCAATGCGGGCGGGCTGTTGTCCGTACGGATCCTGTCCCCGGGAAAAAAGCCGACCAGCGGGGAGAGGTGCCGGTGTTGGGGTTCGCCCAGGTCATCCGGTGACATCCATTCCTCGAGCCAGCCTGTTCTGGGGCTTACCTGTGGAAGATAGAGCCGCGCCTGTAGTTGAGCTACGGTGGCGGCGTAGTCCGCATCCTTGCCCAGCAACGCGCTGGCCTGACGATAGTTTTCAAACAGATCCCACACCCATTCCTGTGAATACGTGTTGCCCTTCGCATCGGTGGGGCCGTGTTCCGGCGACCAGTCGGCATCGTCGATAAGGACCTCGCGCATATGGCCCGATGCGGGATCTTTCACGCTTACCGTCAGCAGTCGCGCCTCCCAAAACTCACAGGCGCCCTTCAAGAGCGGATAGATCTGCGCAAGGTAGGTGGGGTCGGGGCGGTACTGGTAGTGCTGCCACAGGTTGTTACACAGCCAGGCGTTGCCGGCCGGGTGCCAGCGCCACCCACCACCACCGTAGATATTGGTGGAGATGCCCACGGTCCAGCCGGCGAGCTTCCCCGAGCTGTTCCGGTAGTTGTTCCGCGGATCGTTGAAGTGTTTGCGGGTGGCTTCGGTCCACGCGCCCACCTGGCTAAGGCAGTACCGGGTGAAGGGATCGAAGCAGGATGGCAGGGCGGCCCGGTCAGGCAGCCAGTAGTTCATCTGGATGTTGATGTCGTTGTGATAATCGGCCATCCACGGTGATTCGTTGCTGTCGAGCCATAAGCCTTGCAGGCCGGTCGGCAAGCTATCCCTTGAGCCAGCGATCGTGAGGTACCGGCCGTACTGAAGGTACGTCGCCTCGAATTCCGGATCGGCGGACGAACCGGTCTCGGCGCGGGCCTTGAGGCGCGCCCACGTGTCCATGGCGCGCTGCGTCGTGGTCGATGCGCCCAGGTCGACATGCATGGCGTCGAACAGGGAGCGGTAATCGGCGACATGGGTATGGAGCAGGGTGACAGGGTCCTGCCGTGCAGCGGTGCTGGCCTTGCGGGTGGCAAGGACCAGTGGATTCAGCGTGGCATCCATGTACTCCGCTGCTACGTCCGGTGTGTAGTTGGTGCCGCCGCATACGATGATGGAAAGTGTGCTGCAGTTCGCAAAATGAACGGCTTCGCCGTTAGTGTCGAGACGTCCCGACGATGCCGACGCGAGGGCATGCGCGGCGTACCGCAGGCCGTTGGCCAGCGTGCCGTCGAACTGACAAGCCGCCATCCCGTCACCGTTCACGGATACAGCGCGAGTTACATCGCCGTGCATGCCATGACACGTCAGCGAGCCACTGAACGTGCCCCCGGCGGTCTGCGAGACCTGGATGGCGATGACATCATCGGGGTGGCTGGCAAATATGTTCCAGTTGTAACCGATACCGTCCTTTCGATAGGAAATCCGCAGGTAGCCCTGGTCCAGGTCGAGCTCTCGCCGGTAGTGGCTGATGTGCGCGGCATCGTGCCCGTCGATCGACAGGTACAGCCTGGCAAGCATGACCAGGCTGCCAAAAGACTGGGTCGAATAATCGAACTGGCCATCCTGACCCAGCGCCACATCGCGCTTGCCCAGCCACATGGAGGCGTCCGTGAGGTACAGGCATGTGGATGCCGGGTCACCACCCACAAGCGCGCCGATGCGGCCGTTGCCAACCGGTAAGCCTTCGCGCAGCAGGTTTGCTTCGGCCGCAGGCGTGTCGTACCAGAGGGCATGGCGCGCTGCGGTCGCGGGGAGAGGGCCTGCGGGGCGTTGCACGGGCTTGCCTTCCGTAAAGCGGGGCAACGCAAGCCAGGGAAGCAGGGTGGCCATGGTGCCGCTCACCTTCAGGAACTGGCGCCGATCCATCCGGTTGGCCTGTCGTTCGCCGTTGCCTGCCTTTGAATCGGACTCGCTCGTCATCGGCGCTGCCAGGCCCTATGAGTTGATTTGTAAGACAAATAAATCTAAACCGCCCCCGAAGGCCTTGTCATGCTGCGGCGCAGCTTGTTGAGAGGGCCGAATTTGAGCAACGATCAATAAGTACTACAAATGAGCGGTAGCTGCTGAAGGCTCTGTCTGACGTTTGCGGTGACGGGGAAAAACGAGGCTTTGTGGTGCCGCCCTAGGGAGCGGCACCGGTAAGCATCGGGTAGCAAGCCGTGTTTGCTTATCGGGGTTTAGTCCACAAAGTCGGGGAGGGTAACCATGCAGCTAACGAAGTTGGCGGTCGCCGTGCGGCGGTCGCTCGTGGTCACGGGTGTCGCTATGGTGGTGGGCTACGGCGCACCTTTGTTTGCGCAGACCGCAACCGGTCCGGATGCGACGCCTGCGGTGACGCCTTCAGCCACGCCAGCGGCGCAGGCGGCCAAGCCCGCGAAGGCCGCCAAGCCGGCCGCGGATAACACCGACGAGAAGAAAGTCACCGAGTTGGGCGCCGTGGCCGTCACGGGCCAGTTGGCCGCGCTGCAGCGCGCGCAGGCGATCAAGCAGGATGCGGTCAACGTCGTCGACTCCATCTCCGCCGAGGAGGCGGGCAAGTTCCCCGATCCCAACGTGGCGGACGCACTCCAGCGCGTGCCCGGCGTATCGGTGAACCGCAGCGGCGGCGAATCCAGCCAGATCGCCGTGCGTGGCTTCGGCCCGGACTTCGTGGCCGTCACGGTGAATGGCCGGCCCATGGCCACGGCCTCCGGATCGCGCGCCTTCAACTTCGATGTGCTGCCATCGGAAATCATCAGCGTGGCCCAGGTCAACAAGACCTCCTCGGCTGACATTTCCGAAGTGGATATCGGTGGCGTGGTGGATATCCAGACCGCACGGCCTCTCGACTTCAGCGGTTACCACGGCGCGTGGAGCGGGGCTGGCGTCAACAGCAACCTGACGGGCTCCTGGGAGGGCAAGACCACGCCGAAGGCTTCCGGCCTGCTGGGCTGGACGAATGCGGATCACACGTTCGGCTGGATGGCCAACGCCACGTACTACAAGCGGAAGGATACCCAGCTCAATACCCAGGCCAACTCCTGGTATGCCGGGCAGAACATCTCGGTTGACCCGAACCAGACCACGCCGACGTATGCCAACGTTGCCGTGCCGGAGACCCTGGCGACCAACGTGCTGGACGAAACGCGTACCCGCAAGGGTGTCAGCGGTGCCATTGACTGGAAGCCGATCGACCAGCTGACGGTGCAGTTCGATACCTTGTTCTCGAGCTACAAGGTGGACGGGCTCGAGCATGAGTTCGGTGAGTACGGCAACACCGGCGATATCCAGTCGATGACGGTGGACCCGAACGGCACCGCACTCAACTTCGTGCGCAAGAGCCAGGGCCCCAACGTCATGGCGAACGACTACGTCATGTCCTACGCGCCGAGCTACGAAAAGAGCTACCAGAACGGCCTGAACCTCGGTTTCGATATCGACCAGGACACCAAGCTGAGCCTGGATGTCTCCAGCTCCAAGGCGTGGAACAAGGAAAGCCCGAACGGCTACTTCCTGGTGATTGGTGCAAAGAACTTCGGCACCAACCCCACCTGGACCAATGGTGGCAACAGCGAGCCGCCGAGCTATTCCAACATCCTGTCGACCACCGACATGTCGAACCTTTCGGCGCACTGCTGTAATGCGGGTTCGGGCAACAACGTGACCAACAAGGTCAACAACTACCAGCTCAAGCTCGATAAGGCCTTCAACGACGGCGTGCTCACCCGGCTGCAAGCGGGCGTCCAGTACACCAAGCAGTGGGTGAAGTCGGATAGCTGGGGTACGCCTAACGGCATCCTCTGCAACGCCTACTGCGGTTACTCCCTCAACGTGCCGCCGGAAGCCGTCGGTGCCTACGTCTACGAGGCGCCGTCGAAGATCCACGGCGTGTCGTCGCCCGGCGCGCCGTCCGAGTGGATCCAGTACGACCCGCGTGCCTACCTGGCCTGGCTGGCGTCGCCGGCCGCGTACAACCAGCTCCCGGACGACAAGCGCAACGCCTTGCTTGCCGGCCTGGCAGCGAACGGCGGGACCCTGGATGCTGCCCCCAACCCCGGTAGCTACAACAACGTGGGCGAGAACCAGAAGGCGTTCTTCACCAGGGCGATCTTCGAAGGCAACGCGTGGAACATGCCCTGGGCGCTCGATGTGGGTGTTCGGTATCTCAACGTCGTCTCGACGTCCACCGCAGTGAACCAGCCGCCGGTGACGTACTACGTCGACCCGAACGACACCAGCAATGCCCAGGTATCCTACGGCCCGCTGGCTCCGCAGTCGGCCCAGGGCGGTTACCACAAGTGGCTGCCGTCGATGAACTTCAAGTGGACCCTGCTGGATAACCTGGTCTACCGCTTCTCGCTCTCGAAGACCCTGACCCCGCCGCAGCTCAGCAACCTCTACTACAACACGAGCTACGGCGTGCGCCCGAACTCGCTGACCATCTCGCGCGGTAACCCACAGCTCCAGCCGTATTCCTCGCGGAACTACGACATGGGCCTGGAGTGGTACATCGACGACGCCAGCTACCTCGCGCTGGAAGGCTTCTACAAGAAGGTCAGCAACTTCAGCACGCTGGTGAGCACGCCGGTGCAGTTCCTGACCGACCAGAACAGCGGGCAGCCCCTGACCTGGTCGCTTACCCAGCCGGTCAACCTGAACTCGTCGAACATCTACGGCGAAGAGCTGACCTTCAACTATCAGTTCAAGAACCTGCTGCCCGATCCGTTCGATGGCCTGGGCATGGCGCTGAACTACACGCATGTGAAGAGCAGCACCTCGCTGAGCCCGGGCCTCATCTCGACAGCGGGCAAGTTCGCGGTTCCCGGTATCGGCGATTCGGCCAACGCCAGCCTGTACTACGAGAAGGGCCCCGTGCAGGTCCGCGTCGCGTACAACTGGCGTGGCAAGTACCTGGAGAGCATTTCCTACGGCGGCGGTGCCCAGCCGGCCACGCGCAGCGCCTACGGCCAGGTGGACCTGAGCGCGAGCTATGCGATCAACAAGCATCTCTCGGCCTTTGTGTCGGGTACCAACCTGACCCACGAGCACCTGTACGACTACTCGGTCTACCGCAACCGCTTCCTGTACGCCGAAGCGGATGGCACGGTGTACACGGTGGGCTTGCGGGGTACGTTCTGATGATGGGCTCGAACTTTCTCACGACCAGCACGAGGTATAGCGATGCGGGATAACCTGGCAACCATCCTCCGGGGCGCCATTGTTGGCACGCTCATGTGCGCGGCAGGCATCGCTACCGCGCCTGCGCAGGCAGCCGAGACAGCCGACCTGCTGCCGCAGATGGGCTTCAACAACTGGAATTCCACGCATTGCCGTGCCGAGTTCGATGAAGCCATGATCCGTGGCATCGCCGACAAGTTCATCAGCCTGGGGCTGAAGGATGCCGGCTACCGCTACGTGAACGTGGATGACTGCTGGGCCAACTGGCAGCGCGACAAGGATGGGCACCTGACGCCCAACCCGAAGCGCTTTCCGAGCGGGATTGCGGCGCTTGCCGATTACATCCACGAGCGTGGGCTGAAATTTGGCGTGTACTCCAGCGCGGGTACCTCCACCTGCGAGCCGCTGCAGGAAGATCGCGGCTTCCCGGGTGGCCTGGGCCATGAGAAGGACGATGCGAAGACCATCGCTTCCTGGCACGTGGATTACCTGAAGTACGACAACTGCAACAACCAGAAGATCGACGCGAAAAAGCGCTACACCGACATGGCCAACGCCCTTCGCAACAGCGGCCGGCCGATTTTCTTCAGCATGTGCGAGTGGGGCGAGAACAAGCCCTGGCTGTGGGCGAGCAAGGCGCCGGTCAGTGCCGGGTCGTGGCGCACCACGGGCGACATCACCGACACCTATGCGTCGATGCTGAAGATCTTCAAGGAAAACGTGGTGCTCGATAAGTACGCCAGCCTTGGGCACTGGAACGATCCGGACATGCTCGAAGTGGGCAATGGCGGTATGACGGATGTGGAGTACCGCAGCCACTTCAGCCTGTGGTCGATCATGGCCTCGCCGCTGCTGATCGGCACCGACCTGCGTACGATCAAGCCGGAGGCGCTGCAGATCCTGCTGAACAAGGATGTGATCGCGATCGACCAGGATCCGCTGGGCGTGCAGGGGCATCAGGTGCGTGATGCCGATGGCATTCATGTGATCGTGAAGCCGCTTAAGGATGGCGGTAAGGCGGTGGCGGTGTTCAACGAGGGGGATTCGGCCAAGGATGTCTCGGTGGCGCCTTCGGAGATTGGGCTGAAGCCAGGTGGCAGCCATACCGTGCGGGATCTCTGGGCGCATACCGACGCCAAGGGCGATGGGGCGATCAAGGTGACGCTCGCGCCGCATGCCACGGTCATGTATCGCATCAGCAAATAACGCCTCGCGGGCCTATCGTTAGCCCAAAACGGCACATTTGCTTCATTCGCGGTGGCAGGTCACACATCGGTGACCTGCCGCCTGCGAACCTGCATGGTGTCCCGTGGCACCTCACCCCGTCACGACGACCTGGCCGCGCCTGCCTCCTCAGCAGGCGCGGCCCCCTTCATTGTGACTTCTCGCAGGAGAGTTGCCGTGCAGATGCAGATGCATATCACCGATGAGCGTGGTCGCCGCAGAAGGGCGACAGTCAGCTATGACGCCTTTGACCACCAGGTGGCCTGGGTCGCCGAGGTAGAGGGCGATGGGCAAGATGTGCCGTTGTCCGGCACGGCGGCGGATGAGGCCGGGGTCGCGCCTGCGGTGCAGGTGGCGGCGCTGCGGTGGGGGATTGCGTCGCGAAGGGGCTGAAGGGACATCCCTGTCCGTCCAGCCCCTACGCCTTCCTGCATCGCGAAAATCAGAACTTATAGTTCGCTTCCACGTACATCGTCCGGCCATAGATGTTGTAGTCCAGCTCGTTCCACGGGCTCGACTCGGTACCGAGGTAGGAATGATCCTTCGGAGGCATCTTGTTGAAGACGTTGTTCATCAGGAAGGACAGCTCCAGGTCCTTGAAGCCCTTGTAGCTGACCGACGCGTTGTAAACGATCCACGGCTTCAGCTTGCCGGCTTTGCCGGTCACGTAGTCACCCGACTGGGTGGCTGCGTAGTTCGGCGTGGCGCCGTACCTGTTGAAGTACGCGGTGGTGCTCCACTGGTCGTTCGGGCTTATCCACGTGACGGAGCCATTCACCTTCGACTTGAAGTCGGTCGACCAGTCCGGCCGGCGCAGCAGGTCGATGTAGTCATCACCTGGCAGCGGCTGGTAGGTGTGCTTGAACAGGTCGCTGTAGCTGGTGTCGAACATGAACGTACCGAAGTGCGGGGTCGGTAGCATGTAGCTGAAGTCCGCATTGAGCGCATTCACCTTTTCGTTCGAGACGTTCACCTTGGGCGTGCTGATCGTGTCGATCGTGCCGAGCAGGCCATCAATCGTCGCCGGGTTGCGGGTGATCTTCGTGAACGCGTTCGTGCAGGTCGGGCTGCTCGGGTCGTAGTCACCGTTGTAGCAGTGGTATTCATCCAGCGAGAGCTTGTCTGCCGATTCCTCGGCGACCTCGTTGGAGATATCCCAATGCAGGTAATCCACGGAGAACTTCATGCGGGCTACCGGCGACCATACGAAGCCATAGCTCCACACCTTGGCAGTGATCGGCTGCAGTGCGGGGTTGCCAGACTGCTTGCCACTGAACTGCGCGTTGCTGTAGTTGCCATCGCACTGGTCAGAATGGGCCGGATCGAAGCCAAGTCGGGCGCAGTTCGCGTAATCGGTCACGCTGCTGTAGTAACCCGATTCACCCATGAACTGATCGGAGAGGTTCGGTGCCTTGAATGCCGTGCCGTACTTGCCGCGCAACAGCAGCGTATCGAACGGGCGCACTTCGATGCCGAAGTTGTAGGTGCCGTGGGCGATGGTCTGGTCGGCCACCTTGTAGCCGTCGTAACGGCCCGATACGTCGAAAGTCAGCCACGACAGGACTGGCGCACGGAACTCGGACGTCAGCGCGTAACGGCTGCGATGGCCCGCACCCTGTACATCCGACGCACCCCAGACGTTGCCATCCAGCATGTTGTCCGAAGGAACATAGGCCCAGCCCTGGTTTCCGCCTTCGGCGACCATGGCAATACCCGCGTCACCACCCGGGAGCGAGAACAACTCTCCGTTCGTCACCTGGAAGCGGAGCATGTTGTCCCAGGTCTTCGCCTTGGTATGGTCCCGCGTGGTGAAGCTATCGAAGTCGGCGGGCGTGATCGGCCGGTAGAACTGGTCGTAATTGACCGCGTACGTCGGGTATGAACCGTCGTACGGGTCCGGTCCCAGGTCGGGGCCCATCGCCTTGTTGATGAAGAAGTTGTCCATCGGATCCGCCAGGCGGTCCACCGATGACGTGTTCAGATGGTCTTCGCTATGGGTGAAGCCCAGGTCCCAGTTCCACTTCTGGTCCCAGACGCCATTGGCGCCCAGGGTAGCCATCACGCTGTTTTCCTTCTGCTTGGTCATGATGTTCTTGTAGCCACCGACTTCCTCATCGGTGAAGCCACGCTGGAGCGCCACGTAGTCGTCCAGGTTTGGATCGTAGATCGGACCAAAGTCAGACTGTGAGCCCCACCACATGTAACCCGGGCCCGAGCTCCACTTCTGCTCGCCGTGATGAAACAGGAAATCGCCGTACAACTGGGTATTGGGCGTGGCGTCGAAGGTCGCATGCGTATAAAAGTCGGCGTTCTTCGAGTCGTTCTGCACGGTGCGGAAGCCGGGGCTATTGAACGAACCGCAGTAGGGGTTGGCCTGGCCGGAGCGATACTGCTTGCCTTCGCCGCCATGCATAAGGCCAACCGTGTTGGCGCAATCATTGGGGTCGGCGAAGATGTAGCTGTTCTTGCTGGTGGTCAGTGAGTTGACCAGGAAGTCGCGACCTGCGGCAGCGGGGCTATCGGGGTTGCCCGTGAAGTACTGCTTTGACAGGTTGCGCTGCGAACCCCAGATGGGATCAACCTTCTCAAGCTGGGCGCCCACCAGCACATTCAACTTGTCCCACTGGAAGCTGTCGGCGAAGGAGATGCGATGCGATTGGGCGCCGCCGTTCGTCGTCCAGCCGTAGCGGTAATCGATGGTGGGGCGATCCACCTTCTTCTTCAGCACGATGTTGATGACGCCGGCGATGGCGTCCGAACCGTACAGCGAGGACTGGCCGCCGGGCAGGATATCGATATGGTCGACCAGGTCCGCCGGGATGCCCGAGATCGAGTTGAACGAATCGCTGCCGTTATAGAGGGCAGGGAAATTGCCCATGGGGCGGCCGTCGATCAGGTACTTGGTAAAGCCGACCGGCAGGCCAAACATCGAGAGCGACTGCGCGCCGGGCGTGAAGCCCTGGGTGAACTGAGCGCCCTGCACGGAGCCCGTGGCGAACGACGATGACTGCAGTACTTCCGCGATCGTCGAGAAGCCTTTCGCCTTGATCTGTTCGGCGGTGATGGTAATCGTCGGCGTCGCCGTTTCGATCTGCGAGATCGGAATCAGTGAGCCGGTCACGGTTACCGCGTCGAGCTTCTGTGCGTTCTTTCCGTCGTTCGTGGCATCGTTTGCCGTAGTGTCCTGTGCGTAGGCATGAGCGCTCATTAGCGACGATGCGATGGCAATGCCCAGGATCGAACGACGGAGATTCTTCGAAATATTCAACATGCGTTCCTTATGCAGAATTCAAAGCAAGGGCCGTACTCCAGGCAGACTGGTGGCGTAGTTCTCGCATGTCAGATCCCCCTGAAACGTCGAATCTGCCTGGGGCCCCCTAAGCGCCCAGGCAGCGAAGCGTTGGCCGAGTGGCTCGACCAAGCTGAAGGCCAGCATAACAACTTGCGTAATAAAATATAAAGAGCGCAGTAATCAGCGTGACAAGATTATTTGAAAAGCCGCGTCTTGTCGGGTTTGACGCAATATATTGCGACCTCGTGATTCACCGCGCGCGTTGGCGCATCGCGTCGTGCGATCCGTGCGCGGATACGTGGCGCTTGGGTGATAAGCGCGCGTGAGCGCCTGTGTTTTCGGGATCCCCAAAAGCAAAACGGACCAACGTTTCATCGTTGGTCCGCTGCTGAAGTGGTGGAGATGGCGGGAGTCGAACCCGCGTCCGAAGGCGTTTAATCCCCAGATCTACATGCTTAGCTCACCGTTAAGTCTCGTCCACCGACAGCACGGCGTGCTAAGCGCACCGGTGGACATACCTGATTAATCTGGCGTCAGCCCCACAGGCGGAGAGGCTATCGGCGGTCCCATGATAGTGACCCTACACCGGCGAGCATGAGCACAAGACCGGTTCGGGGGTTTGGCCTTTTTTAGGGGCCGGACAGCTTAGGCGGCGAGAGCCACCGAGTTGTCACCGTAGTAGTTGTCATTGGCAACTATATGTTTTGCGGCTGGTTTAACGAGGAAAGCTGCCCCCTCGGCATGCACCAGTAGATCGCACTACCCCCGTCGAAACCAAAACATCCCCGGGGAAAACGTGGTGTATCTACAGCCCACAGTATATGGCCGGGGCTAGGGTGTCACAATGGGCGAATGGCTTGTTGGTGTGTCAGTGTTGGCGTACGTTGGGGTAGGCGCCATCGCGCGCAAGCGCGCTCCTACAGGGTGGTCATCACCCCAGGCGGTTGTGCGAGCGCATGACGCGCTGCTTGTCGATCGCCCACTCGCGTTCCTTGTCGGTGTTGCGCTTGTCATGTTCCTGCTTGCCCTTGGCCAGGCCGATCTCGCACTTTACCTTGTTGTTCTTCCAGTACAGGGCGGTGGGGACCAGGGTGTAGCCCTTGCGCTCGACGGCGCCGATCAGGCGGTCGATCTCCTCGCGGTGCAGCAGCAGCTTGCGGGTGCGACGGTCGTTGGCGACCACGTGGGTGCTGGCGCTGATCAGGGGCGGGATCTGGGCGCCCACAAGGAATACCTCACCATCCTGGATGATGGCGTAGCAGCCCTCGCCGAAGTTGATACGGCCGGCGCGTAGCGATTTCAGTTCCCAGCCCTGCAGCGCCATGCCGCATTCGAAGCGCTGGTCGATGTGGTATTCGTGGCGCGCGCGCTTGTTCAGCGCGATGGTGCCGCCGCCTTCTTTTTCCGTGTCCTTTGCCTTCGCTTTTGCCATGTCCGCTAAAATCTTCCGAATCGGTCCCTGATACGAGGCCGGCGGGTCCGTGAGCCGGCAAAACAAGACGAGGTCTATCCAGTGATTGAAATCCGCCGCAGTGCGATCGTGCCGTTCACGCCCGCGCAGATGTTCGACCTGGTCAATGACGTTGAAGCATACCCAAAGCGCTTCGGCTGGTGTGACACCGCCACGATCGTCGAACGGGACGACAACGTGCTGGTGGCCCGGCTCGATCTCAAGTTCGCCGGGATGAAGCAGAATTTCACCACCCGGAACACCATGGAGCGCCCGGCCAGGCTCACCATGAAATTCGTGGAGGGCCCGTTCCGCTCGCTGGATGGGGTGTTTACCTTCCAGGCCCTGGGTGACGTGGGCTGCAAGATCGCCCTGGAGCTGGATTTCGACTATGCCGGGCTCGGCGGCTCCGTGCTGAAGATGGGTTTCCAGCAGCTCGCGAACAAGATGGTCGACGATTTCTGCGACGAGGCGCGCCGGCAGTATGGCTGACCTTGGTGTGGAAGTCGCTTACGCCGGGCCTGAGGGGCAGGCCGTGGTCGCCCTGGCGGTGCCGGTCGGCACGACGGTATGGGAAGCCGTAGGGCTGGCCTTGCCTCAGCTGCCGCCGGGCATCCGCCCTGATCAGGCGCGCCTGGGTATCTTCGGAAAAAAGGTGGAGCCGGGGCAGGTGCTGGGGCAGGGGGATCGGGTGGAGATTTATCGGGCCCTGACTTTGGATCCGATGGAGGCGCGTCGGCGGCGGGCGGCGCGGTAGCGTTTGGCGCTTTCGCGGGGGTGATCGCGCGCAAGCGCGCTCCTACAGGGGTGCGGCCGGGGTGGTTGGCCCCGGCCGGGTCCGCTTCTGGCTTACTTCTTGTCGTCGTCGCTCGAGGAGCCGCCGCCGAAGATGCCGCCGTCGTCCTTCTTGTCGTTGGCGCTGGTGTTCTTGTCACCCTTGGCGTCGTCGATCGGGTTGGACTTGTACTTCTTGGAGTCTTCCAGCAGCTGCTGCGCGTCCTGCTTGAAGAAGTCGCCCTCGGTCTTCACCAGCGTGTCGTTATTGAAGGTGAGGGTGAGGGTGCGCGTGGTCATCGGCTTGCCACGGTGCGAGAACGTGGAAACGTAGTCCCAGCGGTCGTTATCGAACGGGGAGATGACCGACGGGGTGCCGAGCAGGACCAGGACCTGGCGCTTTGTCATGCCGGGCTGCAGCTGGTCGACGTTTTTCTTGTCGAGCAGGTTGCCCTGCTGCACGTCGGGGGTATAGACAAGGCCACAACCGGCGGAGGCGGTTGCCAGGAGAGCCATACCCAGCGTGCGGATGAGCAGCTTTTGCATGCGTAGTAACGTCCAGATCGTGAAGCAAGCGATGATACACTAAGCGCCTGACGGCACCGCGAGAAGAGGTCTGACATGGACCAGGAAACCCAAGAGCTCCGCAAGGCGGGCCTTAAAGTCACCCATCCGCGCATGCGGATCCTGCAGGTCTTCGAAGAGGCGGACGAGCGCCACCTCACGGCTGAAGACATCTACAAGCGCCTGCTAGCGCACCAGGAGGACATCGGGCTTGCCACGGTGTACCGGGTGCTGACCCAGTTCGAGCAGGCTGGCATCGTGATGAAGCACAACTTCGAAGGCGGCCAGGCCGTCTACGAGCTGGACCGCGGCAAGCACCATGACCACATGATCGACATTGACAGTGGAAAGGTGATCGAGTTCACCAGTGATGAGATCGAGCGCCTGCAGCATGAGATCGCTGACCGGCACGGGTACATCATCGAGGAACACAGCCTCGTGCTTTATGTGAGGCCCAAGAAGAAATCCCGCTAAAGCATTGGTTGAAAAGAAAAAGCCCCTCGATCGAGGGGCTTTTTTTGTGTCGCGCAAATAAAAACGCCGCCGGTGGACTCCTGTCCACCGGCGGCTGATCCATTGCCGGGTAGTTCGTGGACCGCGAGTTGCTCGCAAATCCCGGTTCGCTACCCGACGCCGGCGAGGCTGACATCCTGTCGCCTCTTCGAGCCGATCGTCCCCACGATCGACTCGGGCTCACCGTCTCTCGACGGCGGCTCCCCCACATCGATGGAAGAATCGTAACGAAGCGTTCACGAACCGGCTATTGGAAAATTTCCTATGCTAGTTCCGATACTTGTGCTGCGAAGCAACACGCGCAGGTGAAGTCCGACCGGCTCCGGAACGATGCGGAAAACACCCCCCAGGGCCGTGATTCGGTCGCTCATGCCCTGCAACCCGCGGCCGCCGCCATCGGTCCGAACCGGGCGCGGGGTGGAGGGCAGGCCGTGGCCGTCGTCACGAATGTCGAGGACCGCCACCGGGCCGCTGTCGCGCAGGCCGATACGCAGGCGCAGGCGCATCTCTTTTGCACCGGAGTGGCGCACCACGTTGGTGGCGCTCTCCTGGACTACGCGGTAGATGGCGGTCAGGGTATCGTCATCCAGCAGCCGGGGCTCCCCGCGCAGATCGGTCACATAGTGGATACCGGCCGCGGTGAGCATGTCCCGGATCGGGCCCTCGTCCAGGGCGCGTAGCAGGCCGAACTCATCCAGCACCGAGGGTCGCAGGCTATCCAGCATCTTGTGCAGGGCCCGGCGCATGTGGCCCAGGATGCCGTTGATGGCGCTGCCGATATCGTCCATGCCCGCGTTACCCAGGCGGTTCTGGGCCAGCTTCAGGTGGGTCTGGATGGCGGTGAGGTTCTGGCCTAGCTCGTCGTGCAGTTCGGCAGCCATGTGCCGGCGCAGGTCCTCTTCGGCCTGCAGGTTGCCGCGGGCGGCATCGCGCAACTGTCGGGCCAACTGGTCCAGGCGCTGGTTGGCGGCGGCCAGATGGGTGTTTTGCTGGGCAACGCGTTCACTGCTGCGGCGGAGCGCGTCCGTCGCAGCGCCCAGCATCAGGGTGCCGGTGCCGGCCACGGCAAGGAACAGGTGGGCGGCGGCCGTGGGTGCGCCGCGGCCGATCATGTCCTCGGTGACGTTCAGGCCGACGCTGGTGATCAGCATGGCCAGGCCCGCGCCACGCCAGCCGTGGCGGAACGCGAAGAACAGCACAGGGGCCAGCGAAAGCACGCGGGCGAACTGCGGCTGCGGCGAATACTCGGCCAGGGTGACCAGGATCGCCAGCGAGGGCAGCATGACCAGCAGGCCATCCAATAAGAGTTCGGCCAGCGCGGTCTGGGTGGGTCGCTCGCGAAATACCAGCACCATCACCGGAACGACCAGTAGTACGCCCAGGTAATTGCCGAGCAGGTCACTGCCGAACGTGGTGCCCAGCATCTCCACGGGGGCGGCGGGGTGCAGGGAGGCCATCATCGCGGCATTGCCGGCCGTGGCCACGGTGGCAGTGACCATGGCCGAGAGCAGCAGGCGCGCCACATCCTCGGGGGTGTTCAGGCTGGCATGCAGGTGGGCCCGGCGCAGCAGCCACAGGCACGCGGCCACCATCAGCGGCTCGGGCGTATCGCCCAGCACAAAGCCCGCGCCACCGATCGGCAAGCCGCTGCGCCACTCGCAGAACGCGCTTGCCGCGATCTCGGCGCCCAGGATCCAGAACCAGTCGCGCGAACGGGTAAGTAGTAGGGCACCAAAGCGCAGGCCGAACGGGAGCACCCAGTACGGCTGCTCCGTCGGCCACAGCATCACCCAGGCGAGTGCATAGGCAATGGCAATGATGGGGCCGGCGAAGCGGTAGAAGGTGCGAAGGCGCATGAGCGTGAATGTTACACGGCCGATGTGGCGTCCTGACGCGGATCGCAGGCATATGCGCACATTCGGGCGAGTACTGTTACATTCTGCCCCATGCCAAGAATCGTCCTCGTAGATGACCACGCCATCGTCCGTGAAGGTTTCAAGCGGCTGATCCAGCTGGAACCCGACCTGGATGTGGTCGCTGAAGCCAAGAATGCCGACGAAGCGGTCGATGCCGTCACCCAGCACCGCCCCGATCTGGTTGCGGTGGATCTTTCCCTGCCCGACGGTAGTGGCCTGCCGCTGATCGAGCACCTGGGCAGCATCGAGCCGGGCATGCGCATCATCGTGCTGAGCATGCACGATGGCGAACCGTACGTTTCCGAAGCCATGCGCCGGGGCGCGCGTGGGTACGTGACCAAGGGCGTGGCGCCCGAAGAGCTGGTGGCCGCTGTTCGTGCGGTGCTGGCGGGCGACCAGTACCTGAGCTCGGATCTGCGTGAGCGCCGTTCCAGCCGCTCCACGCAGGATCTGGACCCCTTCAGCCGCCTGACCGCCCGTGAGCGCGAGGTGTTCCTGCTGCTGGCGGCCGGCCGTGCCCCCAAGCAGGTGGCGGCCGAGCTCGGCATTGGCCAGAAGACCATCTACATCCACCGCGCCGCGGTGATGAACAAGCTAAACGCAGGTTCGGAACTGGATCTGTACCGGATGGCGCAGGAGCGCGGGTTGATCCGCACCTGAAGGCCGGGTGCGGGATCACTCATTAGCTGGTGAAGCGCACCCTTGTGCGCGATCGTGTTTGCGAAAGTGCCGGGGCCCTGAGCCGGTGATGCGAGAGATGTCGCCCACAGGGTGGGCTCCTACATCAGCCTTGGGCGCGGTCGAGCATCTTCTTTGCGTGGGCCCGGGTTTCCTTCGTAATTTCCACGCCGCCGAGCATGCGCGAGATTTCCTCGCGGCGGCCGTTCGCATCCAGTGAACGGATGCGGGTGCGGGTGGATTCGCCATCGCTTTCTTTCGCCACCTGCAGGTGATTGTGGCCTTGGGCGGCTACCTGGGGCAGGTGGGTGACGCACAGCACCTGCACGCGTTCGCCGAGCGCCCTCAGTTTCTGGCCGACCACTTCGGCGACCGCGCCGCCGATGCCGGTATCCACTTCGTCGAAGATCATGCAGCCGATGTTGTCGTTGCCCAGCGTGGCCACTTCGATAGCAAGGCTGATGCGGGCCAGTTCGCCACCGGAGGCCACCTTGCGCAGGGCGCGCGGCGGCTGGCCGGGGTTGGCGCTGACCAGGAGTTCGCAACGCTCGCGACCCTGCGGATCCGGATCGTCGCCCTCGGCGGGCTCCAGCGCGACTTCGAGACGGCCGCCAGCCATGCCCAGCTCGCCCATCAAGGCGGCCACGGATGACCCGAGGCGGGCGGCCGCGTCTGCGCGAGCCTTCGAGAGCGCCGCGGCTGCGGTGTCGTAATCCGAACGCAGGCGGTCGCGCTCTCGGCCAAGGCGCTCAAGGGCATCGCCGGCACCTTCCAGTTCGGCAAGGCGCTCACGCAGTTCCTCGGCCTTCGCCGTCAGCTCCTCGATCGGCAGGCGATAGCGGCGCGACAGGTCGTGTAGATGAGTGAGGTGGGTATCCACCTCGGCCAGGCGCTCGGGGTCGAGCTCTACGTCCTGCGCGTAACGGCCCAGGCCATCCACGGCTTCGCCGACCTGGATCTGCGCGCTGTCGAGCAGTTCCAGCGTGGGTGCCAGCGTGGCGTCCAGTTCGGCCAGGCGGGAGAGTTCAGCATGGGCGCGGAGCAGGGCGCGGCCAATGGCGAATTCGCTTTCGCCATCCAGCAGTTCCACCACGCCGTTGGCGCCTTCGGCCAGGCGGCCGGCGTTGGCGAGGCGGCGGTGCTGGGCTTCGAGCTCCTCGAGCGCGGCGGGGGCCAGGGCCCAGCGATCCAGCTCTTCCAGCTCGTGGGCGAGCAGTTCGATCTGGTGTTCGCGATCATCGCCGCCTGACAGTGTTCGAATCTTCGCCACGGCATCCCGCCAGGCCTTCGCCAGCTCGCGCACACGCGCCTGGGCCTCCTCGTTGCCGGCGAAGGCATCGAGCAGGGCCATCTGGTGCTGGCGCGAGAGCAGGGCCTGGTGTTCGTGCTGGCCGTGGATCTCGACAATGAGGGCGGCCAGCGCGGACATCTGCGCCAGGCTGGCCGGGCGGCCGTTGATCCAGCCCTTGGAGCTGCCCTCGGTGCGGATCACGCGGCGCAGCTGGCAGGTCTCGCCATCGTCCAGCTCCTCCTGGCGCAGCCACCCCAGGGCTTCCGGCAGGCCGGCTAGGTCGAACTCGGCGGCCAGTTCGGCGCGGTCGCTGCCGGCGCGCACCATGCCGCTATCGGCGCGGGCACCGGCCAGGAGCATCAAGGCATCCACCAGCAGGGACTTGCCCGCGCCGGTTTCGCCGCTGACCACGGTGAGCCCGGGGCCAAAGGCCACCTCGGCTTCTTCAACGACGGCAAACTGGCGGACGTAGAGCGAGGTGAGCATGGGCACCGAAAGTGGCGAATGGAATCACGCCGATTGTAGCGGCAGGCGCGTCGCAGGAACCGAGACTTGCAAGCCGGGCGCGCAGACCTTATTGATAGCGCCTGTTACCGGACCCTTTAGCCCACCACGCGCATGAACCCGTTCTCTGGCCAAGATATCGATGCGCGCGCGCGGCGGCTGTTGCGTACCCTGATCTCACAGTACCTGTCAGACGGCGAGCCCGTCGGCTCACGTACCCTGGCGAAGTCCTCTGGCCTGGAAGTAAGCCCAGCCACCATCCGTAACATCATGGCGGACCTGGAAGAGGCCGGCCTGGTCGCTTCGCCCCACACCTCGGCGGGGCGTATTCCTACACCGCGTGGCCTGCGCCTGTTCGTCGATAGCCTGCTCGAGCTGAAGCCGCTGCCGCGTGACGACATGGCGCGCCTGCAGGGCGGCCTGCCGGGCCACCAGACCACCACGCGTGACCTGCTGGGCAATGTGTCCCACCTGCTTTCGGCGATGACCCACTTCGCCGGCGTGGTCACCGTGCCGCGCCAGGGCGATTTCCCCCTGCGCCACATCGATTTCGTGAACCTGCCCGATGCCAGGGTGCTGGTTATCCTCGTTTTCTCGGATAACCAGGTGCAGAACCGGGTCGTGCAGCTTTCCCGGCCCATTGATGGCCGCGAACTGGAGCAGGCTGCCAATTACCTCAATGCCCATTTTGCCGGGTTCCGCCTGGCCGATATCCGCGCCCACCTGGCCGCGGAACTGCGCGAGGCCGGCGGTGAGTTGAACCGCCTGCTGGCCAGCGCCGTGGAACTGGCCACGGCCTCGTTCGGCGATGAAGATACCGACGACGTGCTGGTGAGCGGCCAGACCAACCTGATGGGCTATTCCGAATTGGCTGATATCGACCGCCTGCGCGACCTGTTTGATGCATTCCAGCAAAAGCGTGAGCTGCTGCAGCTGATGGAAAACTGCGTCAAGGCGCCCGGCGTTCGGCTCTTCATCGGCGAGGAATCGGGCTTTTCGGCCCTGGATGGCTGCAGCATCGTCACGGCCACCTATGGGACCCCTGGGCGCATGCTCGGCGCGATCGGAGTTATTGGACCGACGCGTATGGCATATGAGCGGGTCATCCCGGTGGTGCAGGCCACGGCCGGATTGCTCAGCGACGCCTTGAATCGCGCCGTGGCGACCTCATAAACCGCCTCGGGAGGCGGGTTTAGTAATCCCCGCGAATGTCCGGCCCCTTCACGGGGGCCGCAGGCTTACATTTGGAGTAAACATGCAGAACCACGATCCCCACGCGACGGATCCGGCACAGGACGGCGAGAGCAACGTCAACGCCGATTTCGACGCCCTGGCCGCCAAGCTGGCGGTTGTCGAGGCCGAACTGGCCAGCGCGCGCGAGACCGTGCTGCGCGAGCGGGCGGAGATCGAAAACCAGCGCCGCCGCCTGCAGCGAGACCTGGAGCAGGCCCGCCGCTTTGCGAACGAGAAGCTGCTGGGCGACCTGCTGCCGGTGTACGACAGCGTGGCCCTGGGCCTCGCCAACGAAAACGCCGATGCGAAGACCCTGCGCGAAGGCCTCGAGCTGACGCTGAAGCAGCTGGAAAAGGTCACCTCGTCGAACGGGCTGGTCCTGGTCGATCCGCTGCACCAGCCGTTCAACCCGGAGCACCACCAGGCCATCAGCGCGGTCGATTCCACCGAGCACGCGCCGAACACGGTGGTCGCGGTAGTCCAGAAGGGGTTTGTGTTGAACGATCGCCTGCTGCGCCCGGCGCTCGTCGCGGTCGTCAAGGACAACTGAACAAAGCCCTGCGCAGCGCCGTTTGCGGCACGCCAGGGAGTCTCACCACATATTGAATCGATGGGGCACGTACCCCATTTCCAAACCAGTCGCGGCCGCGGGGGCCGCATTGAAATTCGGAGCAACTTTTATGGCCAAGATCATCGGCATCGACCTCGGTACCACCAACAGCTGCGTTGCTGTGATGGAGGGCACCACGGCACGCGTCATCGAGAACGCCGAAGGCGATCGCACCACGCCGTCCATCGTCGCGTTCACCAAGGACAACGAAGTCCTCGTGGGTGCGCCGGCCAAGCGCCAGGCTGTCACCAACGCCAAGAACACCTTCTACGCCGTGAAGCGCCTCATCGGCCGCAAGTTCACGGATGCGGAAGTCCAGAAGGACATCAAGCTGGTCCCGTACGGCATCGTCGCGCACGATAACGGCGACGCCTGGGTGCAGACCGCTGATGGCAAGAAGATGGCACCGCAGGAAATCTCCTCGAAGGTGCTGATGAAGATGAAGAAGACCGCCGAGGATTTCCTTGGCGAGTCGGTTACCGAAGCGGTCATCACCGTGCCGGCGTACTTCAACGACAGCCAGCGCCAGGCCACCAAGGATGCCGGCAAGATCGCCGGCCTCGACGTCAAGCGCATCATCAACGAGCCGACCGCGGCTGCCCTGGCTTATGGCCTCGACAAGACCGGCACGGCCGACCGCAAGATCGCCGTGTACGACCTGGGTGGCGGTACGTTCGACGTCTCGATCATCGAAATCGCCAACGTCGATGGCGAGAAGCAGTTCGAAGTGCTGGCCACCAACGGCAACACCTTCCTCGGCGGCGAAGATTTCGATAACCGCGTCATCGATTACCTCGTGGAAGAGTTCAAGAAGGAGCAGGGCATCGACCTGCGCCAGGATCAGCTCGCCCTGCAGCGCCTGAAGGATGCCGCTGAGCGCGCCAAGATCGAGCTTTCGTCGGCCCACCAGACCGACGTGAACCTCCCGTACGTCACCGCCGATGCCTCGGGCCCGAAGCATCTGAACATCAAGCTGACCCGCGCCAAGCTGGAGTCGCTGGTGGAAGACCTGGTGAAGGGCACCATCGAGCCGTGCCGCACCGCGCTGAACGATGCCGGCCTGCGCGTTTCGGATATCAACGAGGTCATCCTCGTCGGTGGCCAGACCCGTATGCCCAAGGTCCAGGAAGCCGTTAAGGACTTCTTCGGCAAGGAAGCGCGCAAGGACGTCAACCCGGATGAAGCCGTCGCCGTCGGCGCCGCCATCCAGGGTGGCGTGCTGGGTGGTTCGGTGAAGGACGTGCTGCTGCTCGACGTCACTCCGCTCTCGCTGGGTATCGAAACGATGGGCGGTGTCATGACCAAGCTCATCGAGAAGAACACCACGGTGCCGACCAAGGCCTCGCAGGTGTTCTCCACGGCCGACGACAACCAGACCGCCGTGACCGTGCACGTGCTGCAGGGCGAGCGTGAGCGCGCCAACGCCAACAAGTCGCTGGGCAAGTTCGATCTGTCCGGCATCCGTTCGGCACCGCGCGGCACCCCGCAGATCGAAGTCACCTTCGATATCGATGCCAACGGCATCCTGCACGTGTCGGCCAAGGACAAGGACACCGGCAAGGAGCAGAAGATCGAGATCAAGGCCGGTTCGGGCCTCTCGGACGAAGAGATCCAGCGCATGGTGGCCGATGCCGAAGCCAACCGCGAGGAAGACAAGAAGTTCCACGACCTCGTGCAGGTGCGTAACAAGGCAGACCAGCTGGTCCACCAGACCCGTTCGCAGCTGAAGGAGCACGGCGGCAAGATCCCGGCCGAGCAGCTCGCCAGCATCGATGGCGCCGTCTCGGATCTGGAGAAGGCGAAGGATGGCGACGACAAGTCGGCCATCGAGTCGAAGATCGCCAACCTCGAGCAGGTGGCGCAGTCGCTGTACGCCGCGGCCCAGTCGGGCGGCGCGTCGGATACCGCGCAGCAGTCGGCACCGGGCGGCGGTTCGGCCCAGCCGGATGACGTGGTCGACGCCGAGTTCACCGAAGTCAAGGACGACAAGAAGTAAGTCCGTGAAGCGGAAGGCGTAAATAGTCAGTAGAATCGCGCGGTCCTTTGCGGCCGCGCGATCCTTTTGAGGAGGCAAGGATGTCTCGACCGCACCACGATTTGTTGGTTTGGCGGCGCACGATGGAGTTGGCGAAGAAGGTCTACGAGTTGACTTCGCGGTTGCCGGTTGAGGAGCGGTTTGGGCTGTCTTCCCAGCTCCGGCGCTGCGCGGTGAGCATTCCTTCGAATATTGCCGAGGGCGCATGCAGGGGATCTCAGCGTGAACTACTTCGCTTCGTCCTGATCGCCCGGGGATCCCTGGGCGAGCTTGAGACCCAGCTTCAGTTGCTGGCAAGTCTCGGAATGGCGAAGGTTGGAGACCTGCTTGCCGAAGTTGAGTGCATCTTCGGACTCATGGGGGGCTTGGTAAAGAAGCTCCGCACCCAAACTAACGATTCACAGGCGGCTAGCCGCCGACTTACAAGCCGCGCAAGCGGCTGACTGACGGCAAAATGAGCAAACGCGACTACTACGAAATCCTCGGTGTGGAACGTACCGTCACCGACGGCGATCTGAAAAAGACTTTTCGTCGCGTCGCGATGAAGTACCACCCTGACCGCAATCCGGATGACCCGGAGGCGATCGACAAATTCAAGGAAGCCAAGGAGGCGTACGACGTCCTCTCCGACTCGCAGAAGCGCGCGGCGTACGACCAGTACGGCCATGCCGCCTTCGAGGGCGGTGGCTTCGGTCGTGGCGGTGGCGCCGGGTTTGGCGACGTCGGCGACATCTTCGGCGATATTTTTGGCGACATCTTTGGTGGCGGCGGCGGTGGTCGCCAGCGCGCACGCCGTGGCGCTGATTTGCGCTACATCATGGAGCTCGATCTCGAGGAAGCCGTGTTCGGCGTCGAGAAGAAGATCGAGATTCCCACCCAGGTCAACTGCCACCACTGCAATGGCACCGGTTCGGAAGACGGCAAGGTTTCCACCTGTTCCACCTGCGCCGGCCACGGTCGCGTGCGCATGCAGAACGGCATCTTCTCCATCCAGCAGGCATGCCCCACGTGCCACGGCTCGGGCCAGAAGATCGACAAGCCTTGCAAGAAGTGCCATGGCGAAGGCCGCCTCGAGGAAGAGCGCACGCTCTCGGTGCAGATCCCCGCGGGCGTCGATAACGGCGACCGCATCCGCCTCACGGGCCAGGGTGAAGCCGGCCCGGCGGGGTCGCCTGCGGGTGACCTGTACGTCGAAGTACGCGTGCGCGAGCACAAGATCTTCCAGCGCGATGGGTCGGATCTCCACTGCGAGATGCCCATCCGCTTCGCCCAGGCGGCGCTTGGCACCGAGCTGATGGTGCCGACCCTGGATGGCGAAGTCGCGGTAAACGTCCCGCCGGAAACGCAGACGGGCCAGCAGATCCGCCTGCGCGGCCGTGGCGTCAAGTCGGTGCGCGGCGGCCGCACGGGCGATCTCATCTGCACGGTCGTGGTCGAAACCCCGGTGCGTCTGACCAAGGAGCAGCGCGAGATCCTGCAGCAGCTGGAAGCGACCTTCGTTGGCGAAGAGGCTGCCAAGCACACGCCGCGCTCCAACAGCTTCATGGACGGCGTGAAGGACTTTTGGTCCAAGGTCACCTCCTAAGCATCCTGCCCATCCCTGTAGAAGCGCACCCTGTGCGCGACATCTTTCGCCCCGGATTCCGGGCGTTGTCGCAAAAGATGTCGCGCACAAGGTGCGCTCCTACATTACGATGGCCGTCTTCGTTTTGTTGAGGCCGCGCCATGACCCGCCCCGTACGTCTCGCCATCAGCGGCGCCTCTGGCCGCATGGGCCTCGCGCTGCTCAACCTCGTGCGTGATGACGAACGCTTCGAGCTGGTCCGCGCGGTGGTTTCCGCGCAGTCAGCGCGGCTGGGTAAGGCCGCTTACGGTGATGTCTCGGCGCTGCGCTTTACCGGCTGGGATGAGCCCAGCGGTGTGGATGTCGTCATCGATTTCAGTGGTCCCGAAGGGCTCGCTGCCGCGCTGGATGTGTGCGAGGCCACCGGTGCGGCGCTGGTGACGGGCACCACCGGGCTCGATGCCGCGATGGAAGATCGCCTTGCGCACGCGGCGGAACGCATCGCCGTACTGCGGGCGGCCAATTTCAGCCTGGGCGTGGCCGTGCTCTCGCGCCTGTTGCGTGAAGCGGCGGCCGCACTGCCGGGTTGGGATATCGACATCGTCGAAGCCCACCACAACCGCAAGGAAGATGCGCCTTCGGGTACTGCGCTGGCGCTCGGTCATGCCGCAGCCGCCGGTCGTAACGTGGCGCTCGGGGATGTGGCTGTCTACGCCCGTGAAGGCCGGCCGGGTGCTCGCGAACTGGGCACCATCGGCTTCGCCGTGGTTCGCGGCGGCGACATCGTCGGCGAGCACCAGGCCTTGATCATGGGGCAGGGCGAGCGCATCGAGCTGGGTCACCGCGCCACGGATCGCAGCATCTTCGCCCGCGGCGCCCTGGAGGCCGCGGCCTGGATCGCCGGGCGCGCCCCCGGCACGTGGACCATCGAAGACGTGATCGCCGCGAAGGTCTGACGAAACCGTGTTAACATCCGCGGCGATGTCATTGGGGAGTAGCCATCCTCGTTCCCCCTGAGGAGTTCGCGTCAACAGACTTGGTAGCCCCCGGGCTCCATGGCGCGAACGGCAGTAGCGTGTGGAGAGCACGCTGCCGGCCCGGCGAGACCTTTGGCCATCGACATGCTCACCCGGCCGGGCGAGCGGTGTCGTTGTGCCATCGGTTTTCGTGCGCTCGCCCGGCCCGTTCCTGAATCATGCTGCTGACCACCTTCCTGTTCCTGGTTTCCGCCGGGGCTATCTATTTCACCTGCGAATACTTCGTAAACGGCGTTGAATGGTTCGGGCGCAAGCTCAACCTGGGTGCCACCGCGACCGGCACGGTGCTGGCCGCGTTCGGCACGGCGCTGCCCGAGAGTGCGGTCACCTTTGTCGCCGTCATGTTCGGCAAGTCCCCTGAAGCGAGAGATATTGGCGTCGGCGCCGCGCTCGGTGGCCCACTGGTGCTGGCCACGATCGCCTACGCCGTCGTAGGTTTTGCTTTATATGCAGGCCGCAAGCGCCTGAATCGCGGCGATAGCCGGGTCCGCGTCGATCACCAGCGTCTTGCCCGCGACCAGTCCTGGTTTCTTGCCATCTTCATCGTGAAGGTCGGCCTTGGCCTCATTGCGTTTGCCTGGAAGCCGTGGCTGGGCGTGTTGTTCCTGCTCGCCTATGGCCTCTACGTGTGGCGTGAGATCGGCGATGACAGCTCAGCCCCGGAAGAGGAAGAGCTCGAACCCCTGTCGTTCCGGCCGCGCGACGCCGATCCGGCCATGAAGTGGGTGCTACTCCAGACCGGCCTGGCCCTCGTCGTGATCGCGATCGCGTCCCGGGTGTTCGTCTGGCAGCTCGAGGCCTTCGGCGAGTTCTTCCACCTTTCGCCGCACCTGGTGGCGCTGGTGCTGAGCCCGGTGGCCACGGAGCTGCCCGAAACCGTGAACGCGCTGATCTGGGTCCGTCAGGGCAAGGAGCGGCTTGCGCTGGCCAATATCTCCGGGGCCATGATGATTCAGGCCACCATCCCCAGCTCGCTGGCGCTGTTTGCCACGCCGTGGCTGTTCGATACGCCGCTGATCGTGGCCGGCGTGATCACCATGGTGGCGGTGATCGCCCTGTGGGCCATGTTCCGCCGTGGCGCTGTCGAGGCGCGCTGGCTGATGCCGATCGGGGCGCTTTACGGCGTATTCGCGCTGTTTGTCGCCTGGTACTTCGGCGCCCGCTAAACCGCCAGCCACTAAACCGCCAACCACTAGACCGCCAACCACCCCGGTAGGAGCCCACCCTGTGGGCGATATGTTTTCGCGAAAGAGCCTCGGGGCCTGTTCCCGTGCCGCGTAAAGATGTCGCCCACAGGGTGGGCTCCTACGCGGCGGGCGGTTAGTCGCGGTGCGAGGCGCTGCGGTCGCGGTCAGCGCCGACCTTGCGGTCGAGCTTGCCGAAGATCTTCTTGAACGCCCGCGAGAACTTGCCGCGCTTGGTCTTGCGGGCCTTTTCCTCTTCCGAGGTGAGCCAGGCGACCTGGATCACCCGGCGCTCGCCCTCGTAGGGCAGGTGGCCGTGGAAGGAGTTCTCGGCGCGGCGGAACACGGCGAACTCGCCGTAGAGCGGCTTCAGTTCGGGCGCCACCGTGTCATCGATGTTGTCGATCGAGGCCAGGAACCGCAGGCAGCCATCGCTGGTATCAGGCCACATCGGGTTCAGATAGATCAGCGCCGTGGCGATCTTCGATTTGCTATCGGTGTGGATCGTGCCATGGCGGCGGTTGAGCAGCCGGCACAGCGTAACCAGGGTGGGGTAGCTCTCGAGGCCTTCGATGCCCAGATGGCGCCCGACCGCGGCAGAAAAGGCGCGCGACGTCATCTGCCCCACCAGTTCGTTCACCGAGGGGCCGCAATCGGCTGCGTCGTAGGGAAAGAAGCCGGCGCTGGAATACTGCGGGAAGTCGCGGTCGAGCTCGCCGCGGGCTTCGTCGGGCAACTGGCCATGGGCGATCATGAACGAGAAAGGCTCGTGCCGGATGTCGGTATCAGGACGATCCAGGCGGGCGGGGTCGAGCAGCATGGCGGGCAATTCTCGGTCAGGTACCACTAATGGCAATTGTATCGTGCCAGAAGCGTGATCAGGCACGTAATCCTACGTAATCGTTCAGTCTAAGCCGGTGGACAGAAGGCCTCTTCACGCCTACAATTCTTACCCGCCCAAACGTTCCCATCCCCAAGGCCCACGAGCCGCTACTGAGCTGGCTTGCGGGCTTTGCTGCACCCGAAGGCGGCCATCCCATGCGTACTCCTGCTCTGCTTGCTCTTGAAGACGGCAGCGTTTTTCACGGCCACGCGGTCGGTGCCCGCGGTGAGACCGTTGGTGAGGTGGTGTTCAACACCGCCATGACCGGTTATCAGGAAATCCTGACCGACCCGTCGTACAACCAGCAGATCGTCACCCTCACGTACCCGCACATCGGCAACACCGGCACCAACGACGTCGACGTCGAAGCCGACCGCGTGCACGCGGCTGGCCTTATCGTGCGCGATGTACCGCGCCTGGCCAGCAACTGGCGTAGCCAGGAACCGCTGCCGCACTACCTGGAACGCCACAACGTCGTGGCTATCGCCGGTATCGATACCCGCCGCCTCACCCGCATCCTGCGTGAGAAGGGCGCCCTGAACGGCTGCATCGTGGCGGGCGACGCCATCGATGCCGACGCCGCCGTGGCCAAGGCCAAGGGCTTCCCGGGCCTCAACGGCATGGATCTGGCCAAGGTGGTCAGCACCACGAAGACCTACCAGTGGAACGAGGGCGTTTACGACCTCGACAAGCAGGCCTTCTACAACGCGCCGAAGAAATTCCGCGTGGTGGCGTACGACTACGGCGTGAAGCAGAACATCCTGCGCCTGCTCGCCGGCCGTGGCGTCGATATCACCGTGGTTCCGGCACAGACGCCGGCGGCCGAGGTGCTCGCGATGAACCCGGATGGCATCTTCCTCGCCAACGGCCCGGGCGATCCGGCCGCGTGCGACTACGCCATCGAATCGACGAAAACCATCCTCGATACGAAGATCCCGGTGTTCGGCATCTGCCTGGGCCACCAGATCATGGCGCTGGCCATCGGCGCGAAGACGCTGAAGATGAAGTTTGGCCACCACGGCGCGAACCACCCGGTGAAGGACCACGACACCGGCCGCGTGTTGATCAGCTCGCAGAACCATGGCTTCGCCGTGGATCCGGCGACGCTGCCGGCCAACGTGCGCGTCACCCATACCTCGCTGTTCGACGGCTCGCTGCAGGGCTTTGCCCTCACCGATCGCCCGGCGTTCTGCTTCCAGGGCCACCCGGAAGCGAGCCCCGGCCCGGAAGACGTCGGCTACCTGTTCGATACGTTCATTGCCGCGATGGAAGCGCACAAGGCGAAGCAGGCGTAACCCGCCGCGCGCCCACACCTTCCATCCAGCCTTCGATTCGCGAGAAAAACCATGCCAAAGCGCACCGACCTAAAGACCATCCTCATCATCGGCGCCGGCCCGATCGTCATCGGCCAGGCCTGTGAGTTCGATTACTCCGGCGCCCAGGCCTGCAAGGCGCTGAAGGAAGAGGGTTACCGCGTCGTCCTGGTCAATTCGAACCCGGCGACGATCATGACCGATCCGGACACGGCCGATGCCGTGTACATCGAGCCGATCAACTGGCAGACCGTCGAGCGCATCATCGCCAAGGAGCGCCCCGATGCAGTGCTGCCGACGATGGGCGGCCAGACCGGCCTGAACTGCGCGCTCGACCTGGCCGATAACGGCGTGCTCGAACGCTACGGCGTCGAGCTGATCGGTGCCTCGCGCGATGCCATCCGCATGGCCGAAGACCGTGACCTGTTCCGCAAGGCCATGGCCGATATCGGCCTGGAATGCCCCAAGGCCGCCGTGGCCCGCTCGATGGAGCAGGCGCTGGAAATCCAGCAGACGGTGGGTTTCCCGACCATCATCCGCCCGAGTTTCACGTTGGGCGGTTCCGGCGGCGGCATTGCTTACAACAAGGAAGAATTCGTCGAGATCGTCGGCCGCGGCCTCGAGCTTTCGCCGACGCACGAAGTGCTGGTGGAAGAATCGGTGCTGGGCTGGAAGGAATTCGAGATGGAAGTGGTCCGCGATACCGCGGATAATTGCATCATCGTCTGCTCGATCGAAAACTTCGACCCGATGGGCGTGCACACGGGTGACTCGATCACCGTGGCCCCGGCCCAGACGCTGACCGACAAGGAATACCAGCGCCTGCGCAACGCCTCGATCGCCGTGCTGCGCAAGATCGGCGTGGATACCGGTGGCTCCAACGTGCAGTTCGGCATCAACGCCGAAGATGGCCGCGTGGTTGTCATCGAAATGAACCCGCGCGTGTCGCGTTCGTCGGCGCTGGCCTCCAAGGCCACTGGCTTCCCGATCGCCAAGGTCGCGGCCAAGCTCGCCGTCGGCTACACGCTCGATGAACTCAAGAACGACATCACCGGCGGCCTCACCCCGGCCTCGTTCGAGCCGAGCATCGATTACGTCGTCACCAAGATCCCGCGCTTCGCGTTCGAGAAGTTCCCGGCTGCCGATGCCCGCCTCACCACCCAGATGAAGTCGGTGGGCGAGGTGATGGCCATGGGCCGCACGTTCCACGAATCGATGCAGAAGGCCCTGCGTGGTCTCGAGATCGGCAAGACCGGCCTGAACCCGACCGGCCTGGATATCGGCAGCGAAGAAGGTTTCCAGACGCTCAAGCGCGAACTGCGTGAGCCGCGCCCGGATCGCGTGTTCCACGTGGCCGATGCGTTCCGCGCCGGCCTGTCGCTGGAAGAAGTGCACGACCTCACGCGCATCGATCCGTGGTTCCTCGCCGCGTTCGAAGACATCGTGATGACCGAGGGTGAAGTGCAGCGCCAGGGCCTCACCGCGCTGGATGAGCCGCGCATGCGCGAACTCAAGCGCATGGGCTTTGCCGATGCACGCCTGGCCGAACTGGTTGGCACCGATGAAAACGCGCTGCGCCACCTGCGCCGCACCTTGGGCGTGCGCCCGGTGTACAAGCGCGTGGACAGCTGCGCGGCCGAATTCGCCACCACCACCGCGTACATGTACAGCACGTACGAGGAAGAGTGCGAAGCCAACCCGACCAACAAGGACAAGATCATCGTCCTGGGTGGCGGCCCGAACCGCATTGGCCAGGGTATCGAGTTCGATTACTGCTGCGTGCACGCGGCGCTCGCCCTGCGCGAGGATGGTTTCGAAACCATCATGGTCAACTGCAATCCGGAAACCGTTTCGACCGACTACGACACCTCCGACCGCCTGTATTTCGAGCCGCTGACGCTCGAAGACGTGCTGGAAATCGTGGACCTGGAAAAGCCCAAGGGCGTGATCGTGCAGTACGGCGGCCAGACCCCGCTGAAGCTGGCGCGCGCGCTTGAAGCGGCCGGCGTGCCGGTCATCGGCACCAGCGCGGATTCGATCGACCTGGCGGAAGACCGCGAGCGCTTCCAGAAGATGATCCAGAAGCTGGATCTGAAGCAGCCGCCGAACCGCACCGCGCGCAACGCCGACGAAGCGCTGGCGCTGGCCCGCGAGATCGGCTACCCGCTGGTGGTGCGTCCGAGCTACGTGCTCGGTGGCCGCGCCATGGAAATCGTCTACGCCGATGCCGACCTCTCGCGCTACATCCGCGAGGCCGTGCAGGTGTCGAACGAGAGCCCGGTGCTCCTCGATCGCTTCCTCGACCATGCGGTGGAAGTGGACGTGGATATCGTCGCGGATGCCGAAGGCAACGTGCTGGTCGGCGGCATCATGGAGCACATCGAAGAGGCCGGCGTCCACTCAGGCGATTCCTCGTGCTCGCTGCCGCCGTACTCGCTCAGCCAGGAAGTGCAGGATGAAATGCGCCGCCAAGTGAAGCTGATGGCGCAGGAGCTGAAGGTCATCGGCCTGATGAACACCCAGTTCGCCATCCAGGGCGATGACGTGTTCATCCTGGAAGTGAACCCGCGTGCCTCGCGTACCGTACCGTTCGTGTGCAAGGCCACCGGTATGTCGCTAGCCAAGATCGCCGCGCGCGCCATGGCCGGCATCTCGCTGGTGAAGCAGGGCACGACGAAGGAAATCATTCCCTCGTACTACTCCGTGAAGGAAGCGATCTTCCCGTTCCTGAAGTTCCAGAACGTGGACCCGATCCTCGGCCCCGAGATGCGTTCCACCGGCGAAGTGATGGGCGTGGGCCGCACGTTCGGCGCCGCGTTCGCGCGTGGCCACGAGGCCGCTGGCATCAAGGCCCCGCCGAAGGGCAAGGTGTTCATGTCGGTGCGCGATGCCGATAAGGATCGCCTGCTGCCGATCGCCCAGGAAGTGGCCGAGCGCGGTTACACCGTGGTGGCCACGGCCGGTACGGCGCAGTTCCTGCAGGACAACGGTGTGGCGTGCGAGCGCATCAACAAGGTGCTTGAAGGCCGCCCGCACATCGTCGACCTGATCAAGAACGGCGAAGTGGTCTATATCGTCAACACCACGGAAGGCAAGCAGGCCATTTCCGATTCGTTCTCGATCCGCCGCGAAGCGCTGCAGCAGCGCGTCACGTATTCCACGACTGTCGCAGGCGCGCGTGCCCTGGTGCACTCGCTTGATTTCCACGCGGAACCGGAAGTCAACAGCCTGCAGGATCTGCACAAGGAGCTGAAGGCATGAGCGCAACCCGTCCTCCCATGACCGCGGTAGGTGCCGACCGCCTGCGTGATGAACTGGAATACCTGAAGCGCGTGAAGCGCCCGGAAATCGTTGCGGCCGTGGCTGAAGCCCGTGCGCACGGCGATCTGAAGGAAAACGCGGAGTACCACGCTGCGCGCGAGATGCACGGCTTCAACGAGGGCCGGATCAACGAGCTGGAGGCCGCGCTTTCCAACTCCGAGATCATCGATACCGAGCGCCTCACCGTGGGCTCGCGCATCGTGTTCGGGGCCATCGTGGACCTGATCGACCTGGACAACGATGCCGAGGTGACCTACCAGATCGTGGGTGACCTGGAAGCGGACATCAAGAAGAACCTGATCGCCGTGAGTTCACCGATCGCGCGTGCGCTGATCGGCAAGAACGAAGGCGACGAGTTCGACTTCAACGCGCCGAACGGCACGAAGACGTACGAGATCAAGGGCGTTCGTTACAAGTGATAAAAGGGCCCTTCGGGGCCCTTTCTTTTATACGGCCTTGAATCCTGCCTGGCCTGCGACGAAGCGCGACAGCTTCTCAGGATTGCGTTGTACGTGGATCGCCGTGATCCGGCCGCCTTCGGTTGCGAAGGTCTGTACCGATTCCAGTGCGCCACCGAAGTAGCGCAGTACCGCCAGTTCGCCATTGACGCTGGCGACTTCCACGCGCATGCCGCGGTCGTTGCGGATGCTGGGCGCGTAAAGCAACTGGGCGATGCGCACACCCCCTTCCATTGGCTTGGGGAAGCTGGAGACAAACCCGCCACCGTCGCCCATCAGCACGGCATCCGGTGCGAGGATCTCGCGCATGCCGCGGAAATCGCCACTGGCCATGGCCCCGGCGAAGCGTTGCACCAGGTCCGCATGCAGGGCCCGGTTCACCTCGAACCGGGGCCGCTCGTCGCGCAGTTGTTCCCTGGCACGGTGAACGAGCTGCCGGCAGGCGGCCTCGCTCTTGCCCAGTACGTGGGCGATCTCGGGGTAATCCTCGTCGAACACCTCACGCAGGAGGAACGCCGCGCGGGCCTCGGGGGCAAGGCGCTCGAGCAGGGCAAGGAACGCCACGGATACATCGCTGGCCAGCTCCTGCAGGTCTTCCGGTGTCGCGCTATCGTCGGTGAGCACCGGCTCGGGGAGCCAGATGCCTACATAGTGCTCGCGTCGGGTCCGCGCCGCCCGCAACTGGTCGATGGCGCGGCGGGTGGTGGCCGCCACCAGCCACGCCTCGGCGTTCTCGATCCGCTCCGCATCCGCCCCGTGCCAGCGCAGCCACACGTCCTGCACCACATCCTCGGCCTCGGGCACTGAGCCGAGCATGCGGTAGGCAATGCCGTGCAGCCGGGGGCGCAGGGCGGTGAAGGTGGCGGTAGCGGTGCTCATGTCACTCCAGACGTATCAGCCCTGTGAGTTGTGACACGAGCCTGCACGGCCGTCCAGCAAGTTCCTGCGCTTTTTGACCGAAGCGGCGCCTCGCAGGAGCGCTTACCGACCCTTGGCGCCCGGCAGCACGATGGGCTTGCCCTTGTCGTGGACGATGAAGACCACGAACCGGGCAGGCTCGGTCTGGCTGGCGTTGCGGCCGATGGTGTGGGTGTCGTTGGGGCCTTCGTAGAAGGTATCGCCGGCCTTCAGGTGTTGCTCCGGCTGGCCTTGCACACCTTCGATGATGTTGCCTTCCAGCACGTAGACGATGGCGTTGGCGTCGTGGTGGTGCACGTGCTCGACCACGCCCGGTGGGTAGTCGACGGTAATGGTGGTGATTTCCTTGCCCGGCACGTCGGGCATGTCGTGGTTGCTGAGCAGGGTGACCTTCGGCTGCACCGTCGTGGGTGCATGTTCGTCACCGTGTGCCAGCGCGCTGCCTGTGGCAACGAGCAAACCCAACGCGGCGATCTTGTAGATGGCGTTCATAGACACGTCCTCAGTAAGTAGGTGCGATCAGCCGACGGCGACCTTGTCCAGTCCGTAGGCCTTATCCAGCGAGCCCGGCACGGTGTGGAACGCCACGTTGACGCGATTCCAGGCGTTGATGGTCATGATTGCGAAGGTCAGGTCGGAGAGCTCCTTTTCCGAGAACTGCTCGCGTACGGTCTTGTAGAGCTCGTCCGTGATGCCTTCCGGTTTGAGGTGGGTCAGGGCTTCGGTATACGCCAGCGCGGCACGTTCGCGCGGGGTGAACTGGTCCGATTCGCGCCAGATGGCCACGTGGTGCAGGCGCAGCTGGCGCTCGCCGCCAGCGATAGCTTCCTTGACATGCATATCGACGCAAAAGCCGCAGCCGTTTATCTGTGAGGCACGCAGGTCGAGCATGTGCTTCAGGCCGGGCTCGATGCTGCTGCCCTTGCGCTGCGCCATCGAAAGTTCGACCAGCTTCCTGGTGAACTCGGGCGATTGCAGCTGGTAATCGAGACGGTCGCTCATGGGTGGATCCTTGCGGTAGGGAAGGGAGGGCCCGGTGTGCCGGGACGGGTACAAGCTAGGCTCCGCTTCCCGTGTTCGGTAGCCACGACGGCGTCTGCACGGTGTTGCGTTGAACGCACCAATGCCGTTGTCACAACGCCGGGGGCTGCCTCGTCTGATAGGCATGGATACCCACGACACCATGCCGTCGCCCATCGCAGACGCCTACAGCCAGGTTGGGTGCGACCGTGTCTGGACCGAGTTCCAGGCGGCCCTGCAGCAGGTGCCCCCGCTGCCTCGCCTCGCCTTCCTGCTGAGCGATGTGCTTGGCAAGCCCCTTGATGAAGTTGCCGCCTTGCTCGGTCGCGATGGACGGGCATGCCGCCAGCTGATCGACGACGCCCGATCGCGCCTGCGTGCCCTGCACGCCGGCACCCATGGAGACACGCCATGAACGTCACGCCCTTCCCACAAGCCGCCCGCGTGGGTGCCGATGCGCTCACCTCGAGCTTCTCCGCCAGTTACGCCGGCGTGATCGCCTTTATTGCGGTCGTCAACGAAGGAAGCTTCGCACGTGCCGCCGATCGCCTTGGCATCGGTCGTAGCGCGGTGAGTCGTAGCGTGCAGAAGCTGGAGCAACAGGTCGGTGCACGGCTGTTTTCACGCACCACGCGCAGCACGTCGCTCACGCCGGAGGGCTCGTTGTTTTTCGAGAACTGCCAGCCAGGCGTCGAGCGAATCGCCCAGGCGCTGGAGGACATGCGTGAGCTGCGTGAGGGCCCGCCGCGCGGGCGGCTGCGCATCAGTGCCGCGGTCGGGTTTGGCCGCAAGGTGGTGGCGCCGCTGCTTCATGGCTTCCGCGCCGCTTACCCCGATGTCGCCGTGGAGCTGCTGCTGGATGACCGCCCGGCGGATTTCATCACCGATCATGTGGATGTCGCCTTCCGCAATGGCCGCATGGAGGATAGCCAGGTGATCGCGCGGCAGATCGTGCCGATGCGCATGTTCCTGTGTGCCTCGCCCGGCTACCTGGCGCGGTACCCCGCGCCCCGTTCGCTGGATGACATTGCCGCGCACGAATGCCTGGGTTACCGGCTGACAAATGGGCGCACGTTCGACTGGGAATTCCGCGTGGATGGCCGTGACAAGAAAGTGCGCCCGGCCTCCATGCTGTCGTTCAACGATGCCGACCTGGTGTTGCAGGCGGCCCTGGATGGGGAAGGGCTGGCGCAGCTTGCCGGTTACCAGGTGTGTGACCACATGAAGGCGGGGCGCCTGGTCGCATGCCTTCCCCAGCATGCCCCGGAAGACCGTGGGCACTACGTGTGCTACCTGAGCCGCCAGCAACTGCCCTCGCGTATTCGCGTGTTCGTGGATTACATGATCGCAGCCATCCGCTCGCTCGATTTTGAATGCGGTGACGACAATCGCATTGGTGCATCCGCGGCAACACGGTGAGGACGTGTGCGGGTCTACCCGCACCCCGGCCGGGAGCCTAGCCTTCCCTTCCAAAGCGACGTTCGGAGATAGCCATGAAGATCCTTGTTATCGGCGGTACCGGCCTTATCGGCAGCAAGGTGGTCGCGCGCCTGCGTGAACACGGCCACGACGCGGTGGCCGCGGCACCTTCCACTGGTGTGAATACGCTTACGGGGGAAGGGCTCGATGCCGCGATGGCGGGCGTGCATACCGTGGTGGATGTGGCGAACTCGCCATCCTTCGCCGCGGATGACGTGATGCATTTCTTTACCACCGCCGGGCACAACATCGCCGCGGCGGAGCGCAAGGCTGGCGTGGCGCATCACGTGGCCTTGTCCATCGTGGGTACCGACCGCAAGCCGGGCAACGCCTACTTTGCGGCCAAGGATGCGCAGGAAGGGATCATTCGTGACGCGGGGGTGCCCTACAGCATCGTGCGCGCCACGCAGTTCCTCGAATTCACAGGCGGTATCGCCAACGAGGCGGGGCAGGGCCCGGCTATTTCCGTATCGACCGGAGGCATCCAGCCTATTGCCGCCGAGGAGGTCGCCGCCGCCGTCGCCGACGCAGCCATGGCCCCGCCCATCAACGGGTTCACCGAGATTGCTGGGCCAGAGGCCCTCCCCATGGACGAACTCGTGCGGCGCTATCTGCGCGCCAAGGGCGACGCACGCCAGGTGAAAGGCGATCCCGGCGCACCGTATTTCGGGGGCGTCATCAGCTGGGGTTCGCTGCTACCTGGCCCAGGCGCGCACCTGGGCAAGGTGGGTCTCGATGCGTGGCTGGCCGCCCAATCCGCAGGCGCGCACGGCGCAGCCTGAGGGGAGGTAGCGTTGCCATGGAGCCCAGGGCGCCCCACGTTTCTTTCCTCGACCGGTACCACGGCGATGCCTTCCAGCCGCTCTATACGGCAGATGTCACCGTGACAGGTGGTGTTGCCGCCCACGCGAGGGCATCGGGCATCGCACGTTCTTCCGACGGCGAACTGGATGTCGCGTTGCGCCTGCCCATGGCCCTCGGTGGCCCTGGTGGTGGGACGAATCCCGAGCAACTGTTCGCGGCGGGATTCGCCGCGTGCTTCCACGGCGCGCTTACGTTGCTCGCCGAGCGTTCCTCGATTGCCATACCGGATGCAGCCGTGAAGGCCCGGGTCACGTTCGGCCGTGACCCGGTGGACGGCCAGTTCACGCTCGTGGCGGATGTGCGTATTGCCCTGCCCGGTGTCGCGCGGCCGCTCGCGGAGGAGCTGGTGCGTTGTACCGAGCGGCTCTGCCCGTACGCCAAGATGGCCCGCCAGGGTATCGATTGCACGGTCGCTCTGGAGCCCTGAGCACCCGGGTGGTGTGACCGTGGTCTCGACCCTTTGGGCCCGGCCGGGTGGCCTACTACTGCACCGCAGCCCGGGGCGGTATGATCGCGCCATGATTTGCCTCGAGGGGAGGCGAGCCAAGCGGGCCGGGGGCAAGGCCTCCGGTCCAACGGACAGGTGCGATGGGAAACGTCATGGACTTTCTCGCCCGCGTCGGGCAGGACGCGGCATTGCGATGGGGCCCCGCGGCTGATCGCGATGCGCTGCTCACGGCGCTGGGGATTGATGACGAAGCAACGCGCGAGGCCCTTGCCGGCGGCGATGCGGGCGCGCTGCGCGCGTTGCTTGGCGGCGCCCGGTTTATCGCCACCCAGATGCCGGGTCCGGATGAGGAAGAGGCGCCGGATGAGGATGGCGGCGAGGACGACGACGACGGTACCGAGCCGTTGAAGAAAAAGGGGCCCGACGCTCCACCAAGGAAGGGACATTGATGCCTGTGAGCCGCTGGATCCGCCATGCATTGTTCCTGTTGGCCGTACCCGTTGCGGGTATGGCGGCCGCGCATGCAGAGGCGGCCAGGACACCTGCGCAGGCCGCCGAGATGCTGGAGCGCGCCGACCAGGTCAAGCACGCCGATTTCGACGGCTTCACTCATTTGCTCCAGGATGCCGCCCCCATGCGGGCGCAAATGGACGCGGCAACCGCCACGAAACTCGCGTTCCTCGAGGGATGGCGTGCGACGTGGGTGGGTGATTTCGACAAGGGCCGCGGCCTGTTGGAGAGCGTGGCCGATACGTCGCCTGATGCGGTGTTGCGCGTCCGCGCACTCGCCACCTTGATCAACCTGTTCGGCGTGTCCCACCGTTACGAGGACGCCTTCCGCCGCCTCAACCAGATGCAGGAGCTGCTGCCGTCAATTCGTGATGCGCGGGCGCGCTTCGCCGCACTGGGCGAGGCGTCACAGTTGCTCAGTTCGGCCGGGCAGTTCGATGCGGCCGAAGCGTATGCGAAGCAGATGGTGGATCAACCGCCGGAAGATGAAACCGAATGCAAGGGTATGCAGCACCTGTTGCGTGCCCGCAGCGAGGCGAACCGGCTGGTATCGATCGACCCGGAATATCAGCGCGCCATTGTCTCGTGCGACAAGGCGGGTGACACGGTGTTCGCCGATACCATGCGCGCCGACATCGGGTCGTTCTACCTCCGCCATGGCCAGCCGCGGGCCGCGATCGACCTGCTTGAACCGCACCGTGATGACCTGCGCGATACCAGCTACGCAACCCTGCTTGCAGAGTTCGATGCGAGCCTGGCGAGCGCCTACCTGGCCATGGATGACCTGGCGAATGCGCGGCGTTATGCCCTTTCCGCCGTGGCGGGCTCGGTGCGTGACGAGTTCACCGACCCGAAGCGCACCGGCTTCAAGGTGTTGTACGAAGTGGAGCAGCGGTTGGGCAATGCGCAGGCGGCGCTTAATTACCACGAACAGTATATGGCGGCGGACAAGGCGTACCTGGACGATATCAGCGCACGCAGCCTGGCCTTCCAGATCGTCGATCAGCAGGTGGTGGCTCGCAAGGCCGAAGTGGATGCCCTGAACAAGAAGAACGAGATCCTGCGGCTGTCCAATGCGCTGGACAAGAAGGAAGTGGAAACCGGTCGCCTGTACATCTTCGTGCTGGGTCTTTGCCTGGTCGGTATCGTGGCGCTGGTGCTGCGCCTGCGCCGTTCCCAATTGCGCTTCATGCGCATGGCGCGCCGGGATGGCCTGACGGGCATCTGCAACCGCGAGCATTTCGTGGAGCAGTCGGAGCGGGTACTTGCGTACGGTGCGCGGTCGGATCGTGGGGCGTGCCTGATCCTGTTTGACCTGGATCACTTCAAGAACGTGAACGATACCTGGGGCCACTCGGTGGGCGACGAGGTGTTGAAGCGTGCGGTGGATGTGTGCCGCCGTGCGTTGCACGCATGTGATGTGTTTGGCCGGCTGGGCGGTGAGGAATTCGCGGTGCTGTTGCCCGATTGCAGTCCGGCGCAGGCGCGGGCGCGTGCGGAGCAGCTGCGTTTGTCGATCTCGGCAACGTCGGCGACGCCGTCGCGGCCGGAGTTGCTGGTGACCGCGAGCTTTGGGGTGGCGTCCACGTTGCAATGCGGTTTTGAGTTGCACCGTTTGCTGGTGGTGGCGGATGGCGCGCTTTACCGCGCCAAGCGCTCCGGTCGCAATTGCGTGTTCATGGGCGATAGCGGGGACATCCCGGATTCGCCGTACCCGGTCGCAGCCTCGGGCTAAGCGGTTCATGCGCCGTGCCTCGGCGCGCTGGCGTAAGCTGGGCCCCGCCGAGCGGGCAACAAAAAAGGCCGCTTGCGCGGCCTTTTAAGCAGAACCCATCGCGGCTGTAATTAGCGCTGACGGGCCTTGAAACGCGGGTTCGACTTGCAGATCACGAACACCTTGCCGCGACGGCGAACGACTTTGCAGTCACGGTGACGCGACTTCGCGGACTTCAAAGAAGAAAGCACCTTCACGGCCAGCTCCTGATACAAATGAGATACGGGAAAAACGGGATTGTAACCATCCCCTTGGGATAACGCAAGCGCCGGAATCAACTCGCGTTTCAGCCGAGGCCCAGCTTCGCCCGGGCCTCGCGCACCGTGCGCAGGAAGATCTCCAGCACGGGGGACGTATTGTCGGCCCGCCAGCCCACTGCAAGCAACATCCACGCTTCCGGGTCATCGATCGTCACGAAAGCCACCTTGTCCAGGGTGACCGCGCGGAGCGACGCCGGGACCAGCGCCACGCCCATGCCTGCGGCGACCAGGGGGAGCAGGGAGGGGATCTGCTGCGCTTCCTGATAGATATTCGGGCGGAAATTTGCCTTGCCTGCCAGCATGTTAAGGCGATCAATGAGAGTGGCAGCATACGCCCGCGGCGGTGCGACGAAGCGCTCGCCAGCGAGGTCGGCCATGGTCACCGAGGGTTGCCTGGCCAGGCGGTGGCTGGCGGGCAGGGCAAGCACCAGGGGCTCCTGGTCGATCACTTCCATCTTCAGCTGGCGCGCGTTGGCGACGCCCTCCGGCGGTGCGCGGAGCAGGCCCACATCGATCTGGCCGCTAAGCAGCGCGTCGTATTGGGCATTGGTCGGCATCTCGACCAGGTGGAGGCTGACGCCTGCCGCCGCATGCGAGAAGCGGATAAGGGTCTCGGGCAGCGCCCGGTGGAAAGAAATGGAGAGCGCGTAGGCCAGCTTGAGGTTGCCCGTGAACCCGGCCGCGGCTTCCGCCACCACGGTTCGCGCGGCCTCGGCGCGTGCGAGGATCGCCTTGGCCTCGATCAGGAAGATCCTGCCGGGCTCGGTCAGGGCCACGCGGCGCCGGTTACGGTCGAGCAGGCGAACGCCGAGATCGGCCTCAAGCGCCTGTATTTGCTGGGAAAGTGGGGGCTGCGAAATGTGCAGGCGCTGCGCTGCCTGGGTGAAGCTCAGGGTTTCCGCTACCTCGACGAAGTAGCGCAGCTGGCGCAGGTCAAACATAGTTGAATTTCATATAAGTGATCGCTGAAAGATATATTGGCGAACATTTCCTAGGAAATCTATTATTTGTCTCGCCCTACCACCAACCCCTCCCCCTGGGTCGGTAGTGGCCCTCGCTCCGTACTGGCGCTATACCCGGTGTTTTGGCCTACCTCCCCCCCCGAGGCCCACACTGAGGCGCCCTCTGCGGAGCGACTTTATTCTGAAAGCCCCGGTCGTGAGACCGGGGCTTTTCTTTTATACCTTCGATGTGAACTCGCAACCCGTAGCGTCGCGCAGCTTGGCCACATCCACATCCGGTGCCAGCTCGATCAGCTCCAGGCCGCCCGGGGTCACATCGAACACGCCCAGCTCGGTGATGATGCGATCGACCACGCCCTTGCCGGTGAGGGGCAGGGTGCATTCCTTCAGGATCTTGTGGCCGCCATCCTTCGCGGTGTGTTCCATGACGACCACGACGCGCTTCACGCCAGCCACCAGGTCCATCGCGCCACCCATGCCCTTCACCATCTTGCCGGGCACCATCCAGTTCGCGATGTCACCTTCGCAGGTGACCTGCATGGCGCCAAGGATCGAAATATCGATGTGGCCGCCACGAATCATCGCGAACGAATCCGCGCTGGAGAAAAACGCCGCGCCCTTGCGCGCGGTGACGGTCTGCTTGCCTGCGTTGATCAGGTCGGCGTCCACTTCATCCTCGGTGGGGAAGGGGCCGATGCCGAGCAGGCCGTTTTCGGATTGCAGCCACACATCCACACCCTCAGGCAGGTGGTTGGCCACCAACGTGGGCAGGCCAATGCCGAGGTTCACATAATCGCCGTCGGAGAGTTCCTTGGCGGCGCGCTGCGCCATTTGTTCGCGGGTCCAGGCCATGATGATCTCCTCAGGCGCGCACGGTGCGCTGTTCAATGCGCTTGGATGGCGCGGGGTTGTGCACGATGCGGTCGACGTAGATGCCCGGCGTGTGGATCTGGTCCGGATCGAGCTCGCCCACCTCCACCATGATTTCCACCTCGGCCACGCAGACCTTGCCGGCCGTGGCGACCATCGGGTTGAAGTTGCGCGCGGTCTTGCGGAACACCAGGTTGCCCGACGGATCGGCCTTCCACGCCTTCACCAGGGCCACGTCGGCCACGATGGAGCGCTCCATCACGTACATCTGCCCGTCGAACTCGCGGGTCTCCTTGCCTTCGGCCACCTGGGTGCCGTAGCCCGTGCGGGTGAAGAAGGCCGGGATGCCGGCGCCGCCGGCGCGCAGCTTCTCGGCCAGGGTGCCCTGCGGGGTGAATTCCACCTCCAGCTCGCCGGCCAGGAACTGGCGCTCGAATTCCTTGTTCTCACCCACGTAGGACGAGACCATCTTGCGGATCTGCCGGGTTTCCAGCAGCAGGCCCAGGCCCACCCCATCGATACCAGCGTTGTTGGACACGGCGGTGAGCTGCTTCACGCCCGAGTCCCGCAGCGCTTCGATCAGCAGCTCGGGGATGCCACAAAGGCCGAAACCGCCGACGGCGATGATCTGCCCATCGGCCACCAGACCTTTCAGCGCCTCGTGGGCATTGGCCACACGCTTGTCGCGCTTGTGCGACGTCACCTGGTTCATGCGTACCTGTTTCCTTCATGGCGGGCCGGCCGCCGGTTCGCCGGCCATGATAGCCGACCGCCATCACGTTCCGTCGCCGTTTTCCCGGGCATGCTTGGGAGAAGTGATGCTGCAATGCGGCGAATCTCGCGCGAATTTCGCCAATCGCGATGGCATCGGCGCATCTATCCTCGACCCTTTCCGTTGGCTTCGTCGGAGTGACCCGTGAGCAAGCAGAAGATTGGCGTGATCGGCATGGCCGTGATGGGCCGCAACCTGGCCTGGAATATCGAAAGCCGCGGCCACGCGGTTTCCATCTATAACCGTACCAAGTCCCGCACCGATGAGGTGATGGAAGAGAGCAAGGGCAAGAAGCTCATTCCCACCGATACCCTGCAGGCCTTCGTCGATTCGCTGGAGAAGCCCCGGCGGATCCTGTTGATGGTGCAGGCGGGCAAGGGCACCGATGCGGTGATCGAGGAATTGCGCCCCCTGCTGGATAAGGGCGATATCGTGATTGACGGCGGTAATACCTATTACAAGGACACCGTGCGCCGTGGCGAAGAACTGGCAAAGGACGGGCTGCATTTTATCGGCACCGGTGTTTCCGGCGGCGAGGAAGGTGCACTCAAGGGCCCGTCGATCATGCCGGGCGGCCCGCGCGATGCGTATGACCTGGTGGCCCCGATTCTCACGGAAATTGCTGCGAAGGCCCCCGATGGCGAGCCCTGCGTTACGTACATCGGCCCGGACGGCGCCGGGCACTACGTTAAGATGGTGCATAACGGCATCGAATACGGCGATATGCAGCTCATTGCCGAAAGCTATGCGGTGCTGAAGCACGTGGTGGGGCTTTCCAATGAAGAACTGGCCGCGGTTTACGATGAATGGAACAAGGGCGAACTCGACAGCTTCCTGATCGATATCACGGCGAAAATCTTCCGCCGCAAGGATGAGAAGACGGGCAAGATGCTGGTCGATGTGATCCTGGACCGCGCCGCGCAGAAGGGCACGGGCAAGTGGACCAGCCAGAGCGCACTGGACCTGGGCGTGCCGCTCACGCTCATCACCGAATCGGTCTTTGCCCGCGTGCTGTCCTCCATGAAGGATGAGCGCATGGAGGCCAGCAAACAATTGAAGGGCCCCGGGGCCGGCAAATTCAGCGGCGACCGCAAGGCCTTTATCGAGGCCGTGCGCAAGGCGCTGTATATGAGCAAGCTCATTTCCTATGCTCAGGGCTTCGCCCAGCTGCGTGCGGCATCGGAGGAGAATCACTGGGATCTTCATTACGGTGAGATCGCTAAGATCTTCCGCGCCGGCTGCATTATCCGCGCCCGTTTTCTCCAGAAGATCACCGATGCCTACCAGCACGATCCGAAGCTGAAGAACCTCCTGCTGGATCCGTATTTCCGCGATATCGTCCAGGGTTACCAGGGCGCCTTGCGCGAGGTGGTGGCCGAGGCCGTGCGGATGGGGGTGCCGGTACCGGGTTTCTCGGCGGCTATTGCTTATTACGACAGCTACCGCGCCGAGGTACTTCCTGCCAATCTCATTCAGGCACAGCGCGATTTCTTTGGTGCCCACACGTTCGAGCGGATTGACGAAAAAGGCAGTTTCCACGCCGAGTGGGCCGCTGACTGAACAGGCCCGCATCGCCCCGAATGGCGCGCCGGACCTCATTCCGGCGTGCCGTTAATGTGCGCCAGTCGAGTTTTGCAATGACACGCTAGCGCTGGAAGGGAACCTCCCTATAGAGTTGGGCCTCTAACGAGGCGGCCGCCCGAGGGGTAACGGCCACCGAGTCCAACGAGGGAGTACGTTGTTCCATGTTCAAAAAGCCCGTGATCAGCGTTACGGCGCTGGCGGTAGCGCTTGCCGGATGCACCACGCTACCGCAACCCAAAGACGATGGCGCACTGCAGCGAGAAGCCCTGGCCGGTACCGAAAAGCCGGCGCCGCGCCCGGTAATCGCCCCGCCGGTTGGCCCGCAGAATGCCGTCGTCGCCCCCGCACAGATCACCACGGGAACGGGCGAGTTCGTCAAGCCCGTGGGCCTGGCCGAACCGAAGCCGGTGGCCGAGGGGCAGGGCACCGTCACCTTCAATTTTGAGAACCAGCCGGTCGAGTCGGTGGTGAAAGCCATCCTGGGTGACCTGCTGCACGAAAACTATTCGATCGTCCCGGGCGTCCAGGGCAACGTCTCGTTCTCCACCTCGCAGCCGGTGACGGCCGAGCAGGCGCTGCCTATTCTTGAAACCTTGCTGTCGTGGACCGGTAATGCGCTGGTCCGCACCAATGGCCGCTATGTGGTGATGCCCTCCAAGGATGCCGTGCCGGGCAACGTGGTGCCGAGCATCGGCGCCACGGCACCGCCGGGCGGCCTGCAGGCCCGCCTGTTCCCGTTGCACTTCATCTCGGCCACCGAGATGCAGAAGCTGATCAAGCCCTTCGCGCGGCCCGAAGCCACGCTGTTGGCGGACCCGACGCGCAACGTGATCGTCATGGCCGGTACCGCGAGTGAGCTGGATAACTACTCGCGTACCGTCAAGACTTTCGACGTGGATTGGCTGCGCGGCATGTCCGTGGGCGTCTTCAGCCTGCAGCGCGCCGAAGTGAAGGACCTGACCCCCAAGCTGGATTCCATCTTCGGCGACAAGGGCAATACGCCCATGGCCGGCATGCTCCGTTTCATCCCGATCGAACGCACCAATTCGCTGGTGGTGATCAGCCCGAATGCTACGTACCTCGAAGAGGTGAAGAGCTGGATCGACCGCATCGATCGTGGCGGTGGCAACGAGCCGCAGCTGTTCGTCTATGACGTGCGTAACGTGCAGGCTTCCGACCTGGCCGATTATCTCTCGGATATCTATGGTGGCGGCTCGGGCAGCAGCGGCGGCGATCGCGGCGGCCGCGTCGGCCCGGGGCTTAGCTCGGGCACGCTGGGCAGCAGCGGTGATAGCGATCTTGGCAATCGCGGTGGTTCGGGCCTGGGCAGCACCACGGGTTCGTTCGGTAACAGCTCATCGTCGTCGAGCTCCGGCTACCTCAACACCTCAAACAATGGCGGCCTTTCCACGTTTGGCTCGAATGGCACCAGTGGCACGGGCAGTTCCTTCGGCGCTGGCTCCTCGGGGAGCAGCGGCTTCGGCGACGACGATTCCTCCGGTCGCCGTCAGCACAGCGGTGGCATCACTACGGACGATGGCGTGCGCATCACCAGCGTCGATACCAACAACCAGCTGATGATCCGCTGCCGTCCGTCGCAGTGGGCCGAGATCGAACAGGCCATCAAGCGCCTCGATACCGTTCCGCTGCAGGTGCAGATCGAAACGCGCATCCTGGAAGTGAACCTTACGGGTGACTTCCAGTTTGGCGTGCAGTGGTACCTGGAAGGCCTGGTCGGCGGCACGAATGGCTCGGTGGGGCAGCCCGGCAACAAGCAGCAGTGGGCCATTGGCAATGCCGGTAATGTTTACACGCCCGCCACCGACTCGTTCTTCTATTCGTTCGTGAACAACAACCTGGCCGTCGCCCTGCATGCGATGGAGCAGAATGGCAACACGAAGACGCTCTCGGCGCCGTCGCTGGTGGTGTTGAACAACCAGAAGGCGCACATCCAGGTCGGTGACCAGATCCCGATCCAGCAGACCTACATCAACACCAACGCCAATACCGACAACACCATTGGCCAGGTGGAGTACAAGGACACGGGCGTGATCCTCAACGTTCGCCCACGCGTGAATCCGGGCGGCCTGGTGTACATGAACATCAACCAGGTCGTGAGCGCGCCGGGGCAGAAGGATGCAACCACCGGCAACTTCCCGATCCAGCAGCGTGAAGTGGCTACGCAGGTCGCGGTGCAGAGCGGCCAGACGGTGTTGCTGGGTGGCCTTATCCGCCAGATCGATAACACGACGGACACTGGCGTGCCGGGCCTCAACCGCATTCCCATCTTCGGGCGCCTTTTCGGTAGCACAACGCGCGGCAAGAACCGCACGGAACTGATCGTGTTGATCACGCCGAAGGTGATCACTAACGGCGACGAAGCCAAGCAGGTCACCGACGAATACCAGCAGAAGTTCGAATCGCTGCGTCCGTTCCGTCCCGGCTCACCGGGCACCGCCGCGCCCGGCACCGCGCGACTCGGCAATGGCGAACCCACCGTCACCGTTCCCCTGAAGTAATACTCCCCCCTCCAGACCGTGCCATTGGTCAGCCAACCAATGGCACGCTTCCATGTGGCGCTCCCGTTATAAGGTCGGCCCCTGGGTGGCTGAAAGGGAGTTTCAGGGCAGTGATGAATGTATTCGCACCTCTGATCAAGCGTCCGGCGGGCGCTTCGCTGCTCGGCATCGGGTTGGTGCTGGCGGGACTCTGGGCCTACCTGCAACTCGGCGTCGCGGCGTTGCCGAATGTCGAATTTCCCGCTGTCGTGGTGTTCGCCCAGGTGCCTGGAGCCAATGCCGATACGATGGCCAACACGGTCATGGCACCGCTTGAGCGCCATCTGGGGCGTATTCCGGGCATCAGGCAGATGGCGGGCATCGCCGATGCGGGGTCGGCGCAGGTGCAGCTGCTGTTTGAGTTCGGAACCGATACCGATGCCGCGGCACGCGATGTGCAGATGGCCATCAATAGTGCGGCCACCGACCTTCCGCCGGGCATGCCCGCGCCGCCACAGTATTTCAAGTTCGATACGTCCCAACTGCCCGTGCTGTTGATCACGCTGAGCTCCGATAGCGTGCCGCCCGATCGTCTCTTTGACCTGGCGGACAGCCTTGCCAAGCCCGCCATCGCGCAAGTGGACGGGGTGGCGAATGTCACGGTGTCGGGTGGATCGCCCCACGCTGTCCGGGTGGAGCTGGATAGCCTGGCATTGGCAGCCAAAGGCATAACCGCGAATGACATCAGCAACGCGCTCATCGCCGCCAACGTGACCTCTGCACTCGGCACGATCGGCACGAGCGCCTCGCAGATGACGGTGCTCGCCAATGACTCGCTGCGAGATCCCGCCGCGTTCGCCCAATCCATCGTCGCCGTGCGCCATGGCACGCCGGTGCGGCTGGCCGATGTCGCCTCGATCAGCAGCGGGCAGGAGGACCTTCATCAGAAGGCATGGTTTAACGGCCAGCGCAGTGTCGTCTTACAGGTAAGCAAGCGCGCCGAGGCCAATGCCGTCGCGACGGCCGATGCCATACGATCGCGCCTGCCGGCGCTGCGCGGCCTGTTGCCGGCCGATACGCGCATCACTCCCATCTTTGACCTGACCCAGTCGACGAAAACGGCCTTGCATGAAGTGGAGCTTACGCTGGGCGTCAGTGTGCTCATGGTGGCCGGGGTCATGCTGCTGTTCCTTCGCAGGTGGGGGCCCACGCTTATCGCGATGGCGAGCGTGCCACTCTCGCTCGCAGGCGCATTCGTTGCCATGTACCTCCTTGGCTATACGCTCAACACGCTCTCCCTTGTAGCGCTCGTGCTCGCCATCGGGTTCGTGGTCGATGACGCGATCGTGGTCATTGAGAACATCGTGCGACATATGGAAATGGATATGGCGCCGTTGGATGCGGCCCTGGTCGGTACGCGTGACATCGGCTTCACGGTCGTCTCGATCACGCTGTCATTGATCGCTGTCTTCGCACCCATGGTATTCGGCCATAACATCTTTGTATCGCTGGTCCACGAGTTTTCAGTGACGCTGGTGGTCGCGATTGTGGTTAGCGCAGCGGTGTCCCTGACCATCACGCCGGCCTTGTGCGGACGGTACTTGCGGCACCAGCCACGGGGCGGTGAGTCAGGCTGGGCGGCGATGCTGGCGCGGTGGGACGAGCGCGTTCTCCGCCACTACGAGCGAATGCTCGCGTGGGCCATGCGCCACCGCCGCGTCATGCGCTGGCAACCCGTGCTCCTGATCGTGTTGACCGCTGCGCTGGCCGTGGTGGTGGCTGCGACGGCAGGCGGCGGGATCATGCCCGATGAAGACCTGGGCATGCTGCAGGCGACCCTGCGCACGGATGCCAATGTATCCCCTGAGCGGCTGGCCGAACGTAGTCGCGCTGTCGCCGAAACGCTGCTCGCGGACACTGCGGTGGCCGATGTCACCGCGATACTTGGAGGTGGGAACGGCCCCGGGGGTGCCGTGGGGAGCACCGCCTCGTTCTACGTCGATTTGAAGCCGCCCGCTCAGCGCAGGGTAAAGGTAGGCGACGTTATCAAACGGCTGGCCAGCCGCTTCAAGGGCCTCAGCGACGTTACCGTGGTGATGTCGCCGGTACAGTTCTTTGGCGGTAGTGGCGATACACGCTCCGGTGGCGCCCAATACCAGGTGCAGCTCACCAGTTCATCCGGGCAGGGTTTGCAGGACACGACGCTGGCGCTGGCGCGGCGCATGCGCACGTTGCCACAGGTACGAGACGTGGGCACCAGCTTCGACGCGATCGGCAAGGAGCAGGCAGTAACAGTCGATCGCGATGCCGCAGCCCGCCTCGGGGTGAGCATGGCTGCGGTGGACGAGGCCCTGTACAGCGCGTTCGGCCAGCGCCAGATTGCGAACATTTATTCGGAAACGAACACCTACAAGATCGTGCTCACGGCGTCGGGCGCCGAAGCGCTGCAGCCCGGCGCGCTCCTCACTACGTACCTGCGCAGCGACAAGGGCGCCATGTTGCCGCTTTCCGCCGTTGCGAGCATCGCCCCAGCGATCACGCCTACCGGCATCAGCCACTACAACCAGCTGGAATCGTCGTCGATCAGCTACAACCTGGCCCCCGGCGTGAACCAGGTGCAGGGGATGCGCATCGTCGATGACCTGGTCGCCCACGCCCGGCTCCCGCCTGGTGTGCAGAACGACTATTCGGGTTCAAACCAGAAACTGATCGAAGCCGTGGTCGGCGCCATGCTTATGTTGATGGCGGTGATCGTCATCATGTATGTCCTGCTGGGCATCCTGTACGAGAGCCTCCTCCACCCACTCACCATCCTTTCCACACTGCCCGCAGCCGGTATGGGGGCTTACCTCGCCATGTTCGTGACGCAGACGCCACTCACGCTCATGTCGGTGATCGCGGTGTTGATGCTGATCGGCATCGTGAAGAAGAACGCCATCATGATGGTGGACTTCGCCTTGGTGGCGGAGCGGGAGCGGGGCATGTCGCCGGTCGATGCGATCCGCGAGGCGGCACTGGTGCGTTTCAGGCCCATCACAATGACTACGCTCGCCGCCATGGGAGCCGCGCTGCCGTTGGCGATCGGGTTTGGCGTCGGGTCGGAAATGCGCGTGCCGCTGGGCATCGCCATCCTCGGCGGGTTGCTCGTGTCGCAGCTGCTTACCTTGCTAAGTACGCCGGCAATCTATCTGTGGCAGCACGATCGGCGGGCGGCAAAGGCGCTTCGGCGCGAACGCCGCCTGGCAAAAGGGCAGCTTTCCTCGTCGCCATCCCTGTAGGAGCGACGTTTAGTGGACAGGTGAGGGGTAGGTCGGAGCGGGTGGCCGGTACGGTTGCACGCTTTGCCCCAGGTTCGTGCTCATGCGGTGGCCGAGCGCAGCGGCGTTGTAGAGGCCAAGCTTGTTGCTCGGTACGTTGCGCACGTCGTTGGCATCCAGCGGCGAAGGCATCGGTGTCCCCGTGGCCAGTGCCTGGTTGAGGCAGGTGTAGGAGAGGGCGGCGCTACCGGTGAGCGCGGGCTCCACGCAAGAGGTATTCGCCTGGGCATGGACACCGGGAAGATCCACCACGGATTGCGAATGCACGCTCGCCGCAGCGGACAAACTGACAAGCAAAAGACAACTTTGCCGAATCCACATATACCTTCCCCATAGGCCTCGGCGCGTTGGATACCACGGTATGACGCGAAAGAGGAAGCACGTCACGGCTGTCATGGCCGCGTCATCAACCTTGTCACTGAACCGGCGCCTTTGTGTCATGTGCGCTACCTAGCCTTGCGCCCGATAACCCTGTGATGCGTTGGCTTGCCCGAGGACCGATCGTGACACGTTGTGTCCTCGCGCTACTGGCCTGTGTGCTGTGCTTTGGCACGGTGCAGGCGGCGCCATGGGGAGGGGATACCACGCCAGGGATTACGCATGGACCGACGCGCTTTGATATCGATGCCCAGCCGCTGGCCGGCGCATTGCGCGCGTTCAGCGAAACCACGGGTATTGCGGTGCTTTTCGATGATGCACTGGTGGCTGGTCGCGACTCGCCAGGCCTGCATGGTGATGCGAGCCCGCGCGATGGACTACGCATTCTGCTGGTCGGCACCGGCCTCAACGCGCATTTCAGTTCGATGAACGCGTTCACGGTTAATGCCACACCGGCGGATGCCACGGAACTCGTGGGCGCGCCACCACCCGCCACTCCCGAGCTTGCCGAAAACGATGCTGCCGAATTGCAGCGTGCTGTTGAGCAGGTGCTATGCGTGCGCAGGGATACTCGCCCAGGCAGTTTCCGTCTTGCGCTGCAAATTTGGATCGATGCGAGTGGTCACGTCGCTGATGTGGTCGCGCTGGCCCCTTCCGATGATGGCGAGCGCGATGCCCGCGTCGTGGGTGCCATACGCCGCGCCCGCGTGCCGGCACGCCTCGCCGCCGCCAGCCCATTTACTGTGTTGCTCGCGCCCTCGCGTATCGACGCGTGCGGGGCGGCATGAACGGTGATGCATCGCTCCTGGGCCTGTTCCTCGCCAATTACGAGGATTTCCGCCGCCGCCTGCGCCGCCGGCTGCGCTCGGATGACCTCGCCGACGATGTCATGCAGGAGACCTACCTGCGCGTGGAAAAGCTGGCCATGCCCGAGGGCCATGCTACGCACCCCACGAGTTACCTGTTCCGCATGGCGCTTAACATGGCCGCCGACCATCACCGTGCGCAGGGCCGCCTGCTAACCGGGGAGGAGGTCGATGAATTACTGCACGCCGTGGATGATGTGGTGGAGCCCTCCATCGTGCTGACGGCCCAGCAGGACATCGCTGCGCTCAGCGTGGCGCTGGATGCCCTGACCCGGCGGCAGCGGGACATCCTGATCGCCGCGCGCGTGGATGAGCTTCCGCAGGCCGATATCGCGGCCCACCACGGCATCTCCGTGCGCATGGTGGGCAAGGAACTGAAGAAGGCCCTTGAGACCTGTGCCACGAAAACGGGGCGTCGAGTGTTCCAGCGGTTCGGTCCCGGGGCGCGGGAAACGTCTTGACGGTTATGGAACCCTTACACCGCCATGACAGCGACAGCCACGCGCACGCCTGGCTGGTCCACCTCACCTCAGGCACCGCTACCCGCGAGGATGGCGAGGCTTTTCGCCGCTGGTGCGCCGAAAGCCAGGAGCACGCCCTGGCATTCGCACGGGCGCGTGCCCTGTGGGAGGCGCTTGGGCCCGCCGCCGCCCTGCGTGAGCACGAGCAGCGAACGCGCGGCCGGGCCAGGGCACGGCACGATGTGCGCATGTCACGCCGCGCGTTCATTGGCGGCGCGCTGGCGGCATCGGTGGCGGGCTTGCTCATGGTACGCAGCGATGTGTTCGGCCAGGGCTCCACGCCCGATGGCCGTACCCTGCGTACCCGGGTAGGCCAGCAGAAGACGCTTTCCATCGCGCCCGGCGTGTCGCTGGAAATGAACACCGATACCGATATTGCCGTACGCGAGCAAGGCGGCACGGTGACCGGCATGCACCTGCGCCAGGGCGAGGCCGTGGTAAGGATTGATGCGGCCCGCAAGGAGCCGTTCGTGGTCGAGGTGGCCGATGGGCGGCTGTTCTCGTCACCGGGTGCCTCGTTCGCCGTGCGTTGCGCGGATGCGACCGCCACCGTGACCTGCCTGGGTGGCCAGACGGTGATCAACCGTGCGGGCGCCAATGTGCCCGTGAAGCCATCGCAGCAGGTGGCGTTCGACGACAGCGGCATAGGCGCACCCGTGGCGGTGAATCTTGATACCGCACTTGCGTGGCGCGATCGCGTGCTTATCTATGACAACCAGCCACTGGCCGATGTCGTGGCGGATATCAATCGCTACCGGCCAGGGCGCATCGTCATCACCGACCGCACCTTAGGCGAGCGCCGCGTCCATGCGCGTTTCACGCTGGATCAGATGGGTGAGGTAGCCACGCTGATCGAGGATGCCTATGGCGCGCATGCCACGCATTTGCCCGGTGGCTGGGTGCTTTTGAGCTAGGCGGCGCGCGGGCCATGCGGGGCCGCATGAATTTTTCGTGACACCGGTTCAGTGCCACCCCAGCCCACGCGTCTAAGGGGCAAACGGAACACAGGGGAAAGTCCGCGTGGGTACACGAGCATTTCGGGTGAACGCATGAAGCGTGCCGCAAACCCGCGGGTGTTGGCCCTGGCCACCGCCATCGCGTTGGGGCTTACCGCCCATGCCACCGCGCAGGATGCGCCGCAGTCGTTCGATGTGAACGAATACGTCGTCGACGGCAACACCACGCTGCAAGCCCTCGATATCGAAACCGCGGTGTACCCGTTCCTGGGTCCCGGCAAATCGATGAATGATGTAAGTGGCGCGCGCGATGCATTGCAGAAGGTGTACCAGGCGCACGGCTTCCAGTCGGTAGTGGTGGATATCCCGCCGCAGCAGGTGAAGGAAGGCGTGATCCGCCTGCAGGTCACGGAGAACACCATCGGGCGCGTGCGCGTGGAAGGCGCGATATACCGTTCGCCCAAGGAGATTCGCGAGGGCGTACCGGCCCTGACCGAAGGCGACGTGCCGAACTTCAGCGCGGCGCAGCAGCAGCTCACCGATGTGAACCGCCGCGCTGGTGCGCAGGTGGTTCCGGTGCTCACCCCGGGCAAGCTGCCCAACACGATGGATGTCACCCTGAAGGTCAATGACAACAAGCCGGTCACCGCCAGCCTGGAAGTCAACAACGACCACAGCGTGAACACGCCGGAACTGCGCACCGTCGCCAGCATCCGTGATGACAACCTGTTCCAGCAGGGCCACGCGGCCTCGCTCACCTATATCGTCGCACCGCAGGACCGTAACAGCTCGGAAGTGTGGGCCGGCTCGTACCTCGTGCCGTTCAACACCGACTGGAGCATGCTGGCCTCCGGCTACAAGTCCAACAGCAACGCCAACGCCGTGGGCGGCACTACCGTGCTGGGCAAGGGCAATGCGTTCGGTTTCACCTTCGTGCGCAACCTGCCTACCCATGGCGAGTACTCGCAATCGCTCTCGCTTGGCGTCACCCGCAAGCACTTCGACCAGAACCTTGTACTGGGCGAGGACACCTCGAAGGCGCCCATCACGTACATCCCGGTGAGCGTGACCTACCAGGGGCAGCGCGTCGGCGAAAAGTCGCTGAGCACCATGTCGCTCGGTGGCGTCGCTGGCTTCCGCGCGGGCGGCAGCAGCGCTGCGGAGTTCGATAACCAGCGCTACAAGGCGCGGCAGAACTTCTTCTACGTCAAGGCCGAAGGCGGGCACACCCGCAACTTCGACAATGGCTGGAGCCTGGTCGGCCGCCTAGCGCTGCAGCTCTCCACGTCATCGCTCGTATCCAGCGAACAGTTCGCCGCCGGCGGCGAGAGCACGGTGCGCGGCTACCTTGAGGCCGAAGAGACGGCCGACCACGGCGTCATCGGATCCATGGAACTGCGTACGCCGTCGATCGGCTCGCACATCGGTGGCTGGGTGAACGACTGGCGCTTCCTCGCGTTTGCCGATGGCGCGCACCTGCAGCTGATGAACGCACTACCGCAGCTCATCGATGCGAACAACCCGGATGCCGGCAGCCGCACGGTGAAGACCTACGACCTATCCAGCGTGGGCGTAGGCACGCGCTTCCAGCTGTTCAACATCGCCACCGGCGCCTTCGAGATCGCTTACCCGCTCAACGACGGGCAGGCCACGAAGGCCCACGACACCCGTATTCATTTTTCTCTCAAGGCCGAGCTCTGACCGGGCGCTAGGGCAACCACCCAGGGGTACCACCGTGAAACGACTTCTGTTCCTCGCCTCCATGTTGATCGGCCTTGCGCCGGCTGCCCATGCCGCCGATGCGTCGTGGTGGAACCAGGATTTTGCCTACCGCAAGGCCATCACCCTCGATACCACCGCCAAGGGCGGCAATGTATCGACGGCCGTGGGCCGTGTGCCCATGCTGATTCGTCTGCACTCAGGCAACTTCACGTTCGATGGCGTTTCGGAATCCGGTAACGACATCCGTTTCGTCGCCGCCGATGACAAGACGCCGCTGAACTACCAGGTCGAGAGCTTCGATCCGGTGCTGGGCGTGGCCCTGGTCTGGGTGGATGTGCCGCAGCTGGGCGCCGATGCGCAGCAGCAGGTGTGGATGTACTACGGCAACCCGAAGGCGCAGGGTGGCGACAAGGGTGCGGCCACGTTCGATGCCGACTACGCCGCGGTCTACCATTTTGAAGACGCCGCGGGTAGCGCCCCGCGCGATGCCACGGCCTACGCCAACAACGCGGCGGGCAGCGTTGCCACCGTGGACGGTATCATTGGCAAGGCCGCCCGCTTCGATGGCAAGCAAGGCCTCAGGATCCCGGGTGCGGTATCGATGGCCCTGGCCCAGGGCGGTGCGTTTACGTTCAGTGCGTGGGTGAAGCCGGATGCGGTGAGCGATGGGCGTGTCACGCTGTACGCTCGCCGCCAGGGCACGCAAGAACTGATCATCGGCCTGCAGAACGGTGCGCCGTTCGTGCAGGTAGGCGAGGGCGATGCCGCTCCCGCCAGCACGCCGGGTGAGCCGCTGAAGGCCGCCGCGTGGGCACACGTGGCCGTGACCGCCGCCGATGGCAATATCCAGCTCTTCGTGGATGGCAAGCCGTATGCAACGCTCGCCGCCGCACTGCCAGCGCTGAACACGGAAGCCACGCTCGGAAGCGATAGCGCCGATGCGCCGAACGCCGGTACGGCGTTCGCGGGCCTCATGGATGAAGTTCGCATTTCCCGCGTGGCACGCCCCGCCGCGCTGATCGCCGTCGATGCACAGGCGCAGGGTGCGGAATCGAAGTTGGTGGCCTACGGCACGGACGAGAAGCAGGCCGGTGTCGGCTTCGGCTACTTCGGGATCATCGTGAAGTCGGTGACGGCGGACGCCTGGGTCGTGATCGGCATCCTGCTCGTCATGGCCGTGATCTCGTGGGTCGTGATGTGGCAGCGCGCTTCGTACGTGAACCGCGTGAGCCGCGCCAACGATGAGTTCCTCGATGCGTTCCGCAAGCAGGGCCGCAACATCCTTGCTCTCTCGCGTGACCCGGCCGCCGCGCGCCTCGGTGATGCCTCGCTCTACCGCCTCTACAAGGTGGGTGCCGGTGAAGTGTGGAACCGCCGCGACGCGGACGGTCATGACCATATCGCCCCGGAATCGATCGAAGCCATCCGCGCCACCATGGATTCCACGATGGTGCGTGAAAACCAGCGACTGGCCAAATCGATGGTGATGCTCACCATCGCCATCTCCGGCGGCCCGTTCCTTGGCCTGCTCGGTACCGTGGTCGGCGTCATGATCACGTTCGCGGCGATCGCGGCGGCCGGCGACGTGAACGTCAACGCCATCGCCCCGGGTATCGCCGCCGCGCTGCTCGCCACCGTGGCCGGCCTGTTCGTCGCCATCCCGGCGCTGTTTGGCTACAACTACCTGCTCATCCGCAACAAGAACGTCACTGCCAACATGCAGGTGTTCGTGGATGAGTTCGTGACCCGCCTGGCCGAGCAGCAGCGCACCGTGGCTCCCGCCGCGGTCGCCGCGTAAGGACACGCCGCCATGCGCGCCCAGGACGACGACAAGCCGTATGACGACATCAACATCACGCCGATGCTCGATCTGGCGTACGTGCTGCTCGTCATCTTCATCATCATGACGACCGCGTCGGTGCAGGGCATCAAGGTGAACCTGCCCAAGGCATCGGCCGCGGTGAGCATGGCCAAACCGCAGACCAAGGCCATCACCATCTCCGACACCGGCCAGGTGTACCTCGATGCGTATCCGGTGACCCTGGCCGAACTGGAGCAGCGCCTGCGTTCGCTGAAAGCACTGACGCCGGATTTCCCGGTGGTGGTGAAGGGCGATTCCACCGTGCAATACCAGAAGGTGATGGACATCCTGGACCTGCTACGCAGGGTAGATCTGCCGCAGGTGGGCCTCGTGACCGGCAAGGCGCCGAAGGGTTAATGGCGTGGACGTTTTTGAACCACGCCGCCCACCACGCCGCTGGCTCGGCCCCGCCGTTGGCGCGGTGGTGTTCCTCGGCCTCGTCGCGCTGATCTGGCATTTCGCGGCCAGCACGGTCGGCGTGCGCCGCGAGGCGCCGCGCGTCGCGACGATTACACCGTTGCCGTCGCCCCCGCCGCCGCCGAAGGAAAAGCCGCCGGAGCCGACCAAAACCGAAGAGAAGATCAAGCCGGTGGAGGAGAAGCCGCTCGATCAGCCGCAAAAGCCGGTGGATGCGCCCAAGCCCAGTAACGATGTGGCCAAGGCCGTGACGATGAATACCGATGCCCAGGCCGGCAGCGATAGCTTCAACATCGGCGCGGGCACGGGTGGCGGCATGGTCGGCTCCGGTGGCGGCAACGGCACCGGTACCGGCAGCTACGACCAGTACCTCGGCTATGCGATCCAGCAGGCCATCCAGCGCAACGACAAGGTCAACCGCCTGTCGTTCGATGTGCACGCCGATGTGTGGCTGGATGCCGATGGCCGCCTGGTCCGCGCCGAGCTCTCGCAATCCAGCGGCAACCCGCAAACCGATGAAGCACTGATCGAAGCGCTGCGCGCGATGCCCCGTATCGATGTCGCGCCGCCTTCGTCACTGCATTTCCCCCTCCGCGTGTCCATTCGCGGGAAACGCCCCGCATGAACCTCGCTACCTCATCCAAGCCCCTTGTTTCCCGGAGATCCCGCATGACCATCGGAAAGGCACGCCAGCGACCCACGCGCGCCCTGCTGGCCGCCGCCATCGGTTTGGCCATTTGCGCCGGAGGCGCGCACGCCCAGTCCGCACCGTCGGACAACGCCACGATCAACCTGGTCCGCTTGCTGGTGAAGCGCGGCGTGCTGACCCAGGCCGATGCCGATGGCCTGATCGCCCAGGCCAACGCCGATGCGGCCGCGGCGCAGAAGGCGGCCGGCACCGCCAATGCCGCACCGGCCACGCCGGGGCAGGTGCGGGTGACCTACGTGCCAGAAGTCGTGCGCAACCAGATCAAGGATGAGCTGCGCCAGGAAGTGGTGGCGCAGGCGAAGAGCGAACATTGGGCCGAGCCCGGCAAGCTGCCCGAGTGGCTGGACAGGATCGAGTGGACGGGCGATATGCGCGTGCGCGACGAGTTCCACTACTACGACAAGGGCAATGCCGCGCAGGTGGTCGATTTCGCCGCGCTCAACCGCAACGGCCCGTACGACCTCAACGGCGTGGTGCCGCCGCCGCAGCTCAATACGCTGGAAAACCGCACCAACTCGCTGCGTATCCGCGCACGGCTAGGCGTCAACGTGAACCTGGGTGATGGCGTGACCGCCGGCATCCGCCTGGGCACCGGCAACGACAACAACCCTGTATCCACCACGCAGAACCTCGGTGGTGGCCTGGGCAAGAAGAACGTGTGGCTCGACCAGGCCTGGCTGGCATGGAGTCCGGCCGAATGGGTGAAGGTCACCGGCGGCCGTATGCCGAACCCCTTCCTCAGCACCAACCTCGTTTATGCCGACGACCTGAACTTCGATGGTATCGCCAGCCACTTCGATGTCGCAGCAAGTGACGAGGTGAAGACCTTCGCCACGGTAGGCATGTTCCCGATTGAATACCAGTCCGACGACTTCCCGTCGCAGGCGGGCACCAAGAACGCCAGCCGCGACAAGTGGATGACGGGTGCCCAGGTCGGTGCTTCGTGGAAGTTTGCCGATGACGCGGAGTGGAAGTTCGCCCTGGCGTATTACCGCTTCGATCACATGCAAGGCCAGCTTTCCGATCCGTGCCCGATTTACCTGGGCGTGACCTATTGCAGCACGGATGCCACGCGCCCGACCTTCATGCAGAAGGGCAACTCGCTGTTCCTTCTGCGCGACATCATCCCCGACCCGAACTCGCCCAGCAGCTACGCGCAGCCGCAGTTCGTCGGCCTGGTGTACGACTACCACGTGGCTAATGCCACCACTCGCCTGGACATGAACGTGGCGGATACGCCGCTGCGCCTGGAAGGCGATTACATCCGCAACATGGCCTACCACCGCAGGGATGCGTTCCGCGACGACGTCGGCATCAACCGCCTGGTTAACAACTTCGGTGCGGGCGATGTTTCTGAGTCCACCTACAAGAGCGGCCCGGTGGGCTGGATGTTCCGCGCCACCCTGGGTAATCCGGACCCGCATGCGGCTGGCGACTGGAACGTGAGCCTTGCCTACAAGTACCTGCAGCCCGACGCCACGCTGGATGGCCTGAACGATCCGGATTTCCACCTCGGTGGCACCAACGCCAAGGGTTTCATCCTGGGCGGCAGCTACAGCATCTCGAAGTACTCATGGTTGAGCCTGCGCTACTTCAACGCGAAGGAAGTGTTTGGCCCGCCGCTCTCGATCGACGTGTTCCAGCTTGAAATGAATGCCCGGTTCTAAGGAGGCGATATGAAACGCTCGCTGATGGCCATCGCTCTGCTCGCAGCCGCGCCTGCCGTGTTTGCGCAGCAGGCCAGCCTGGAAAGCCGGATCCGTGACCAGCTGCGCGAGACGCGCACGCAGCTGCAGGATCTGCAGGCGCAACAAGCCAGTTGGGCGGCCGAGAAGGCCCAGCTGGAAAAGGAGCGCGACGCCGCAAAGGCCGACGCGGAAGCGGCGCGCGCCGAGTCGAAGAAAGGCAGCACGGTTTCCCCCGACAATAGCCGCGCGCTCGCGGCCGAGAAGCAGCGCCGTGAGGCGGCCGAGACGGCCGCGCAGAAGGGCAGGGCCGATGCGGATTCGGCGGCGGTGGCGTTGCGCACGGCCGAAACGGAGCGAGCGCGACTGACCAAGGCACTGGATGCCGCCAATGGCCAGGTGGATGCCTGCACGGCCCGCAATGTCCAGATGTACCGCGTGGGCCAGGAGGTCATTGCGGCCTACGAGAATCTTGATGTAGGTGACGTGCTGGCCTCGCGCCAACCCTTCGCCGCGAAATCGCGGGTGAAGCTGGAGGCGGCGGCACAGTCGTTTGGCGACCGGTTGTACGACCAGCGCTTTGATCCACGCGCCGGCCAGGCCAGCGCCAACCCATGATCAAGGATAAGTCAGCCCCGCGGAGGGTCGCCATGGACGACAGAGGATACCGCCATGGACAGGGAAGTCCCCTCACAGAGGCGCGCATGAGCAGCCTGCATGCCCTCGCGGAAATGCTGCGCCAGTTGTACACGGCGCGGCAGGCCAAAGCGGCCGACATCCTGCTCGAGCGCGTGCCGCGTTCGGCGCTCGAACAGCTACTGGGTGAATCTTCGGCGTTCCTTGGCGCGCGTGTGCGTTACGCCGTGGAAGACAGCCTGCGCCACCGTAAACCGTCGGCCGATGATAGCGAGCACGCCACGCTGCGCGCGCTCGCCGCCGTGCTTAACGCCTGGCTGCACGATGGCCGCCGGCTAGCTATACGCGCCGTATTGCGCGAACTCAGCGTGGGGGAGCTCACGGAGCTCGCCCACCTGCCCGACATCCACGATGAAGTGGCGTCGATGACCAGCGATTTCACGGGCGGAATCGCTCCGTCAACCGACGCCCAGCCATAACGCGCTCCACGAGGCCTGCCATGATCGTTCGCCACCAGCCTGCCAACACCACGCGCCGCCCGGCACCCACGCCACGGCCGACCTTGCGCCGCCGCGCCATGTGCCAGCTCATTCTGGCGGCGCTCTTTGGCGGTGGCGCCGCGCACGCGGCTACACCACCGGCGTTTAGCCAGGCCTGGTTTGCCGCGAAACAACAACAGGCGGCGACGGCGCCCTCACAGCAGGGAGGCAGTGCCGGGAATGTGGTCAGCTACACGCCAGGGAGCGCGTTGCTGCAACAGCGTGTGCAGCAGTCGATAACCAACCTCAACAACGCGGCGGCAGCGCTCGCCGCGCAGATGCAGCAGCAGAAGGATGCGCAGGCTGCAGCGGCGCAACTGGTTTCCACGGTACCCAACGGCCTGGGCGACGGTGCACTGAAACCCGCGGCCGGCATCGCGGCCGACCCCACGTTGTGGCAGAACGCGCTCGCACCGAAGGACACGGTGGCTGGCGGCAAGCACACGGTAGAGGTCAGGCAGACCGCGAAAAAGGCCATCCTCACCTGGGATAGCTTCAACGTGGGCCGCGATACGACGTTGTACTTCAACCAGAGCGCGGGCAACCAGTCCGGCGGTGGTAACGACTGGATCGCGCTGAACCGCGTCAACGATCCTTCCGCGAAGCCGAGCCAGATCCTCGGCGCGATGAAGGCCGAGGGTACGGTCTACGTGCTCAACCGCAATGGCGTGATCTTCGGCCAGGGCGCGCAGGTGAACACGCGCTCGTTGCTCGCCAGCTCGATGAACCTGTTCTCGAATGACCTGAAGACGAGTAACAGTGTGTTCCTCAGTTCGGGTATTTCGGACCCGGCCCGCGTCAATGGCGCGGTTTTCATCACCGATACGACCGCGCCCACGGTTGGCGACGTCGTGGTGGAGAAGGGGGCTTCTGTAACGAGCGGCGCTGACGGCTTCGTGCTCATCGCTGCACCGAACGTGGTGAATCGCGGTGCGATCGTGGCCGATGATGGCCAGGTGTTCCTGGCGTCTGATCGGAAGATTTCGTCCAACTCCAGCGACGGTAGCCTGAGCCTGGTCCCTGCTTCAGATAGCCAGCCAGACGACACCAGCCACGGCATTGATAATACCGGCCTGATCCAGGCCCGGCGCGGGTCGATCACACTGTTCGGGCCGCACGTTGCGCAGGACGGCGTCGTTGTGGCGTCGACCAGCATCAGCCGCCCGGGTAACGTGACGATTCGCGGCAGCAGTGCAGGGCGCTACGGTCCGGTCGAATTCGGCGCCGGCTCGGTCACCGCTGTGCTTCCAGAGAAGGACGGGGCTACGACAACGTCATCCGCCGCTGCGGATAAAGTGTTCGTGCCTGGCAGCGTCACCGTCGTGGGGTCCTCCATCACCATGGATGGTGGCTCGCTCATCGAGGTTCCGGGTGGGAAGGTTTCGTTGACGGCCATCGGCCTTGGCGGGGCCAACCCGCCGGCCAATGAGGGGCGTGTCTACCTGGACTCAGGTTCCACGATCGATGTGTCCGGCCTGGCCAATATCGAATTGCCGATGTCGGCGTTGCTGGTCAGCATTCCACGTATTGGCCAGAACGAACTCGCCGATTCGCCGTTGCTGCGCAATAGCTTTCTCTACACGCAGAAGAATGTGCAGCTCGACAGTACGGTATCGGGGACGCGCGCCGACGGGCTGGACTGGATCGGTAGCCCGATCCTCAACGCAGCGGGTTACGTGGAAAACATGCCGCGCGACATTTCGCAGATGCTCACCCAAGGCGGCTCCATCACACTGGACGGCAGGGATGTGATCGCGCGCTCCGGTTCGCGAATGGCGCTGGATGGTGGCTACCTGGCGTATCAGTCGGGATGGATCACTACGCCCAATCTGCTCGGTGCAGACGGCCTCATCCATGACATCGCGTCGGCAGATCCTGATGTGAACTACGTCGGCTTTGCCGGGCAGTTCACGAGTTCACACGCTCGCTGGGGCGTGAGTCAGACATACAACTCGCCGCTGCTGGGCGGAAGCCGTCGCTACGAAGAAGGTTTCGTCAAGGGTGCTGATGCGGGCACCATGACCATCCGTGCGAGCGAGGGCTTGGCCCTGGATGGGGATATCTCGGCACAGGCCACGCCGGGCACGCGCCAGACCGGCGATGGTACGCAGCCGGATGGCGGTGCCTTCATCTTCGACACGACGCCTGCATCCATCGGTGGTGGGTTGAATCCAGGGCTGCGGATTCGGCAATCGTCGCGGACCCTTGATTCACTGCTCCCGGAGTTCGGTCGCGATACGCTCTGGAGCGATCTGGATGTCGCCGCGGGACAGGATGCCGGCTGGATGGTGGTCAGTGCCGATACGCTAGGCAAGGCAGGCTTCAGCTCACTGGACCTCACCGCGACCTCGGTCATCGACGAGGCGGCGGGCACGCATCTTGTCGTGCAGCCCGGTGGCAGTGTCTCCCTGCGGGCGGCGCGGGTGGACATCCATGGCACTATCGAGGCGCCCTCAGGAGCCATCGCGGTGACCGTGAGCGGCATCGCAGCAACGCCGGGGCAGCCGAGCGAGTCCGCACCGCAGGATTCGAACATTACGCTATATGACGGGGCGCTCCTTGATGTACGGGGCATGTGGGTTAACGATACGGGCGCCGATGCAGAGCATAAGGTGGGCGCCCGTTGGATCAACGCCGGCCAGGTCAACCTGACCACCCGCCAGTTGCAAATCGACGGCGTGGATCGGACGGGCGCGATCGTGCTCGCACCAGGAAGCGTGATCGACGTGTCGGGGGGTGGTTATGTGGACACCCGCGGCGACGTGATGCTTGATCACGGCATGCCCGCCGGGCGCGGCGGTGATGTGTCGTTGCTGACCTACGATGATCACGATATCGACCAGTTGTTCGGCAGAAGCGTGGCCGCTCCCGCGCGCCTGGATAGCGGGTACATCGACATGGGCGGCACCATCCGTAGTCGGGGCTTCTCCGGAGGCGGCACGCTCGCCCTCAGAACTAGTGAGATCCTGATAGGGGGTGACGCGAGCGAACTGACCGTGCCCAGTGGCCTGTGGCTCTCGCCTGCGTTCTTTAGTGAGCAGGGTTTCACCCGGTATAACCTCGATTCGCTGACTGACGTTACTGTCGCGGATGGCACGCGCGTGCTCGTACGCCCCGAGAACATGCTGGCGGACCTGAATGGTCTCCGCGCGTTGGGTAGCGGTGCGGACCTGTCGGCCTCGACGGATGTCGTGGGCGTGGGCGTGCTGGACGATTGGCAACGCTGGGCCACGCGTGGCACGACTGCAGACGACGCGCCGGGTCTTTCAATCCAGGCCGGTGAGTACCTGAACTGGAATACATTGTTCGCGTCGCCGGGCCAGAAGCCAACGCCGGTGGCCTTTGACGGCGTGACCGGCTCGGTTCGGATCGGTGACGGCGCTTCCGTCGATGTCGATGCTGGTGGTGTGGTGTCGCTGTCCGCTCTAAGGAATATTGAAGCCGAAGGAAGCATTAGCGCTCGCGGCGGCAGCATCGACATGTCGACCGTGCAGCCGGATGCGCTGCAGGGCGCGACCGCGCGCATCTGGATAGGTAAGGATGCCGTGCTCGACGCGAGTGGTGTATCGCTTATCGACACGCGTGCGGCACCGGTGAGTTCGGCGGGCGGGCGCATCGTACCCCGCACGGGTGATGTGCTTTCCGGCGGCTCGATCAGCCTCACCGGTGCGGACAGCACCTTCATCGTGGCTGATGACGGCGCACGCCTGGATGTCTCCGGCGCTGCGGATACCTTCGAACTACCGGAAGCGTCGCGTCGCCTCAATGGCATCACCCAGGATGTGGCGCCCACGGCCGTATGGAGCGACGCGGGAAGCATCGTGTTCGGCGCATCGGCCGGCCTGTACGTTGGCGCCACGTTACTCGGCGAGGCTGGTTCCGCCAGCGCCGAAGGCGGTACGTTGCAGATCGTTGCCATGCATACGGACGATCCCTTCGCCGCCATCAAGACGAAGGGCATCCTCGTTCGCCAGGCGTATCTGGACAAACCCGATTTCGCCAAGGCGTTCGATGGCACCGACGGCACGGCCGACGGCACGCTCGCCTTCGCCGCCGATGTGCTGAACGGATCAGGCATTTCGACCCTGCAGCTTGGCATGACCGCCGGTCCGAATGTGGGCCAGCAGGCGGTAGCACCGCTTGCGTTCGCTGGCGACGTGAATCTTCAGCTCGATCGCCAGGTGATCATCAACGCGTCGGGCATCACGGCGCTGCGGGCGGATGCCACGAGTACCGACATTCCTTCGGGGTATGTCCAGGGCGCGGGACACGTCAGCATCAGTGCGCCTTATGTGCACATCACGGGCGCCTCCGCCAATCCTGTTGCGGTGGCAGGTGATGGCATCCTCGATGTCAACGCCTCCGCCATCGACATGGGAGGCATGATTAACCTGCAGGCGTGGCGCCAGGCCAGCTTCAATGCCGCGGATGACTTGCGCTTCACCCTGCCGGCGGTCCTTGCCGCGCCGGGCCAATCGTCCACGGTGGCACCTGGCATGTTGTTCTCCACGGGCGATCTTGCCTTCACTGCCGGCCAGGTGTACCCATCCAGCGCCTATAAGTTCGCGATCAATGCGAATGCGTCGGGTCTTCCGGATGCGGACGGGCAGGCGCGCGAGACCACGATCACGTTCCGTCCCTCGGGCGAGACCGCCGCCACACCGCTTTCCGCAGGTGGGGCACTGTTGGTGAGTGCCAATCACATCGAACAGCAAGGCGTGATCCGCGTCCCATCCGGTACCCTCGTGCTGGGCACCGCGGATCCCGCCACCGACGCGATGACCTTTGGACTTGCCACGGGCCTCCCGGTGCTGGCGAACACCCAGTCGGTACACCTTGCGCCCGGCAGCGTTACTTCCGTCTCGCTCGATGGGTTGACGGTGCCGTATGGCAACACCATCGATGGCGTGGACTGGCGTTACGCCGTGAACAGCGTGTCGGCAGCGCCCGCGGTGACGGCACCGCCCGCCAAGCAGATCCAGATTCATGGCAACGCGGTAGCGCTCGATAGCGGTGCGACGATTGACCTTGATGGCGGCGGCCACCTGCAGGGGGCGGAGTTTGTGCCGGGTACCGGGGGCACCCGCGACTTGCTGACCACTGCGCCCAACGGCGCTACCGTTTACGCGATCATCCCGGGCTTCAACGGGAAGGTGGGCGCGACCGATCTGGCGATGGACGCCAACGGCGTAGCGCAGCCAGGCGTGGGCCGGCAGGTTTACCTTTCCGGCGTCCCGGGGCTTGCTGCCGGCTACTACACCCTGTTGCCGGCGCAGTATGCAAACGTACCTGGCGCGATGCGCATCTACCAGGACACGGGTTCGCGCGATATCGCACTGGGCCGTTCCAGCGCCTTTGCTGATGGTGGTTATGCCGTCAGCGGCTACTACGCTGACGCGTTCACCGGCGCCCACGACGCGCGTACGACGACGTTCGTGGTGCAGTCCGCCCCGGTGTGGCAGCAGTACTCGCAATACCGCCTGACCGACGCGGATACGTTCTTCACTTCGGTGGCGGCGAAAAACGGTGGCGTGGCGCCCCCGCTCGCTGCCGACGCCGGCCGCCTGCAGATCGGTGCGGGACAGCGCCTCGACCTCGGTGCCGCGCTGGACGCGACGCCGGCCACGGGCGGGAGGACCTCGCAGGTGGATATCGCCGGCGAGGCGATCGAGATCCTGGGCAGCCAGGGAACCGCACGCGATGGCTACCTCGGCATTTCCGCCGATGGGCTCACCACGCTGGGCGCCGGTAGCTTGCTGATCGGTGGTACACGACGCAGCGATACGGATGGCGACCATGTCGATGTCTCCGCGAACAGCCTGCTGCTGTCGAATGATGCCACGCATCCGCTAGCCGGCCAGGAAATCGTCCTGGTCGCCAACGGGGCGGGTGATGGCATTACCCTGGAAAGCGGCAGCCTGCTCGCGGCGCGCGGCGACGGCAATCCGGTGGCAAGCCAGCCCCTGGTGTTCGGCCGCGACGCCGGCACGGATGTGAGCGGTAAGCCGATCACCGCGATCGACGGCAATGGCGCGCTCCTGCGTGTGTCGCAACATGGGGCCGCGGCTATCGTTCGCCATGGGCTTGCGGACACCACCGCGGCTGGCCAGCTCGCCATCGGCGCCGGTGCAAGCGTGCTGGGTGACCATTCGCTGACGCTGGATGCGACGGGCCGCGTAAGCGTGGATGACCAGGCGCTGCTGACGGGCGACAACATTGATGCCACGGCCAATCGCATCGCCTTTATCGGCGTGGGCGCGGCGGCCCCTGACAATAGCTTGTCCATCGGTGCGGCCACGCTGGCGCAGTGGCGGAGCGCGGATAGCGTGATCCTGCGCAGCCGCGGCGATATCGACTTCATCGGTGCGCAGGATATCGCGGTTGACCATAGCCTGTTGCTCAGCGCAGGCGCGTTGGTCGGTGACGGTAACGATATCGGCATCCACGCGGGCACGTTCACGTTCGCCAATCTCCTGGGTGCGGCGGCGGGTAACGCGCTTGCAGGCGGCGGTACCTTGCGAGTCGACACCGCCGAGCTGGACTTTGGCCAGGGCACGGCGACGCTTCGTGGGTTTGGCGCATTCGATGCCACGGCATCCTCGGGCATCGCCACGGCCGGACAGGGCGGGGTGGACTTTGGCGGTGCCTCCGTGGACCTCACGGCGCCGGCCTTCGTTGTCGATGGCGGCACGGCAACCACGCTGACGACGACGGGCGCCATGCGGTTGCACGGTGCGGACGGCACGGCGCTGACGCGCGATGGCCTCGGCGGCTCGCTTACCCTGCGTGCGTCTACCATCGACGACAGCATGGATCTCACCGCCGCCGCAGGGAGCCTGACCCTCGATGCGACCCAGGGCGGTGTCCACGTTGCGCAAGGCGCCACGCTCGACGTCGCCGGGGTGACGAAGCAGTTCTTCGACACAGCCGCCTATGCGCCGGGTGGCACCTTGACCCTCAACGCGACCGGTGACATCGCCGTCGACCAGGGCGCGGCCATTCGCTACGGCGGAGCGGGCCAGGCGGGCGACGCCGGGGCATTCAACGCCGGCGCTGGCGGAAACCTCGCACTGGGTGGATCGTTCGATGGCCATGCCGCGGCGGGATACCGTGGTGGATACCTCACGCTCGGTGCGGGTGGCGCGCTCGACCTCGATGCGCTCGCGGCGCTGGCGTCCACCAGTGGTGCTACCGGCCTCGTCGACATCACCAGCGGGCAGGGCGATCTGGCGCTCTCGGCCGGCCATACGCTCGCCGCGCAGAAGGTTTACCTGTACGCCAACGGTGGAAAGGCACGTATCGACGGCATCGTGGATGCCAGTTCGCCGGCAGGCAGCCACATCGAGGTGTGGGGCCGCCAGGGCGTGGATATCAACGGCACGCTCGATGCGCACGTGACGACGCCGGAGCAGCGCGGCGGCGATGTGCTGCTGGGTACGACGGGTACGTCCGACGGCACGGTTGACGGTACGTATGGTTACGAAGTCGTACAGCGTGCCGACGCGGGTTACATCCACATAGGCGCCGATGCGGTGATCGATGTGTCGGGTGGCGCGAACACCGCCTTTGCCGGCGGCAAGGTGAGCATGCGTGCGCCGCTGCTGTCTGATGGGGATGTGCCGATTACGGTCGATAACCCCGCCGCCATCAAGGGTGCGCGCGATGTCACGATCGAGCCGTACGCGGTGTGGAGCACGAAGGATGACTTCACGGATCCGTCGAAGCACTTTGATGGCGTGATTGACCCTGCCGGCTGGTTCAAGGCCGACGGTACGACGATGGTGTCCGGCACCTGGACCGACGACAAGGGTGCAGCGCTGCCGCCGCCTGCCGACCTCGCCCAGCAGGCCGACTACCTCACCCGCTACTACTTCACGCCGGATGCCATCAGCACGGATCACGCGGGCTTCTTCGGCTATGCCGGAGGCGACGCGGCCAATGGGCCGGGCACCTTGATGGGGTTTGTCCAGCAGCCGGGCTTTACCTTCGGCGATCGCTTCGCCGGAATAGGCAACCTCAACCTCCGTCCAGGCATCGAGCTACGGAACCCCGCCGATGGCACCAACGGCGGCGATATTCGGGTCGTGACCAACTGGAACCTCGGTGCAGGTGTCACCGGCAGCGATGGCAAGATCCACCTGGCATACCGTTATGACGGTGAAGCGCCGATCCTCACCGTGCGGGCGGCCGGCGATGTGGATCTGAATGCGAGCATCACCGACGGCTTTTACCAGTCGAATGATGGCGCAACGCTCAACGATCCGCCGCCGGATGATGGTGGTACGCCGGACGACCCCGCCTACGATGCTGCGGTGACGGCCTATCAGGCGGCACAGGCTTACCTTGATAACAACGGTCACCTATGGGACGGCTCGATCAACTTGGCAGACGGTGATGCGGCCAACGGAATGACGCCCGGCGGCGGCACGGCGGACATCACCAAGGACCGGTATTACCAACCGCTCACGGCCCCTGCAAAGAATCAGCTTGACGACTACTACGTCAATTACCAGAGGTACGTTGGCGAGTATGGTGACGACGTCAATGTAGCCTTCTCCTGGCTCTTCTGGGCGACGAATACGACCTCGGGCTTCCTGGTCTATAACCCCACCACTCAGACCGCACCGCAACCCTCGGCCTACAGCACGTATGTCGACTACGCCAGTGGCTACGAGAACTGGCTGGAAACGCATTTTGGGTTTGGTCAACCGATCAACGAGACTCCCTCGCCGCTGATGCTGCCCATCGATCAGGATTACACCGCCTGGTCGGGTAACTACGAGACGTACATCTCCGGGCACCAGACGTACATGTTCTACGTGTTCTCCAGCGTCTCGAACGGGATTGCGCCGCAGTTGTACTACGCGCCGTTCGCGCCGAAGGAACATCCCAAGGATCCGCCGAACCCGGCGTACACGGCTGCGTTGTCATCGTACCAAGCGGCCCAGGCGTACCTGGACGGCAACGGCAACCTCTGGAATGGCACCATCAACCTCGCCGACGGGGACGCGGCGAATGGCATGACGCCGGGGGGTGGTACAAAGGACATCAGTAAAGACAAGTATTATCAGCCGCTGACGGCACCCAAGGCCGGACAGTCTGATGCTTATTATACGAACTACCAGAAATACGTTGGCGAGTACGGAGATGATGTCAATGTGGCATTTGCCTGGCTGTTCTGGGCAGCGAATTCGACATCCGGCTTCCTGACCTACAACCCCACTGCGCAGATCGCTCCGCAGCCGTCGGCGTACAGTACGTATTCCGACTATGCCGTCGACTACGAGAACTGGCTGGAAACGCATTTCGGGTTTGGTCAGCCGATCAACGAGACCCCTTCGCCCCTGATGCTTCCCATCGATCAGGACTACACCGCCTGGTCGGATAACTACGGTACGTACATCGCCGGGCACCAGACGTACATGTTCTACGTGTTCTCCAACGTCTCGAACGGGATCGCACCGCAGCTGTTCTACGCACCGTTCGCACCTCGCGACGACGCGCTGGTGACGACCCGGCCTTCGATTCCCTACGGAAAGCCGAGGGCTGACAATTCGCCGTCGAACATGCCCACCTACGGCAATGCGACGTCACTCGCATCGGCCACGCTCATGAATGGGCCGAGCACGTCATACCGGTTCACTGCCGGTGCCGACGTGAGCGGCACCGACCCGCTCGCGACCTTGGCATCGTCCAGCGCGGACGTGCAGCTGGATGGTCACTTCGAAGTAAAGGACACGGTGACCGATCCCACGATCGTCGGTCCGCGCAACAACTTCCAGGGCAAGACCCTGGTCATGCCGACGACCATTCGTACCGGCACGGGCGATATCGACATGACAGCTGCCGGCGACATCCGATGGCTGGATGCGGACTCCCCGGCCACGGTTTACACCGCGGGTGCACCTGCGGATGGCACGACGGCGGCCACCGATATCACCGTGGTCCGGCCGTCGGTCGTGGCCCCGGGATTTACGGATACGCAGCCTGACATGCTGGTGAATGGCCTGGTCAACCCCGATCATGCGGGTGATGTTCACCTGCACGCCGGTGGCGACATCCTTGGCCTCCAGAACGTCGTGGATGCCGATGGTAGCCAGACGAAGGGTGCGGCGGGCACCTCGGTCGCCCAGTATTGGTGGCAGTGGATGCAGATGGGTAACTCGGTGGATGGATCACGCTCATCCATTGATTTCGCGAATTTCCATCAGGGCGTGATGAGCCTGGGTGGCAACGTCGATGTAGCCGCCGGCGGCGATATCAGTGAGCTCTCGGTCTCGCTTCCGACGACCTGGTACAAGAATCCCGATGGCCAGTCCATCACCACCGTGGGTGGTGGAGACCTTAGCGTGCATGCCGGCGGTGACATCCTTAGCGGGACCTACTTCGTGGCTAAGGGCACGGGCGACATACGCGCCGATGGCGCTATCGCTGCCTCGCCGTCGCTGATCGGGGTTAATCCGGCGGCCGCCGTGCCGGGCGTGGAGGATATGACGTCAGTCTCGACGATATTTGCGCTGCAGGATGCACAGCTCACGGTGCGCAGCCGCAGTGGGGCGGATATCGGCGGCGTTTACGACCCGTCCTACTTCCGCTCACCTCAGCTATTCCCGTTGTTGCCTGCAGGGCAATCGGATAGCCAGGGTTACTCGACATCGTCGTCGTTCGACGTTTCGTCGTCCGCTGGGAATGTTGTATTCGGCAGCCTTGGAGGGGTTGTGACGACCTTCGGTGCAAGTATCAAGGCAGGCCCGATCCTTCCGGCGACGGTGGCACTCAGTGCGCTCGGTGGCGATATCGATATTCGCACCGGCGGTGAACTGTTCCCATCCTCGACAGGAAACCTGACTTTGCTGGCGGACAAGAGTGTTGCCCTGGCCTGGGACTCGAGCGACGCAAAGAGTAACTACCTTGGGCTCATTGATTCGTCCCCGGATGACATGCCCTCACCGTTGAACCCCATTTCTTCGGTGGGTGACAGCTGGCTCGGGTTCGATGCGCAGGGCAGTCAGAGGAATTCGGCATTCCACCTGCCGACGGCATTGCATGTCGACGATACGAATCCTGTGCGTGTCTACGCGCTCGGTGGTGATATCGTGAATGGCGACGTCGGGCCGGGCGGCTTCTGGTATGACATGCTGACGTTGATGCCGTCGAAACAGGCGTATGTCCGGGCAGGCCGCGATGTGATTAACCTCTCGCTGATCGGTCAGCACACCCGGCGCGACGACATCACCTGGGTGTCGGCGGGACGCGACATTTACGACACGCCTTATCCCACGACGTTCCAGAGGCAACCGACCAACCCGTTCGCGACCTTGCAGGTGCCACCCGCCATTGTCGTCGGTGGGCCGGGTACGGTGGTCGTGGATGCCGGACGCGATGTTGGTCCGTTTGTCAGTCAGGCGGATCTGTCCAAGATTGCGCAGCCTGGCGTCAAATTTGTGACCGGGGTCCAGACGGTCGGCAATCTGTATAACCCCTACCTGCCGCACGAGAGCGCCGATGTCCTCGTAAACTTCGGTATCAGCCCCGGCATCGACGCGTCAGGGTTCGTCAACCGCTACCTCGAGGGCGGCGATGGCCTGCAGAGCCTGGTACCCGATCTCATCAGCTTCATGCAGCGTCGCGTCGCCGGCGCATCCACGGCGACGGGGCTCGCGAGTGACGATAATCTTGCTCCCATGACGGCCGACGAAGCCAGGGCGCTGTTCGCCAAGCAGCCGGAAGTGATCCAGCGCATGTTCGCCGAACAGTCGCTGTTCAAGTTGCTTGCCACCGTCGGAACCGACTACAACGACTCGTCCAGCGTGTATGCCGGTAAGTATGCGCGTGGTTACGAGGCGCTCGACACGCTGTTCCCGAGCGCATGGGGATATACGGCGAACGGATCGGGGCAGGGTGGCCTCAATGGCGCAGCCCAGACCATCACGACAGGCAACCTGGATATCCGCAGCTCGACCATCCAGACCCAGCAGGGCGGTGACGTCACGTTGCTTGGGCCGGGCGGGCAGGCGCTCATCGGCAGTACGGCCGCACCCGCGCAATACGTTACCAGCGATGGAACGGTTGCCGCGGGCCCAAACACGATGGGTCTCCTCACTCTCGAGAAAGGCAATATCAACGTTTTCACCGATCGCAGCCTGCTGCTGGCCCAGAGCCGCGTCTTCACGGAGCAAGGCGGTGACGTCACGATCTGGAGCTCGAACGGCGACATCAACGCCGGCCAGGGCGCCAAGACCAACAGCGAAGTACCTCCGCCGACCTTCCTTTGCGATAACGATGCCTGGTGTCGCCTCGATGCACGCGGCCAGGTAGCGGGCGCGGGTATCGCCACGCTGCAATCCGTGGAAGGCGCGCCAGAGGGCAATGCGTATCTCATCGCACCCCGCGGTACGGTGGATGCAGGCGACGCAGGTATTCGCGTCTCGGGCAACCTGGTGATCGCCGCCGCACGCGTCGCGAACGCCGACAACATCCAGGTGAAGGGCGATGCGATCGGTATCCCGGTGACCGCGGCCGTGAACGTGGGTGCGCTCAATGCCGCGAGCGCTGCCGCTACCGCGGCGTCGCAGGCTGCGGAAGACGTTGCGCGCAAACAGCAGGGCGATGCGCGCGACAAGATGCCGTCGGAGATCTCGGTGCATGTGCTGCGTGATGGGGATAACACGTCGAGTGTCGCCCCGGTATCGGGCTACGACAACGCGTCACCCGTGCAGGTACTTGGCAGGAAGGGGCAGGAAGGGCAGCTGACTGATGCCGAGAAGAAGGCGATGCGCGGTATCTGACAGAGCATGGAGCGCGCGGCGGCAGGTATGCCGCTGCGCGCGCGTTCGATGACACATCGTGTGACAGCACGCCAACCACGTTTCCGCATTTGCCGAAGTAATGAAGCCATCATAATCACCGACACCGCAGCAACATGTTCGGGTAACCCTGGAGTGCGATGGTAATCGGGCCCCCAAATGGGGGGCTTCTATGCGAAGGGGATACACCATGCGTTGCGATTTTTCGATGGGAAACACCCGCATGAAGTTCGTCGCGGGCGCTGTGCTGCTTAGCCTCGCCTCGATCGCTTCCGCCCAGAGCGTTCCGCTCACCGGTGGTGGCGCCACGCTCCCGGCGATCGGTTACACCGGTAGCAATGCCACCGGTAAGCTGGTTCCGGCGGCTGGCTCGCTGCTGTATGTCTACGCCAACAACACCGGTGGCGTCGCCAGCACCTACTGCACGACCGGTAGCGGCGCCGGTAAGAAGATCCTCGCCGGAAACGATCCGTCCAACTTCGGCGTCAACAACGCGTGCGGCTCTACTGCCCCGGCCGGCTTTGGCGGCACGAGCCTGCCCCAGGCTGACTTCGCGGGTTCGGATGCGCCGATGTCGGTCAGCGAGTTCAACAACTACGTCACGGGCCACGGTGCGGGTTCGGAGCCGGTGCAGCTGCCGTCGATCTCCGGCGCCATCGCTGTGGTGTTCAAGAAGTCGGGCGTGACCTCGCTCAACCTGACCGAGACGCAGATCTGCGGCATCTTCTCCGGCACGATCACCGACTGGAGCTCGATCTCGAGCGCTTCCGGTCCGATCCGCATCGTTTACCGCGGTGATGGCAGCGGCACGTCGTTCTCGTTCCTCAACCACCTCTCGGCCGTGTGCCCGGCCAACGGCGGCGCTTCGCAGTTCAAGACCAACCAGACGTTCACCGCTGGTGTTCCGTCCTACCTGGGTTCGTACAGCTCCTCCGTTGCCGCTACCGGTAACGCCGGCGTCATCACCGAAGTGAACTCGGCCACCGTCGATGGCTCGATCGGCTATGCCGAAGTTGCCAACGGTGTCACGGGGAGCGCCCGCTTCGCTTCCGTGTTCAACTCGCATGCCGCCGCTGGTTCGGCCGCGATCAACCCGAACACGGGCTTTGGTTCCACGGCTCTGAGCGTCGCGCTGTCGTATGATCAGGCGATCGCCGACACGGTGGACGCCAACGGCCGTCCGACCTTGACCCCGCTCACGACCTCGCACCAGTGCGTTGCCGTGGTGAATCCGTCCACCTACGCTGACCCGAACAGCGGCTACCCGATCCTCGCGGTGACCTACCTGCTCGGCAACCGCAACGGCAACGGCTCGAATGCCGCCGCCGTCCGCGGCATCCTGGGCATGCCGTACAACACCACGCTGCGTCCGCAGGTCACCAAGATCGGCAAGATCCTGACCGGTTACTCGTGGCTGGCCAACGCCGACCTGACCCAGTCCAAGGTCGACGGCTGCGTCATCAACTGATCCTGCTCCACCGTCCAGGAAGGATGAACGAAGGGACAGGCGCAAGCCTGTCCCTTTGCGTTGTCGCCATTCCCGACCGCACGGCGACGCGCGGTTGAAACACACGGGTGAGAGCCTCGCACCATGGCTTATCCGCGCTACCCCTGCCGGCCGTTGCAACAGGGCTTCAGCCTGCTGGAGACCATCGCTGCGATCCTCCTGCTTGCGCTTGCGTTTGGCGCCGTCATGCACGTGGCCGGCGCAGCGACCCAGTTGACAGGCCACGCGCGCGAGCTCAGCCGCGTCGGCATGTGGGCCGATTCATCGCTGGATGCAGCGGGGCGTGAGGTGCCGTTGCAGATAGGGACGCATGAAGGCTGGTACGACAAACGGCATCGCTGGCGCATGACCGTCGCGGCGCAGACACCGTTTCCCGGGCAGGCGAAAGACCTGCACATGTATCACGTCGGTCTCGATGTCATGTGGAAGGAGGGTGCGGCGGAGCGTACGGCGCATTTTGCGACGGTGCGCCTGCAGGACGAGCCGTCGCCACCTTCATCCAGCTCGGTGGCCATGCCATGAACTACGCGCGGGGCTTCAGTCTGCTCGAAACGCTGGCTGCGCTCGCGCTGCTCGGTCTCGTCCTGCTTGGTGTCTATTCCGGCGTGCGTTCGACCACGGTCAGCGTGGGACGCGGTGCGACGAGCGTTGCAAGGCTGGATGAAATGCGTGGGGCGCGCGAGTTCCTTCGCCGCTCCCTTTCTTCGGCAACGGCTTTGCCCTGGCGCTGGAACGAGGCAGGGGTACCCGTCGTGTTCGAAGGCGATGCGCGGCATCTTCGCTACGTATCGGTGTTACCTGGCTACCTCGGCAAGCTGGGGCCACAGGTGATCGACGTTGCGCTGGGCAAACCCGAGGTCGCTGGCCAGCCGGGGCAAGAACTGCAGGTATCCCTGGCGCCCTTGCCGACCAGCCACGCGAAAACTGTCGAGGGAACCCAGGAGGTGCTCGTCCAGCGGGTGCGTGGGTTGTCCGTGCGCTATGCGGCACGCGGAAGCGCACAGTGGCAAGACCAGTGGAACGACGCGGCGAACCTGCCCGGCGCGATCGAGATCCGCGCGGTACCGGAAGAGGGCGAGGACGGATGGCCTCCGCTGGTGATTGCACCACGACAGGATCGCGATGCGGTGAACGTGCGTGGTGCCGCCTCGCACTTGCCGGATGTCGCGCGATGAATCGGCGGCAGGGAGGTGTCGCCTTGTTGGTGGTGCTTTGGGCGTGCACCTTGCTGGCCATCCTCGTCGGCGGCTTCGCCAGCATCGCGCGCACCGAAGCGTTGCAGACGCGCTTCAGCCTGGGGCAGCAACGCGCCCGTTACGCGGCCGAAGCGGGGATGATGCAGGCGATCGCGCTGACGGAGGCACGGCGTGGTGCGGCAGACGCCATCTCAGCGGTGCCTTCCGCGGACGCGGGACTGCCCGGTGATGGGCGCGCCGTCGCCTTTGCTTTCGAGCACATCAAGGTCGCGGTCGCCATGATGGACGAAACCGGCAAGGTCGACCTCAACACGGCGAGTACCGAGACACTGAGGCGCCTGTTCCTTGGCGTGGGTTGCACGGCGACGCGAACCGACACGATCGTCACCGCCATCAACGCCTGGCGCGGCCCAGTCGTGGTCTCGGGCGACGATGCGGCCGTGCTGTCGGGGCGGCTGGCCATGGGCGCAGCCGACCCCGCGCATTACGCCCCGTTTTTCGCGGTGGAGCAGCTGCAGGGCGTGGAGGGCATGGATCCGGCGCTGTATGAATTGATCGAGCCGCTCGTCACCGTCTGGTCGGGGCGGCCGGTCCCCGAGCCTGACTTCGCCCCGGCAGGGGCACTCGCGAGCCTGCCGGGGGTCGATCCGGCGACCGCGCGCGAGGTGGTGGCGATACGCGACGCGGCGCCCCAGGGCACGATCCTTCCGAACCTCCCCGGGGGGCTTACCCTGGGTGGTGCGCTGCCGGGTAACACCGTGACCTTCCGCGTCGATGCCGACGATGGTGCGGGCAATCGCAGCCAGATCGAAGCCACCGTGCAATTTCCACCCCACGGTGTGAAACGCGATCCCCGCGTCCCCCTCTACACGATCCTACGCTGGCGCGACGGCCCCCCTGGATAACGTCGCGGCGCCGCGTAGAAGCAGGCGTGGCACGAAGCTCTTGCCGACTTCGTGCATTCCCCGCTCCCCGACGCGCAGATAAACGACAGTGCATACACCCGCATCACGACGCGGGTCGCAGATTGACGGGCAGTGAAGCTGTAGGGGGTGCACGTGATCCAGGACCTTGCCGGCTGGTCAAAAGTCCTCGAGTTGATGCCCACCGCGATGTTCGTTCGCGATGCCGGGCACCGCTGGGTGTTCGTCAACCGGATCGGTTGCGAGTATTTCGGGATCACGCCCGATGATGTGTTGGGCAAGAGGGACACGGAACTCTTCCCGCCGGAGCAGGCCGAACGTTTCGCCAAGGGCGACGATGTGGTGCTGCGCGGCCACGAGGTGGTCGAGACCGAGGAATCCGTCTACGACCTGGTCGGCCGCTCGCGCACGCTGCTCACCCGCAAGACGTGCATCGAACTGGACGGCGAGCCCCACGTGCTCGCCTCGGTCACCGACATCACCGAATTACGTGAATCCGAAGCCCACGTGCGCTGGCTCGCCTGCCACGATGCGCTGACCGGGCTTTCAAATCGCACCGCCTTGTTCAGCCGCCTGGATGCCGCCGTGGCGCGCGCCGCGGAGGGTTCCGCCCAGGCTGCGCTGTTCTACCTCGACCTGGACGGTTTCAAGAAGGTGAACGACACCTTTGGCCACCTCGTGGGCGACGAGCTGCTGGTGCAGTTTGGCCAGCGCTTGCGTCATGCGGTGGGCCCCAACGATGTCGTCGCCCGCATCGGTGGCGATGAGTTCGCCGTGCTTGTGGAGAACAGCGGGGATCTCGACCTGGATGGCGTGGCCGAAAAGATGTTGACCCTGGCCTCCATTCCGTTCGACGTGCTTTCGGCCCGGGCCTTTGTCGGGACCTCCATCGGCGTCGTGCCGTTGGGGCGTGACGCGGTGGCGTCCGGCGAGATGGCACGCAAGGCCGATAGCGCCCTCTACGAGGCGAAGAAGCGCCGCAACCGCTACGTGATCTACACCGATGCCCTGGATGCCTCGCTGGCCCACCGCCGGGAGGTGGAGGTCGCCCTGGAGGATGCGTTGCTAAGCGGCGAAGGCCTTAGTTGCCACTACCAGCCGATGGTGCGTGCGAGCGATGGCAAGGTCATTGGACTGGAAGCGCTTGCGCGCTGGCGTCATCCGAAGCTGGGCGTCGTGACCCCGGTGCAGTTTGTCGCGGTGGCCGAAGAAACCGGCTTGATCGGGCGCCTTGGGGAATGGGTGCTGCGCACGGCGTGTTCGCGCATGACCGCCGTGGACGATCTTTTTATCGCAGTGAACGTAAGCGCCGTGCAACTGCGTGACGATCGTTTCGCCGATACGGTGATGAAGGTGCTTGCGGAAACCCGCCTGCCACCGCGGCGGCTGGAACTGGAAATCACCGAGACCGCGATCGTCAACGCGGATGGCGCCGCCGTGCGCCTGCTGAAGAAGCTGCGCAAGGCGGGCGTGCGCATTTCCCTCGATGACTTTGGCACGGGCTATTCCAGCCTCACGCTGTTAAAGGATCTGGACGTCGATAAAGTGAAGATCGATCGTTCCTTCGTGCAGATGGCTCCGCTGGCGGAGGACTCCGCGGCGATCGTACGCGCCGTCTCCAACCTGGGCTCTGCCCTCGGTCTGTGCGTGGTGGCGGAAGGCGTGGAAACGGAGGCCCAGCGGCAGTTCCTGCGCGATGCCGGCTGTGACGAACTACAGGGCTACCTGTTCTCGGCTGCCGTGCCGGAGGACCGGATCGAGCGGGTCAGCGGGCTGCTGCCGACCCTGGCCATGGCTCACTCAGCCGGGTAAGCGCTGACGGGCATGGGCCAGGTCCGGCGCAGGTCGGGCATGCCTGGCATGGTGGTCGGCTGCGGCAACGGCAAGGGCATTTGCGCACCCGCCAGGCCCCCCGTGGCATCCCCCACGATGGCGATAACGCAGCTGCCACTTTCCTGCGACGTGCCGAAGGACAACCGGCCCCAGGGCATCTGCATCATCGTGTAGCGGTTGGGCAGCATGGAGGGTGCCGAGGGCAGGGCGGTCTCCGAGCTGTTCACGTGGAAGTGCTCGGCGATGTCCTGGCGAGTGAAGCAGGGCCGCTGTTCCAGTTGGATGGAGGTGAAACGGGCCATGGGTACGTCCCCCCCTTCGTTGAAGCCGCGAACCTCCAGGGCGGAAACCCGGAACCCGTCGCGGGTGATGAAGGGGGCGCTGCGGACGATCTGGGGCGGGGCATCGGGCGTGGCGTGCAGGCCGCCCGGCACCTTGGCCGAAAGCTGGTTCACCGCGTTAGGCAGCGTTCCCATCGTGCCTTCAATCAGCTCCACCAGCGTCTTGTCGCTACGCGGCGGCACGGCCGCAGCGGCCGGCGATGCAGCCAGCACGGCGAACAGGGCAGCGGTGGCGATAAGCGAACGCATCGTGGCTGTCGGTACAGGTTCGGGGGCGCTAGTGTGCACGTTTTCGCGATGGTGTGGTGAGCCGGCGACCTTCAATGATGGACCACCCCTTTATAGGAGCGCGCTTGCGCGCGATCCACGTTGCCGCAGTGCCCATCGCGCGCAAGCGCGCTCCTACAGGGGGTTGTCGCAACCGCCCCTAGGCCGGATATAGGTAGCTAACGCCCAACTGCCCGCTCCGATGACAGATCTCGCCTTCGACAACGCCTTTACCCGTGAGTTGCCCGCCGACCCCGATACCCATCTCGCCCCGCGCCAGGTAACCGGTGCCGCCTTTTCATGGGTCGAGCCCACGCCCGTGGCGGCCCCGCGGGTCGTGGCGGTTTCCGATGAGGTGGCGGCCATGCTCGGCATCGATCCGGCGCGGCCGGACTTCGCGCAGGTTTTTGCCGGCAACGCCTCGCTACCGGGCATGACCGGCTACGCGATGACCTACGGCGGGCATCAGTTCGGCCACTGGGCCGGGCAGTTGGGCGATGGCCGGGCGATCGGCCTGGGCGAGGTACTGACGGCCCACGATGGGCGCCAGGAGATCCAGCTGAAGGGGGCGGGGCGCACCCCGTACTCGCGTGGGGCGGATGGACGGGCCGTGCTGCGCTCGTCCATTCGCGAGTTCCTGTGCAGTGAGGCCATGTTCCACCTGGGCGTGCCCACCACCCGTGCACTGGCCGTGGTGGCGACGGGCGACGCCGTGGTCCGTGACGTGATGTACGACGGTAACCCGGCCCCGGAGCCGGGTGCGATCGTTACCCGGGTCGCCCCGAGTTTCCTTCGTTTCGGGAATTACGAGCTGCCCGCGTCGCGTGGCGATACGGCGCTCCTTCGGCAACTGGTCGACTTTACCCTCCGCACGCATTTCCCCGCGATCGGGGCGCTGCCAGAGGGCGAGCGTTACGCCGCGTTCTTTCGCGAGGTGTGCGCGCGTACCGCGCGGCTCATGGCGGAATGGCTCCGCGTGGGCTTCGTGCACGGGGTGATGAACACCGACAACATGTCCATCCTCGGGCTTACCATCGATTACGGTCCCTATGGCTGGGTCGACGACTTCGACCTGGATTGGACGCCCAATACGACCGACCGCACGCACCGCCGGTACCGCTTCGGCCACCAGCCGCCCGTCGCCTACTGGAACCTGCAGGCGCTGGCCCAGGCGCTGTCGCCGTTGTTCGATGGTGCAGGGGCCCTGCAAGCCGGGCTCGACCACTATGTGGAGGTGTTCGAGGCGACGGATGCAGCTTACTCGGCGGCGAAGCTGGGCCTCCTGCATGCGCGTGAGGGCGATGGCGACCTGGTGGCTGACCTGCGCGGTGTACTCACCGCCGGCGGCATGGACATGACGACCTTCTACCGCGACCTGGCGATGCTAGATGTGGCGGCACCGCACGCGGGCGTCGTGGGTGCTTCCTTTTACAGTGAAGCGCAGCGCGTGGCGGTGGATGAGGCGCTTTCCGCGTGGTTGGCGCGCTATGCCGCACGCGTCCGCGAGGACGAGGCGACCGAGGCGGAGCGCCTGGCGCTTATGCATGCCAGTAATCCGCGCTACGTGCTGCGTAACTATCTCGCCCAACTGGCGATCGACAAGGCGGAGCAGGGTGATAACAGCGGCGTCCTCGAATTGCTCGAAACGCTGCGCGATCCCTACGACGAACAGCCTGGCCGCGACCATCTGGCCGGTCGCCGGCCGGAGTGGGCGCGCGATCGGGTCGGTTGTTCGATGCTTTCCTGCAGCAGCTAAAGCAAAGTAGGAGCCCACCCTGTGGGCGACATCTTTCGCGATAACGCAGCAGGGCCTGCAACGATTCAGCGAAACATGTCGCCCACAGGGTGGGCTCCTACATGGGGTGGCGGCAGTCGGGGGCTTGTGTCGGCTATCAGCCGCGGGCGAAGGCCAACAGGTCCGCGTTGAACTTGTCCTGTTCGGTGGTCACCAGGCCGTGCGGCGCGCCCGGGTATTCCTTCAGCGTGCCGTTCTTCAGGCGTTTCACGCCGGAGCGGGCAGCGGCGTCGATGGGCACGATCTGGTCATCGGTGCCGTGGATCAGCAGCACCGGCACATCGATCTTGTCCAGGTCCGGACCGTAATCCACTTCGGAGAACTCGCGGATGCAGTCGTACTGGCCCTTCAGGCCTCCGAGCATGCCCTGCATCCAGAACGAGCGGCGCGCGCCTTCGGAGACCTTGGCACCATCACGGTTGAAGCCGTAGAACGGCAGGGAAAGGTCCCAGTAGAACTGCGAGCGATCATTCCACACACCGTCGCGAATACCGTCGAAGACGGATTTCGGCAGGCCCAGCGGGTTGGCGTCGGTCTTGATCATCTGCGGCGGCACGGCGCCGACCAGCACCGCGCGGGCTACGCGCTTCGTGCCATGGCGGCCCATGTAATGCGCCACTTCGCCACCGCCGGTGGAGTGGCCGACCAGGATGATGTCTTTCAGATCCAGCGCTTCGATCACCGCGTGCAGGTCATCGGCATACGTATCCATGTCGTTGCCATCGAACGTCTGCGTTGAGCGGCCGTGGCTCCGGCGGTCGTGCGCGATGGTGCGGAAGCCATTGTTCGACATGAACATCATCTGCGGATCCCACGCATCGGCACTGAGCGGCCAGCCGTGCGAGAACACGACCGGCTGGCCGTTACCGAAGTCCTTGTAGAAGATCTCGGTGCCGTCTTTGACCTTGATATAAGGCATGGGGGTGCATCTCCATGGGGGAAAGTCGGGAACGCAGAGTCTGGGCGGTGGTGGCGTGGTGTTATTGGACAAAAATGCGGGGGCGCGCAAAAAGATAGAATGGGAGGTCCAAGCCTTCCTGGGATAGCCCGCCTTGTCCGCCGGTACCGCCTCCGACGCCGCGCTAGAAGCGCTGTTCGTGCCCTTTACGACGGGCGAGCTCGCCTTGCCCGCGCAAGGTGGCGTGCTCATGCTGCGCGCACGTGAAGGCGTCGCCCTGCGCGAACACATTCGTCCCGGCTGGCTGCTACAGCAATCGTTCGCCCCCGCCGCCAATGCCCTGGCACGCCACCGCTACGACGTCATAGGCGATCCCGCTCTTGCAGGAGCGCGCTTGCGTGCGACTGGCGCCGCCGAAACATTCAACGTCATCCTCATCCTCCCCACCCGCCAACGCGAAGAAACCCGCGCGCTCTTCGCGCAGGCCATGCAACGGGTCTCGCCCACCGGCGTCGTTGTCGCCAGCGTGGCGAATGACGAAGGGGCGAAGACGGCCCAGGCCGATCTTGCTCTGCTGGCAGGTCCGGTAGGCCAGCTCTCCAAACACAAATGCCGCGTCTTCTGGTCGCAGGCTGGTGCGGTGCCCAATCCGGCGTTGCTTGCCGAATGGCTCGCCCTGGATGCGCCGCTGCCGATCGCGGACGGGCGCTATGTCAGCCGGCGCGGCCTGTTTGCCTGGGACCGCATCGATACCGCATCGGCGTTGCTTGCCAGCGTGCTTCCCGGCGATCTCGCTGGCCGCGTCGCCGATCTTGGCGCAGGTTTCGGCTTCCTCGCGTGCGAGGTGGTCGACCGGTGCCCGGGCGTGACATCGGTTGACCTGTTTGAAGCCGAGGGTCGTGCCATCGAACCGGCCCGCGCGAATATCGCAGCGGCCATTGCACGCAGCGGCCGTGGCATCCCTACGCGCGTCGAATGGTGCGACGTCACCCTGGGTGTCAATGGCCGCTACGACACCATCGTTTCCAATCCACCTTTTCACCAGGGCCGCGCCGACCAGCCGGATCTCGGCCGCGCCTTCATCGTTACCGCTGCCCGCGCGCTGGCGCCGGGCGGCCGCTTCTGGATGGTCGCCAACCGCCATCTTGCGTATGAATCCACGCTCGATGCCTGTTTCAAGCAGGTACGTACCGTGGTCGAGCGCGATGGCTTCAAGGTGATCGAAGCCAAGGATCCCCGTTGATGAAACTCGTACGCCTTCTCGCCAACCTCGGTTACGGCAGCCGCAAGCAGGTCGCGCAGCTGTTTCGCGAAGGGCTCGTTACTGATGCCTCAGGCGACGTGCTGTACGCCGACGACAAGGTCGAGCATGCGGATGTGCGCTTCGAGGGCGAGCCGCTTGATCCCCCGCAGGGCATGATCCTGATGCTCAACAAGCCCACGGGCTTTACCTGTTCGCGCAAGGATGTCGGGCGGCTGGTATACGACCTGCTGCCACCGCGCTTCGGCGTGCGTAATCCTGTGCTTTCCACCGTGGGGCGGCTGGACCGGGACACGTCCGGCCTGCTGTTGTTCACCGATGATGGCCAGCTACTGCACAAGATCATTTCGCCGAAGAGTGCATTGGCGAAGGTGTATGAGGCGACGCTTGCCGAAGACCTGCGCGGTGACGAAGGTGAACTGTTCGCCGCCGGCACGCTCATGCTGGAGGGCGAGAAGGACCCGCTCGAGCCTGCTGTCCTCGAGGTGCTTGGTCCGCGCCATGTGCGCCTGTCCATCACCGAAGGCCGTTACCACCAGGTGCGCCGCATGTTCGCTGCCGTCGGCAACCATGTGGAAACCCTGGGGCGCATCGCAGTGGGCGGCCTCACCTTGGGCGATCTTGAACCTGGCAAGTGGCGCCTGCTTTCGGAAAACGACATCCGAACCCTCTTCAGCTCCCTGTAGGAGCGCGCTTGCGCGCGATCCAGGCTGCGGGAGACCGTATCGCGCGCAAGCGCGCTCCTGCAGCGCGATCGCCCACCTGTGGACGCGGTGTGCACGCCCGGTGCAGTATCCCGGGCTACGCCTTATCCAACGCTGGGAGAGCAAGATGAGAAAAATCGTACTGATCGCCGCCGGGCTGCTGGTGTGTGGCGCCGCGCAGGCGGCCGACAAGAGCGTGACGGTGCCGATGACGATGGTCTCGACCGACGGTACCGGTACGTCCGTGGGCTCGGTCACGGTGAGCGAAAGCGCCGGTGGCCTCGTCTTCACCCCGGATCTCAAGGGCCTGCCGCCCGGCGAGCATGGCTTCCACCTGCACGAGAAGCCGAGCTGCGCACCGGGCGAAAAGGATGGCAAGAAGGGCGCGGCACTCGCAGCGGGCGGCCACTTCGATCCGGAGCACACCGGCAAGCATGAAGGCCCGGATTCGGCCGCAGGCCATGAGGGCGATCTGCCGAAGATCACCGTGGGGGCCGATGGCACCGATACGACGGCTGTCACGGCGCCGCGCCTGAAGAGCCTGGCCACGCTGAAGGGCCATGCGCTCATGATCCACGCGGGCGGCGACAACTACTCCGACCAGCCCAAGCCGCTGGGCGGTGGCGGGGATCGCATTGCCTGCGGCGTCGTGAAATAACCGCGATCACTTGTAGGAGCCCACCCTGTGGGCGACATCTTTTCGCCATGGCCCACACGTCCCGTGGCGTGATTCTTAAGAAGAACGCCGCACGGGGCCGGTGACGCGGTCGCGAACAGCGTCGCCCACAGGGTGGGCTCCTACGGGTAACGCGGGGTCGTGCCGGCGTCAGAACAGATCGATGCTGCCCAGCGCTACCGGCGCGCCCAGTTCGCCACGCTCGGTCAGCGTCTCGAACCCCTGCACGCTGTTCCGGCCATTCTGCTTGGCGTAGTAGAGCGCCTTGTCGGCGCGATCGAGGACGATCTCCGGGTAATCGTGCTCGCTGATCCGTGCGTAGCCGATGCTCACAGTCACATGGCCGACCTGCGGGAACGCCCAGTTCGCCACGTGCTCGCGGAACCGCTCCAGGGCACCCGCTGCCGCTGCCTCGTCTTCCGAGGCGATCAGCATGACGAACTCCTCGCCGCCGAAGCGGAACAGTACGTCGTTCTGGCGGAAGCAGGCACGCATCTGCTGGGCGAGCATCAGGATGACCTCATCGCCGTAAACATGGCCCCAGGTATCGTTGATGCGCTTGAAATGATCGATATCCAGGATGGCCAGGTAGATCTGCGCGACGTCCTCGCAGGCGATGCGGCGCTCTTCATCCTTGCGCAGCACGCGGGCGCGCTGGCGCTGGAGCTTGAGCAGGCGCTGCAGGCGCTGCTCGAAGCTGCGGCGGTTATACAGGCCGGTGAGCTTGTCGCGCTCGCTCTCGTTGAGCAGGGCAATGTAGTTGGCGTAGATACGGGCGAAGCCCTCCACCATCACGCGCACGCCATCCAGCGTATCGTCGGCTTCGAGCATGAGCGCGCCAATGGCGACGTGTTCGCGAATGATCGGCACCACCAGGCGGCAGCGACCTTCGTCGGTCACGTCGGAGATGACTTCCAGGGTCTCCATGGCGCATACGATCGTGTCCACCGGATCGCCATCGCGCATGGGTTCCACGGCTTCAACGACGCAGCGGCCATCGTTTTCGCGGGTGCAGACGGTGAGCGATTCGACCGGGTGCTGCAGGCTGTCGCCGGCTTTGCACAGCGTCACGCTCTTTACCGCGACCAGCTCGGCCATGGAGAGCACCAGGCTGTGGTCGAGGGCATCGATATCACGGTGGTGGGTGAACTCGGCCACGGAGGCCAGCAGGCGGGATTCCGGCATGCCACCGGCGAGCGAATGCCAGGGCGCGGTCACGGCCGGCCCTTTCCCGCGGCCCCACGGCCGCTGTTGAACGCAAGAAGTCGCACCGAACCCATCCTCCCCCGAGAAGGCCCCCTGTCAGGCCTGGTGATCGCGACGCACGGTGGAAGCTGCCCACTTCCCCTTGCTTACGTATAGCGACCGGCAAGCCGACAACTTTAGTGCAATTTCTCACGATTGGGTGAGAACTGTGACGAAGGTCTCACCCGTCGCCCTTCACATGTCCGCTACTCCATTGTAGGAGCCCACCCTGTGGGCGACATTTTTCGCCATACCATCGCAGCCCTGTCGCAATATCGCGAAAGATGTCGCCCACAGGGTGGGCTCCTACGGAAGGCGAGACGGGTCAGGCCCGTGGCCAGGTGGTCAGGATCCCTCGATCGACGCCCACGCGGCGACAGGAGCGGGTGGCGACGCCTTCGGTCAGCGCGGCGCGGAACAGCGGTGCCATGCCGCGCAGCGTCGCGGCGGCCACGCGGCCCTTCACCTGGTCGGCCGGTGTGCGCCGCAGCAGGTCGCTGGCCCACGGCGGCAGGAGGTGCGCGCCCGCGTGCAGGAACACGTCCCGGGACAGACCGGCCAGCGGCACGGGCAGGTCCAGGTCGGCCAACACCTCGAGTACCACGCGTGTGCGTTCGGTGTAGACGAGGGTGGGGATGATGCTGCGAACGTAATCGTCCAGTGCGGCGACAGAGCCCGGCACGTCCCGCGCGCCCAGGGCTTCGGCGACGCGTCGCGTTTCGTTGAAGTAGGCGTCGGCCGCGGCGTCGGGAACCGCCATGGGGCCGTAAGTGCGGAAGCCGGCGAGGAAGCTGGCCATCTCGCTGACGTGGACCCAGGTCAGCAGGTCGGGATCATCAGCGGAATAGGGCATGCCGGCTTCGTCCAGGCCGCGCACCTGGGCATGGATGTCGCGCACCCGGGCGATCATGTGTTGCGCTTCGGCCGTGGGCGCATAGGTGGTCCCACCGACGAACGCGGTTGTGCGACGTAACCGCCCGACCAGATCGGTACGGAAGTTCGAGTGATCCCAGACGCCGGCCAGCGCGCGCGGATGCAAGGTCTGCAGGTACAGCGCACAGAGCCCGCCGGCCAGCATGCCGCAGAAATCGTTATGGATGCGCCAGGTGACCGAATCGGGGCCGAACAGGCCCGGGTCGCCCACCGGGTGCTCGTAATCGATGCCGCCCGAAGGCGGCTTGGGAAACGCGGTCATGACCCAGCGCCGGATGGGCGCGGTAGCGGGGCGGAGCAAGTGGCCAAGCACGATTCAGTCCCCCGACCACCAGCCGCGCCACTTAAAGAACAGCACCGGTAGCGCCATGCTGATCAGCATCACCGCGATCGCCATGGGGTAGCCCCAGTGCCAGTTGAGCTCGGGCATATCCTTGAAGTTCATGCCCCATATGCCGGCCAGGATCAGCGGCGGGATCGTGGCAACGGAGGTGACGGTAAGCACTTTCATCACGTGGTTCTGGTCGGTACTGATGAAGCCCAGCGTGGCATCGAGCAGGAACTGCAACTTGTTGGTGAGCTGGTCGTCGAACTCATCCAGCGTGCGCAGGTCGTGTTCCACCACGCGCAGGCGCACCTCCACGGCGTCGGCCATCCAGTCGGGCTTTTTCGCGCGCACGAACGAAACGATGCGTTGCACGCCGAGCATCGATGAGCGGTTACGCGCCTGCATGCCTTCCAGTCGGCCCACTTCGAGCATGCAGCCGCGCAGCACCGGGGTGCCCAAACGCTCAGGGGTGAACACCCGGTCGGACAGTTTCTTCAGCTCCGCCGATACATCTTCCATGCGCTGCGCACCCAGGTTGACGATCGCCTCGATCAGTGTCGCCAGCACATCGGCGCTGGATTCCCACTTCTGGTGCTCGCAGCTTGCATTGGCCAGGTCGAACGCGGGTGACTCACTGAACCGCAGGGTCATCAGCACGTGGTTGGTCACGACGATGCCCACCGGTTGGGCGGCATGGCCGTTGTTCGTATCGGCGAAGTAGGGGATCGACAGGTACATGGCGTCGTCATCCGTGCGGATGCGACTGGATAGCGCGAGGTTCACGATATCGGAGCGTTCGGGCACGCGCAGCCCGGTGATCTCGGCGGCGCAGCGGCGCTCGTCTTCGCTGGGCTCCAGCAAGTCGATCCAGATGGGCGCCTTGGGCTTGCCCATGCCCGCGTGCCAGACGGTCGGGCGTTCGTGTTGGCCGTGTTCGTGGACGATTAGCACGTGCGTTCGGGTTCCTGGCTGCCGGTAGCGCCACCGGGCAAGCCCGGCGGCGCGGGCAGTTTACGCCTCCAGCGTGGCGTCCAACGTGATCTCGGCCTTCAACACCTTGGAGACCGGGCACCCCTCCTTCGCCTGCTTCGCGATGCCGGCGAAGGTCGCCTGGTCGGTGCCCGGGACCTTGGCGCGCGTGGTGAGGTGCACCTTGGTAATGCTGAAGCCCTCGCCATCCTTTGCCAGGGTCACGTCCGCCTTGGTCTCGATCCGGTCGGCGGTCAGGCTGTTGTTACCCAGGATGAGCGACAGGGCCATGGTGAAGCACGCGGCGTGTGCCGCACCCAGCAGCTCTTCCGGGTTGCTGCCCGGTCCATCTTCAAAGCGCGATGCGAACCCGTACGGCGCATCCTTGAGTACCCCGGTCTGGGTTGAGATGAGCCCCTGGCCTTCCTTGATGTTGCCGGTCCAGACTGCCTTGCCCCATTTCTGCATGGTGGTTCTCCGGTGGGTGATGGATTGTGCGCGTGAAGGCGCGCATGCTCTGCTCTCGACGACCCTAGCGCCTGGTCTATCGACAGAATGCGAAACGGCGCCGCTGATGGCTTGGAGAGAACGACGATGAGTGCGAACCCGAAACCGCTGGACATTACCCATGACCGGGTCAATACGGTGTTTTTGGCGAAAGTGGATGGCAGTGAGTGCGAGCTCGATTACCGCCTGGATGGCAAGACCATGACCATCACCCACACCGGGGTCCCGGATGCGGTGGCGGGGCGCGGCATCGCCAACCTGCTCACCCGCAAGGCCGTGGAAGTGGCCGCCCATAACGGCTGGAAGGTGCATCCGGCATGTTCTTACGCCGTGCGCTGGTTCGAGCGGAACACGGAGTTCAGGAACCTGCTGGTTTGACAGGTCGGCCCGGGACCACCGGCAGTTCGGTGGGACCCGGCAGGTGTGCTAGGTTTCACGGCTCCTGAACATCCTGAGCCAAAACCGATGCGTACAACGTGGATCGCCGCTGCCGTAGCGCTTGCCTGTGTCACCGCCGCCCAGGCCGAACCCGCCCCGAAAGCTGACGATCCGCGCATCGCCGCCATCCTCGAGAGCCTTGGCAAGGTTCGCACCGTGGAATCGGTGGCCCTCTCGCCCGATGGCAAACACCTGGCCTGGGCGGTGAAGACCGATGGCAAGCCGGTGCTGCAGGTCGCCGATGCCGATGGCCACAACGCGCGCCGGGTGACCGCCACGAAGGGCTGCAGCGAAACCAGCGTGGCCTGGGCTCCCGATTCGAAGCACCTGGCCTTCCTCTCCGATTGCGCCGGCAAGACCGCGGGCGTGGAGGAGGGCAAGCAGAACGACATCCAGGTGGTCGATACCACTACGAAGGCGCCGCCGCAGCGCCTGACCCACCTGACGGGCTATGTCAGCGCCCTGGAGTGGTCGGCCGATGGCAAGCAGCTCGCCTTCCTTTACGTGCCCAATGCCACCCGCCGTGCCAGTGCCACTGCCGCGGCCAAGCCGCAGTTGGGCGAGATCGGCGTGGAAGGGCTCGAGGTGCAGCAGGTCGCGACGGTCGATGCGAAGGGCGGCGCCGTGCGCGTGCTCACGCCGGCCGGCTTGCATGTGTACGAGTACGCGCTTTCTGCCGATGCGAAGCAGCTGGCCTACCTGGCCGCCGAGCCGCCGGGTGACAACAACTGGTGGGTGGCTGAGCTTTACGTCCAGCCGGCCAGCGCAGGCGCGAAGGGTAACGTCATCGTCGATACCAATAAGCTGCAGGGCCCGCTGAAGGATCTGCAAATCGCGGTACCGCGTTTCTCCCCGGATGGTTCGCGCATCGCGTTCATCGGCGGCCTGATGAGCGACCAGGGCTCCACGGGCGGCGATATCTGGACCGTTCCTGCTGCCGGCGGTTCGCCGACCGACATCACCCCGGGCACGCGCACCACGCCGGTGTGGGTATCGTGGGCCGCCAACGATCGCCTGATCGTCTCCGAGCAGGTGGCTGGGGCCAGCCGCGTGTCCAGCTACGCGGTGCCGGCCGAAGGCGTCGCCACGCCCACCACGCTGTTCGACCTGCCGATGTCGCTGGGCGATGGCCGCCTTTCCATGTCGCTGTCGCTCAGCCAGGACGCCAGCCACGCGGCGTTCATCGCCAGCTCCTTCGACAAGCCTTACGAAGTGCACACCGCTGACCTGGCTGCCAAGGCGGCCCCGGTCGCGATGACCTCGTTCAACGCCGGGCTCAAGCCGTCCTGGGGCAAGGCCGAATCCATCACCTGGAAGAACGAAGGCAACGATGTGCAGGGCTGGCTGCTGTACCCGGCCAATTACGACCCGGCCAAGCGCTACGGCATGATCGTGTCGATCCACGGTGGCCCCGCCGCGGCCGTACTGCCGCGCTGGCCCGGTAGCGGCTACGGCGCGGCGCCCTTGTCCGCCCTTGGCTACTTCGTGTTCATGCCCAACCCGCGTGGCAGCTTTGGCCAGGGCGAGGCCTTCGTGCAGGCCAACCGCAAGGATTTCGGTTACGGCGACCTGCGTGATGCGCTGGCCGGCGTCGATACGATCGAAAAGACCCACCCGGTGGATGACAAGCGCCTGGGCCTCACCGGCTGGAGCTACGGCGGCTTCATGACCATGTTCGCCGTGACCCAGACCGACCGCTTCAAGGCGGCCGTGGCTGGCGCGGGTATCTCCAACTGGCAGAGCTATTACGGCCAGAACCTCATCGACCAGTGGATGAAGCCGTATTTCGGTGCCTCGGTCTATGACGATCCGGGCGTTTACGGCAAGAGTTCGGCCATCAACTACATCAAGAACGTGAAGACCCCCACCCTGGTGGTGGTCGGCGAGCGCGATGCCGAGACCCCGGCCCCGCAGTCGTTCGAGTTCTGGCATGCCCTGCGTGCCCAGGGTGTGCCGACCTCGCTGGTGGTTTACCCCGGCGAAGGCCACGGTTTTGCCCGCGATGCCAGCCGCCGCGACGTGCTGGCGCGGGCCCTGGCCTGGTTCGATACCTACCTGGCCGCCCCCGCCAAGGGCCGCTGACCGGCCCCCGACGAACGGCACGGATTGCGTTTTTTCGCCGAGCCAGCATCATGCGTACCGGAACCGCCGATCTCACGAAATGTGAAGACGGCGGGATGCGGTATCGCAAGGGGCATTAAAGTTGGGAGCGCCCATGGCCGATAAGACACGGATGAGTGGTATCGCGTCCGGGCTCTCCTCAGGCTCCTCGGCGAGGTCACAATGTTTGGTTGGTCCCAGCGCCTGGCAATGCCGGGCCGGAGCGAGGCGTGCTGACAATTAGCGTCGAAAACGGCATGCACCATGCCGTCTCGAACTGCGCACGCTGGCCCTTCGCAGGGTCGGGCGCCCCCGGCTGCTCGGGATTCGGCACCAGCGGCGCCGGCCTGGGCTGGCTGGTGACCCTGGTGGTGGTGTGTGCCGTGGCCTCGGTGGTCATCGCCATGCTCATGACCCAGCGGCGCAAGCTGCACGCCAGGCTGAAGGACCCCCGCGAGGTAGCCCGCCGGGCCCTGCAATTCCACGCCTACCACGACACGCTGACCGGGTTGCCCAACCGCGCCTTCCTCATGCAAGAGCTGGAGGAGGCCCTGAAGGAACCCCGCGACAGCATGCTCGCGGTGATGTTCATCGACCTGGATGGCTTCAAGTCGATCAACGACACCCTGGGCCACGAGGCCGGTGATACCTTCCTGCGGGCAGTGGCCACCTCCCTGCGCAGCAGCGTGCGGGAGCGCGATACGGTGTCGCGCTTTGGCGGCGACGAGTTCGTCGTGGTGGTCAAGGCCTACGGTGGCATGGAGAACCTGGTGCGGGTGTGCCGCAAGGTGCTCGATCTGGTGTCCCAGCCCGTTAGCGTGGCCGGTCAGCTGGTGGCGGTCAGCCCGAGCATCGGTGTCGCCATTGCCCCGAAGGATGGTCGTGAGGCCGAGGCCCTCATTCGCAACGCGGATGCCGCCATGTACGCGGTGAAGGAAACCGGCAAGGCCGATTTCCGCTTCTACGAAGAGGGCATGCTTGAAGCGGCCCGCGAGCGCCTGGCGCTTACCGTGGAACTGCGCGAGGCCCTGCAGCGCGGCGAGCTCGATGTGGAATACCAGCCCAAGCGCAACCTGCGCGATGGCAGCCTGGCCGGCGTAGAGGCGCTGGCGCGCTGGCATCACCCGGTGCGCGGCGATGTGCCGCCCTCGGTCTTCGTGGCGGTGGCCGAGCGTTCGGGGCTTATCCATGCGCTGGGCGAGTATGTGCTGCGCGCGGTACTGGCCCAGGTGCAGCAATGGGATACCGCCGACCGGCATGTGGATTACGTGGCGATCAACCTCTCCATGCACGAGCTGAGTCGCCCGGCATTCGTTGAAACGCTGCACCGCGTGGTGCGCTCGTTCGGTGTGGACCCCACGCGCATCCGTTTTGAACTGACTGAATCGACCGCGATGCGCGAGCCGGAAGAGACCCTGCGCCAGCTGGTGAAGCTGCGCTCGCACGGTTTCGACCTGCTGATCGATGACTTCGGCGCCGGGTACTGGAACCTTAGCCACCTGCGTGAGCTGCCGGTGGGCACCATCAAGATCGACCAGAGTTTCGTGCGCGGCAGCGATTCGAACCTGGCCGACCGGGAAATCACCGAGGCCATTGTTGGCCTGGCCAAAAAGCTGAACATGCGCACGATCGCCGAGGGCGTGGAGACCGAAGCGCAGGCCGATTGGCTGCGCGGCCTGGGCTGCGATGTCGGCCAGGGCTATTTCTTCGCACGCCCCATGACGGCTGACGCTTTCAGCCGTTACCTCGACCCTTCGATGGCTTATGCGGGCTGAGCGTACGAATCGGCCCTCCCGCTTCCTCCTGTTGCGCGCGCTGCTGGTTTCATTTGTCACCTCTGTGTTGTGCATCGGCGGCGTCGCGGCGCAGATCGCGCCGAAGGTAGCGGTCGATCCGTGGGCCGCTTACGAGACGGCCTGGTTCGATACCGTGGGCGTGGCCGATGGATTGCCGCACTCGACCACCACGGCCATCGTGCAGGACAAGGCGGGGGTCATCTGGATCGGCACGTTTGGCGGCCTGGCCCGTTACGACGGCTACCGCATGCAGGTCTTCGGCCAGGAGCCGGATTCGTACGGCGGGGCCGTGCTGCCCGATGCCTATGTACGCGCGCTGATGCCGCTGGATGACGGCGGCCTGCTCGTCGGTACCAATGCCGGCGGCCTGCTTCGGTTCGATCCCAAGGCCGTGCGTTTTCATCTTTACCCGGTGGGGAAGGGTGGTACGGCCAACGGCAAGGTGTTTGCCATCGCCCGTTCGCATGATCCGGATGTGTTCTGGATCGCTACCGAAGGGGGCCTGGACAAGCTCCAGCTCTCCACGGGCACCATCACCCACGCCTCTGGCCAGCCCGGCGACGATCCGTCCATGGTGCCGCGTACGTTCGCGGTCAACGAAGACAGTGCTGGCAATGTATGGCTAGGCCTGGATAACGGCGTGTTCGTGCGCAAGCCCGGTGGTCACTTCGAGCGGGTGGTGTCGAACGACCCCGAGATCGATCCGATCCTGCACGACCAGGTCTGGGCGCTGTACCAGGACAGCAAGGCGCGGATGTGGATCGGTACCGGGCAGTCGGGTGCGGTGTTTGTCACGGCCGACGGGCATGCGCACGCGGTCCCGGGGTACTCAGGCAAGGCCGGCATGGCGCGCCGGCGCACGATCCGCGCGTTCCGCGAAACCCCCGAGCATGTGTTGTGGGCGGCGACCGACGGCGCGGGCGTCGTTACCTACGATTTCAACACCGGGCAGTTGCGTGGGTTGTCGCATGACGCCGCCATGGCCTCCTCGCTGCCGGGCGACATCACCCGCGACATCTTCCAGGATCGCACCGGGAACATCTGGGTGGCGACCGAGCTGGGCGCGGCCCATTACGATCCGAATGGCCGCAAGGTCTTCTCGGTGCTGCCGTCGCCCCTGCAATCGCACACGCTTTCCAACGCCAACGTCCATTCGGTGTTTGTAGACCCGCGGGGGCGTGTCTGGCTCGGCCTCGGCATGGGCCGCGTGGATGTGCTCGATCTCGCCACGGGCGGCATGCGCCACCTGCAGCTGGGCGGTGAGCAGGCCGAGCGGGATGTGCAGGCATTTGTCGTGGCGCCGGATGGCTCGATCTGGGCCGGCGCGCAGGGTGTATCGCGCATCGATCCGAACACCTTTGCGCTGCAGAGCTCCATGATCCCTTCGCTGGATGGCCGGCTCATCCTCTCCATACAGCGTGACGGGGATGACCTGCTCATCGGTACCTACGATGGCTTGTTCCGCTACAACACGGTGACGCGCGAGCTGCGGCAGATGCGCCACGACGACAAGGATCCACGCAGCCTGGTGGGTGACCAGGTCCGGCACATCGTGCGCATGGCGCATTCATGGTGGTTCGCGACGATCAGCGGCATCAGCATTGCCTACGATGGCGAGCCCGGCTTTGTGAATATCCGCCACGAGCCCGCCGATCCGCGGAGCCTGCCGCAGGATTACACCGGCTCGATGGCGTTCGATTCACACCACCGCCTGTGGCTGGGTACGTTCGGTGGCATCGCTTACCTCGATGAATTCAACGAGCGCGGGCCGTTCCGTTTTGGATTGATCGGTGCGCGCGAGGGGCTGGTGAATACCAAGATCAACGCGCTGCTCGTCGACCGCGACGATCGCGTGTGGGCCTCCATGGCGAACGGCGTGGCGATGGTGGATGCCGCAAGCCACCGTGTATTCGACCTGGGCATCCGCGATGGCCTGCGTATTCCGAGCTATATCCATCGTGCCGCGGCGGAGGCGCCGGGTGGTGAGCTGATGTTCGGCGGGCTAGGTGGCCTGACCGTGGTCCGGCCGTATTGGGTGGCGCCCGAGGTGGCGACGCCGCAGCTTGCGGTAACGCATATCGCGATGAACGAGAAATCCGTGCCGCTGGCCGCGTTGCCGGCCGAGGGCGGCCGGATCAAGCTGGATGGTGACGGCCGTAACCTGCGCGTGGATTTCGCGCTGCTGGATTACCGTGCGCCGCAGGAAACGCATTACGCGTACCGCATGGACGAGACGGATTCGTCCTGGAACGAAGTGGCGCGTGGTATTCCGCCGAGCGCAATCTACACGAACCTGGCGAGCGGCACATACACACTGCGGCTGCGCGCGACCATGCGCGGGCTGGATGCGCGCACGATCGAGACATCGGTGCGGGTCGAGGTGGTGCCGCGCTGGTATGAGAGCCCGTGGACGCTGCTGCTGGGCGTGGCGCTGGCGGTGGCGATGTTCTTTGGGCTGGTGTACCTGCGCACGTTGTTCCTGCGCCGCCGTGCAGAGTTGCTGCAGGCACAGGTGGAGGCGCGTACGCGCGACCTTAAGGCGGCCAATGAGCGCCTGGATCACCTGGCGGGTACGGATGAGCTGACGGGTTCGCTGAACCGCCGGCGGTTCCTGGAGCAGGCGGAGCGGGTACGCCAGGGCGCGGCGACGGATGGTATTCCGTTCAGCATGGTGTTGCTGGATATCGACGACTTCAAGACGGTGAACGATACGTTCGGGCATCTGGCGGGGGATACGGTGATCCGGGAGACGATGCGGGTGATTTCGTCGATGTGCCGTGCGGATGATCTGGCGGGCCGCTTTGGTGGCGAGGAGTTCATTCTTTGCTTGCCGGGGGCACTGGCGGAGCATGCGCTGGATATCACGGAGCGGGTGCGACATGCGCTTGCTTCGCAGGTGATCGTGCACGGGGATTATCGTATCCGCATTACGGTGAGCGCGGGCGTGGCGATGTGGCGTGCGCCGGAGTCACTGAATTCGCTGCTCGGCCGCGCGGATGAGGCGCTGTACGAGGCGAAGAACGACGGGCGTAATCGCAGTCGTATTGCCGGCCTTTGACCAGGGCTTGCCTTCGGCTTCGCGCTTTTCAAGCGGTTCATTCGCTGGCGCGAATGCATGTAGCCAGCGGCTTCGCCGCCTCGCTCTGGTTGGGATGAGGCCGAGAGCCGTCGGTGCCCACCCTCGCTGCTCAGACAGGTCCTCCGCGTTCGGTGCGGAATGCCGCTGCGCGGCATGGTTTACCTATATGGCCTACGGCCGCTCTCTTGTGCGGAACTCGCCTCGAGGGTGGGCACCGACGGCTCTCTTCACCCATGAGGCTTCGTGGGGGCGAGCTCGCTGCTGGTGCGCCATGCCGTTGTAGGAGGCCACCCTGTGGCCGACAGCTTTCGCGATACCGCCGCAGGGCCTGGGTGCTCGGCGAAAAGATGTCGCCCACAGGGTGGGCTCCTACAAGATGTGCCACGAATTAATGAATGAACACGCACGGCTCGTGTAGGAGCGCGCTTGCACGCGATCAACCCACGCAGCGATGACGCCATAACGCATCACCACGCGACGATCGGCAAACGCTGCCAAGACGCCGCGCTTGCCGATACACGCCGCACGGCCGCCCCTGTCGGGTGACGGAGCCGCTGTCCGCCCACGCATGCGCGACCGCACCGATCTCCCCGCAGACAACGCCGCGGCTCTCCACCCACCCAACCTCATGGGTCAAAAGAGCCGTCGGTGCCCACCCTCGAGGCGAGTTCCGCACAAGAGAGCGGCCGTAGGCCAGCCTTAGATGGGGCTGGCCCATGGCTCGTTCGCGGGGCGGCGGTTGTAGGAGCGCACCTTGTGCGCGAATCGAGGACACGGCGGCGTAGCCGCAGCATCGACGCGAGGGTGGGCACCGACGGCTCTTCGCCTCAACACCTCAAGCGCGAGGCGGCGCAAGCCGCTGGTCACACGCATTCGCGCCAGCGAATGAACCGCTTGATCAGGCGCGAAGCCGAACGCGAGCCGTTAGTCGCGGAAGTTCTCGAACTGCAGCGGGAGTTCGAAATCGGCCTTGCGGAGCAGGGCGATCGCGTCCTGGAGGTCGTCGCGCTTCTTGCCGGTGACGCGGATTTTCTCGCCGTTGATCTGTGCTTCGACCTTGAGTTTCGCTTCCTTGATTTTCGCGATGATCTTCTTGGCGACAGGCTGTTCGATACCCTGCTTCACGGTCACTTTCTGCCGGGCTTCCGCCAGGTTGGTTTCCACCTTGCCCACATCCAGTGCACGCACGTCGATCTGGCGCGCGGCCAGGCGTGTGCGCAGGATCTGGTGGATCTGCTCGATCTGGAATTCGTTATCGGCCTTCTGCGTGATGACGCTGTCTTCCAGCTCGAACTTCGCCTTGGTGCCCTTCAGGTCAAACCGGTTCGACACCTCGCGGTTTGCCTGGTCCACCGCGTTGCTCAATTCGTGCTTATCGACTTCCGAAACGATGTCAAAGGAAGGCATGGGGGGAAATCCTCGCTAGGGGTTACAGCCGACAAGTTTACGCGACCCGGCTACCATATGCGTTTGCACCATCAGGCAGGCCCCCACCCATGGAATACGATGCCATCGTCATCGGCGCAGGCGCCGCCGGGCTGATGACCGCCATCGTCGCCGGCCAACGGGGCCGGCGGGTGCTCGTGGTCGATCACGCCAATAAAGCCGGCAAAAAGATCCTCATGTCCGGCGGCGGGCGCTGTAATTTCACGAATACCAACACCACCCCCGCCAACTTCCTCAGCCGCAACCCGCATTTCTGCAAATCGGCCCTGGCCCGGTACACCCCCTGGCACTTCATCGACCTGGTCGAGAAGCACCGGATCAAATACCACGAGAAGAGCCCTGGCCAGCTGTTCTGTGACGAGTCCTCCAAGCTCATTGTCCGCATGTTGCTCGATGAATGCGCGGCGGCCGGCGTGCGGGTGGAGCTGAACACGGGGGTCACGAAGATCAAGGCGGGCGATGGCGGCTTCGGCTGCGATACACCCCTGGGTCACGTGCGGGCGCCGTCGCTGGTTATCGCCACCGGCGGTTTGTCCATCCCCAGCCTGGGGGCCAGTGGCTTCGGCTACGACGTGGCCAAGCAGTTCGGCCACGCGGTGCTGCCCGTTCGGGCTGGCCTGGTCCCGCTGACGCTTAGCGGGAAGCACCAGGAGCGTTACGACGGCCTGGCTGGCGTGGCGTTGCCCATTGAGGCGCGAGCCCACGGTACGGCGTTCCGTGACGCCATGTTGTTCACCCACCGCGGGGTGAGTGGGCCAGCCATCCTGCAGATCTCCTCGTACTGGGAACCCGGCGTGGACCTTCGCCTGGATCTGCTCCCGGGCGCCGACGCCTACGAAGCCCTGCGCGTGGGTCGCGAGGAACGCCCCGCCGCGGAGTTCCGCACCGTGCTTTCCAGCCTGTTGCCGCGCCGCCTGGCGGAGCGCCTTTGTGAGGTCTGGATCCCCAGCAAGCCGATGCGCCAGTACCGTGACGCCGAATTGAACGACATCGCGGCACAGTTGCAGGACTGGCCGCTGGTCGCCAGCGGCACCGAGGGCTACCGCACGGCCGAAGTTACCCTGGGCGGCGTCGATACCGATGAGGTCTCGTCGGCGACGCTAATGTCCAAGCGCCAGCAGGGCCTCTACTTTGTTGGCGAGGTGCTCGATGTGACGGGCCACCTCGGTGGCTACAACTTCCAGTGGGCCTGGGCATCCGGCCATGCGGCCGGCCAGGCTCTTTAAGTACAGGAGCAGTCGCAATGCGTATTGGTTTTCTCGGATTGGGCAGCATGGGCGCGGGCATGGCCGCGAACCTGATCAAGGGCGGCCACGACGTGGTGGTGTGGAACCGCAGCGCCGAGGCGGCCAGGCCGCTGGCGGAGCAGGGCGCGAAGGTCGCCGCATCGCCCGCGGAGGCGGTGAAGGGTGCCGAAGTCGTCCACAACATGCTGGCTAATGACGCCGCCGTGCGCGATGTCATCCTGGGGGGCGGTGGCGTACTGGCCGCGCTGGAGCCCGGTGCCGTGCACGTCAACCACGCCACCATCTCGGTGGCGCTCGCGCAGGAGCTCGCGGATAGCCATGAGGCCCGCGGCGTGGGTTTCGTCTCCGCGCCCGTGTTCGGCCGCCCGGCCGTGGCCGCAGCCGGTGAGCTCAACATGGTCG